>NZ_FNSA01000003.1:927810-1237081 GCF_900104775.1 Tsukamurella tyrosinosolvens
ACGTCTTCGACTAGGCCGACGCGGCGTGGGGGAGGTCGACGCCGCGTGGGGGAGGGTTCGTCCCCCATGAAACGAGCGGCTTCCGGTGGGGGAGGGAACGTGGCGCGCGCCCCGTCGACGCCGCGTGGGGGACGACGTCTCCCTGTGCGGCCGCCACCCCCCCAGCCAGCCGGTTCAGTCGCGGGTGAGGTCGTCGAGGAGGGACACCGCCGCGCGGGCGTACTCGCCGATCCAGCGGTCGTGGATGCGCTTGATGGGGACGGGCGCCAGCGTGAGGTGACGCTCGCGCCCTACCTTCCGGCCGATCACGAGTTCCGCGCGTTCGAGGACGCGCAGGTGCTGCAGCACCGTGGTGCGATCCAGGTCGGGGAACTGCGCGCACAGGTCGCCGGTGGTGCGGGGTGACTCCTTGAGCACGTCCAGCATGCGGCGGCGCGTGGCGTTGGCGAGCGCCTTGAACACGGCGTCGTCCGCGTCCTCGTCGCCGGCGGGTTCCGCGGAGCCCTTGCGATCGCTCGTAGACATGTTGTAGTTTTATCACATGTCCGAACTCAACGAACTCTCCTTCACCGTCTCCGGCTACGTGGCGCGTCCCACCGCACAGGTCTACGAGGCCGTCGCCGACCCGGAGCAGCTGTCCAAGTACTTCACCACCGGCGGCGCCCGCGGCCGGCTGGAGCCGAACGCCGAGGTCACCTGGGACTTCGCCGACTTCCCCGGCGCCTTCCCCGTGCAGGTGCTCGAGGCGGACCCGCACTCGAAGATCGTGATCCGCTGGGAGGCCGAGGACGCCGTCGCCGGCGACGGCCACACCACCACGACCTTCGAGTTCGCCCCGATCGACGGCGACACCCGCACGCTCGTCACCATCACCGAGTCGGCGTGGACCGCCACCGAGGCCGGCGCCAAGGGCGCCTTCGGCAACTGCATGGGCTGGACCGGCATGCTCGCCGCCATGAAGGCCTGGGTCGAGCACGGCATCAACCTGCGCGAGGGCTTCTACAAGTAGCCCACCGTCGACATCCGGCGCGCGCCCTGACAGGGTGAGGGCATGTCGGAGACAGCCGCCCTCGCCCGTCGCGCCTACGAGACCGTCGAGCCCTTCCACGTCGTCGCCTACTTCAACCCCGGCATCCGGGAGGCGTGCAGCGATCTCGGGATCGACCAGCACGCGTTCTACGTCGGCGCCCGCGCGGCACCGATGGGTGAGGCCAACGCCGCGGTGGTCACCGCGGCGTTCTACAACTTCTCGCCCACCGTCATCGAGAACGGCTGGTCGCAGGCGCTGCAGGCGGGGCTCGCCGAGATCGACGACCGCCGCTACGCGATGCTCGCCGAGCAGTACGGCACGATCCTCGCCGGCATCGACCCCGCCGAGATCGAGGCGCTCGCTCAGGGATTCGGCACCGTCGTCGACGGGCTGCCGTTGGCCGGCCGGGCGCTGGCCTCCGCGTGGGCCGCGTCGCCCGTCCCCGATGCGCCCGCCCTCGCGCTCTGGCACCACGTCTCCGTCCTGCGCGAATGGCGCGGCGACAACCACCTCGCAGAGCTCATCGGGCACGGCCTCACGGGCCTCGAGGCCGGCGTCTTCCACGAGGCCGACCTCCCCGACCCGGCGGTCCGCCGCCGCGTCATGGGCCGCCGGTTCTTCCGCATCACCCGCGGCTGGAGCGAGGAGCAGTGGGGCGAGGCCGTCGCCCGGCTCACCGCGCGCGGCCTCGTCGAGGGCGAGCCGGAGGCGCACCGTCTGACCCCGGAGGGCATGGCCCTGTACGACGAGATCGAGGCGGGCACGGACGCCGTCAGCGGCGCCGCGTTCACGGACGCCGCGGAGGGGCTCATCGAGCGGATGCGGCCGGTCAGCAAGGCCGTGATCGACGCGGGCGTCCTCCCCGGGTCCAAGAAGGCCTAGCTGCTTCGTATTCCCGGTTTCGCTGCGGGCGTACTCGCTAGGGCGGGGGCGGCGGATCGGCGTAGCGTTGTCTCCGTGAGCACTGCACGCGCTGATGTACGCACCGATCTGCCCGCCGAGCTCCCGGCCACGCTCGGCGAACTCAAGGCCTCCGGCCACGTCTACCGCGGGATCAAGGACGAGCTCCGCAACAACCTGCTCGCCGCGCTGCGCGCCGACACCGACCCGTGGGACGGCATCCAGGGCTTCGACGACACCGTCATCCCGCAGCTCGAACGCGCCCTCCTCGCCGGCCACGACGTGGTCCTGCTCGGCGAGCGCGGCCAGGGCAAGACGCGCCTGATCCGCACCATCGTCGGCCTGCTCGACGAGTGGACCCCCGTGATCGACGGTGCCGAGCTCGGCGAGCACCCGTACCACCCGATCACCCCCGCCTCGATCCGCCGCGCGCAGGAGCTGGGCGACGACCTGCCCGTCGCGTGGAAGCACCGCGACGAGCGCTACTCGGAGAAGCTGGCGACGCCGGACACCTCCGTCGGCGACCTGGTCGGCGACGTGGACCCCGTCAAGGTGGCGCAGGGCCGCAGCCTGGGCGATCCCGAGACCATCCACTTCGGCCTCATCCCGCGGGCGCACCGCGGCATCGTCGCGGTCAACGAGCTGCCCGACCTGGCCGAACGCATCCAGGTCGCGATGCTCAACGTGATGGAGGAGCGCGACATCCAGGTGCGCGGTTACACGCTGCGCCTCCCGCTCGACGTGCTGCTCCTCGCGTCGGCCAACCCCGAGGACTACACCAACCGCGGCCGCATCATCACGCCGCTCAAGGACCGCTTCGGCGCCGAGATCCGCACGCACTACCCGCTCGACCTCGAGGACGAGGTCGCGGTCATCGAGCAGGAGGCCGACGTCGTCGCGTCCGTGCCGCAGTACCTCACCGAGGTGCTGGCCCGCTTCACCCGCGAGCTGCGCGAGTCGCCCGCCGTCGACCAGCGGTCCGGCGTCTCCGCCCGGTTCGCCATCGCGGCGCAGGAGACCATCGCCGCGGCGGCGCTGCACCGCGCGGCCGTGGGCGGCGAGGACCTGCCCGTCGCGCGCCCCGTCGACCTGATGACGGTGCCCGACGTGCTGCGCGGCAAGGTCGAGTTCGAGGCGGGCGAGGAAGGCCGCGAGATCGCGACGCTCGTGCACCTGCTGCGCCGCGCGACCGCCGAGACGATCAGCGAGTACCTGCTGGGCGTCGACCTGGGGCCGCTCGTGGAGGCCATCGAGGCGGGCGGGCCGATCGTCACGGGCGACGACGTGACCGCCGCCGAGCTGCTGGAGAACCTCCCCGAGGTGCCCGTGCTCGCCGAGGTCTACCGCCGGCTCGAGGCCGAGTCGCCGGGGGAGCGGGCCGCGGCCGCAGAGTTCGCGCTCGAGGGCCTGTACCTGGCCCGGCGGATCGGCAAGGAGTCCGACGACGAGGGGCAGACCGTCTATGGCTAGAGGCTCGCGGGAGGGACGGCGGGGGCATCTGGCCCGGTACCGCCGCTACACCGGCGGGCCCGATCCGCTGGCCCCGCCGGTGGACCTGCGGGACGCGCTCGACGAGATCGGCCGCGACGTGATGAGCGGCGTCTCCCCGCGCCGCGCGCTGCAGGAGTACCTGCGTCGCGGCGGCGAGAACCGGCGGGGCCTGGACAAGCTCGCGGAGCTGGCGAATCGCCGGCGACAGGAGTTGTTGCAGCGCAACAATCTCGGCAAGACCTTCGAGGACGTGCAGAAGCTGCTCGACGAGGCCGTGCTCGCGGAGCGCAAGGAGCTCGCGCGGGCGCTGGACGACGACGCCCGGTTCCAGGAGATGCGGATCTCGAACCTGCCGCCGTCGGCGGCGCAGGCCGTGCGCGAGCTGGGCGACTACGCGTGGCGCTCGCCCGAGGCCGCGCAGAAGTACGAGGAGATCCGGGACCTGCTCGGCCGCGAGCTCCTCGACCAGCAGTTCGCGGGGATCAAGCAGGCCCTCGAGGGCGCGACCGACGAGGACCGCGCGGCGATCCAGAAGATGCTCGACGACCTGAACACCCTGCTGGACAAGCACAACGCCGGCGAGGCCACCCAGGACGATTTCGACGCCTTCATGGCCGAGCACGGCGCCTACTTCCCCGAGAACCCGCGGAACATCGACGAGCTCATCGACGCCCTGGCCCAGCGGTCCGCCGCCGCCCAGCGGCTCTACAACAGCCTCACCCCCGAGCAGCGCGCGGAACTGGAGGAGCTGTCGCAGGCGGCCTTCGGCTCGCCGCAGCTCTCCCAGGCGCTGAGCGACCTGACCGGCAAGCTCATGGACGCCCGCCCCGGCGAGGACTGGTACGGCAGCCAGGAGTTCGAGGGCGATTCCGGGATGGGGTTGGGGGATGCGACGCAGGCCATGCAGGACATCGCCGACCTGGAGTCCCTCGCGGAGCAACTGAGCCAGCAGCACAACGGTGCCGCGCTCGACGACATCGACCTCGAGGCGCTGCAGCGGCAGCTCGGCGACGAGGCCGTCGCCGACGCCCGGACGCTCGCCGAGCTGGAGAAGGCGCTCAAGGACCAGGGCTACTTCTCCCGCGATCCCGACGGCGCGCTGCGCCTGTCGCCCAAGGCGATCCGGCAGCTGGGCCAGTCGATCCTGCGGGACGTCGCGGACCGTCTGACCTCTCGCGGGGGCGAGCGGAACACCGCGCGGGCCGGCGCCACCGGCGAGGCCACGGGCGCGAGCCGCGAGTGGAGGTTCGGCGACACCGAGCCCTGGGACGCCACCCGCACCGTGCTCAACGGCGTGCTCCGCCAGGCGGCCTCCGGCGAGTCGGGCCCGGTGGCGCTGGACGCGAAGGACATCGAGGTCACCGAGACCGAGGCGCGCAGCCGCGCGGCCGTCGCGCTCCTCGTGGACACCAGCTTCTCCATGGTCATGGAAGGCCGCTGGCTGCCCATGAAGCGGACGGCTCTGGCTCTGCACCAGTTGATCTCGACCCGCTTCCGCGGGGACGACCTGGCGCTCATCGGCTTCGGGCGGTACGCGCGCACGCTCGGCGTCGGCGAGCTGACCGGCTTGGACGGCGTCTACGAGCAGGGCACCAACCTGCACCACGCACTCGCCTTGGCGCAGCAGCACTTCCGCGCGCACCCGAACGCGCAGCCGGTGCTGCTCGTGGTCACCGACGGCGAGCCGACCGCCCACCTCGAGCGGAACGGCGAGCCCTTCTTCGACTATCCGCCGCACCCGCGGACGATCGCGATGACGGTGCGCGGACTCGATGCCGTTGCCGCGCAGGGCGCGCAGATCACCGTCTTCCAGCTCGGCGACGACCCGGGCCTCACCCGGTTCCTCACCGCGGTCGTGCGGCGCGTGGGCGGGCGGCTGGTCTCGCCGGACCTCGACGGGCTCGGCGCGGCCGTGGTCAGCGACTACCTGGGCAGCCGCAAGCGTCGGTGACTACTTGATCTCCACGTCCACGCCGCCCCAGAAGGCGAAGCCCTTCACCACGATCCGCGGACCGGTGGGATCGCCCGTCTGCGGATTCTTGTGCTCGAAGGCGCCCATCACGCCCACGCCCTCGACGTGGACGTTGGCGCCGCGCGGCAGGATGATCTTCACCCCGCCCATCACGGCGTAGGCGTTCAGTGTCACGTCGCCGACGAGGAACGTCGCCTCACGCAGATCCAGCGAGACGCCGCCCCAGAACGCGATCGCGGTGTGCTCCGGGCCCACGGCGACCGGCCCGCGCACCTTGGTCTCCGACATCACGGCCCACTTGGTCTCGCCCATGCGCGGAACGCCCGCCGGGGCGGTCGACGGTGCGCGGTACGCCGGGGCCGCCGTCGCCGGCAGGTTCTGCACGGCGGGCAGGTCCTCGACGAGGCGGTCCAGGTCGGCGAACGTGCGCGCTGCCACCGCCTGGTGCGAGCGGTCCTCGTACTCGGGGAGGGTGATCTGGCCGAGGCCGAGCGCCTCGGAGAGCATCTCCACGACGCGGTTGCGGTCGAGATCGGAGGCTCGCAGGACGTCGCGGCGCAGGGGTTCCAACTCGTCGGACATGCCCCCGACTCTAGGCGAATCGGCCGTCCCTTCGCCTCCGAAAAGGTCGGAGCTCCCCAGCAGGGCTGCGTTTTCGTCCCGGAACGCCGACGTCCCCAGGTCCGGAGACCTGGGGACGTCGTGCTCCTGCGGGGGAGCGGGGTGTTCGGTGCTGCGTCAGAGCAGGCGGCCCACCACGGGGAGGCGCTTGAGCAGCAGGGCGATGCCCGAGGGCTGGCCCTTCTTCGGAGCCGCCTTCTCGTCGGCCTTCGCCACGGTCTTCGACGGTGCCTTCGCGTCCGCCTTCGCCTTCGGCGCGGCCTTCGCGTCCGCCTTGGCGGTGGGCTTCTTCGCGTCGATCGAGGCGGGCGCCTTGCTCTTCGAAGCGGCGTCCTTCTGTGCGGCGATGGGCGTGATCTTCGCCTCCGACGCCTTGACCGGCGCCTTCTTCGCGGCGGCCGGCTTCGCAGCGGGCTTGGTCGCGGCCGGCTTCGCGGCGGCGGGCTTCGAGGCGGTGCTCTTCGCAGCCGTGGCCTTCTTCGCCGCGGCGGGCTTGGCGGCGGACTTCGCCGGAGCCTTCTTCGCGGGGGTCTTCGTGGCCGGAGCGGCCTTCTTCGCGGCCGGCGTGGTCTTCGCGGCAGGCTTCTTGGCCGGGGCCTTGGCGGCGGCCGGCTTCTCAGCAGCGGGCTTGGCGGCGGGCTTCTCCGCAGCGGCCTTCTCGGCGGGCGCGGCCTTGGCGGCACCGTCGAGGCCCAGAACGGCCCAGGCGTCCTCCCACGCCGCGACGGCGTCGGCGGTCACGGCGAGGTTGGTGTTGGCAGTCAGCGTCTTGCCGGCGTTCTTGCCCTCCCACGCGGCGGCGAGCTTGGCCACGTGCGCGGCGTAATCGGCGGCCGGGGCGAGCGCGATCGGCGCACCGTCGGACAGGTCCACAAGGGCCCACGCGGTGACGGGGGCCTTCGCGACGGCCTCGCTCTTGCGGGCCTGCCACGCATCGCCGGTGGTGGCCTTGACGCGGAGCGTCTCGGTGCGGCCGTCGGTTGCGGTCACGGTGACGAGGGTCGTGCTGCCCTTCGTGGTCACCTCTGCCTTGCCCCCGCGGGCCTCAACGGCAGAGACGAACAGGTCGACGGCGCGCTGTGCGGCGGTCTGAGCCATGGGGTCTCTCCTGGGTTCGGTTCGTAGTGCGCCGTTCAGCGCCCTACTCGTGAGTTCATTAACCCACGAGTAGTTTCGTCAACCCAAGCCGAAACGGGCGTCACAGGCGTAATGTGACCGGGTCGTACGTCACATTGATCAGGTGAGAAGGACCGCGATCAGCATGATCGCCGGAATCGACAGGGCCGTTGTGATAAGCCCGGAATCCCTCGCGAGGACCACGCCCCGGTTGTATCGCAGGCCGTAGACCAGCACGTTCTGCGCCGTCGGGAGGGCGGCGGTCACCGTCTGCGCGAGGAGCGCGTGGCCCGACTGGCCGAACAGGAAGCGCGCCATCGCCCACGCCAGTACGGGCATTGCGATCATCTTGAGCACGGTCGCCAGGGCGATGTCCCGGCGGGGCGCCTCGCCCTTCTGCATCACCCGCACGCCGCCGAGGGAGAGGCCGAAGACGATCAGAGCCATCGGCACGGAGGCGTCGCCGAGCAGTTTCACCGGGCTCATCAGCCAGTCCGGCGGGTGCCACCGGGTCAGCGAGATCGCGAGCCCGATCAGCGCGCCCACGACGATGGGGTTCAGCAGCGGGGTCGCGACCGTGCGCCACAGCGGCTGCTTCGGACCGGTGCGCTCGCGGGACTCCGCGAGGTCGAGGGCGGTCAACGCGATCGTCGAGAAGACGAGGATCTGGAAGAGCAACAGCGGCGCCACGTACGAGGTGTCGTGGAGCACGAAGACCGCGATCGGAATGCCCAGGTTCGACGAGTTCACGTAGCTCGAGGCGAGTGCGCCGATGGTGGCGTCGCCCATCGTCCGCCGCCAGAAGACGCGGGCGATCAGGTAGTACACCGCCGCGATGGTCAGTGCCGATCCCGCGCTCACCCACAGTCGGGAGCTGAACAGCACCGTCAGATCGGTGGTGGCCAGCGCGTGCAGGAGCAGGGCGGGGGTGAGCAGGTAGAACACCAGCAGCGACAGCTGCTTCTCCGGCTGCTCGCCCAGCACTCCGAGCCTGCCGAGCAACCACCCCGCCGCGATGATGATCGCGATCACGGCGAAGCCGGCCAGCACGGAAGTCACGTGCCAGAAGGTTACGCGACCGAAGTATTTCGTCGCCGGGCGGTGACTGCGGCGCGGCTGCGCTCACGATGTGGGGTTCTGCGGGGGTGCGCGTGTTCCAGTGCACGTCGAGGCCCGCAGAACCCCACATCGTGAGGCGCTACCGCTTCGTGGAGTAGGGGAGCAGCGCCATCTCGCGGGCGTTCTTCACCGCCGCCGCCAGCTTCTTCTGATCCTGCGGCGACAACCGGGTCATCGCGCGGGAGCGCAGCTTGCCGCGGTCGTTGAGGAAAGTGCGCAGGTAGGTGACGTTCTTGTAGTCGAGGGCGCCCTCGGGCACGCGGACGAGGCCGCGTCGCGCGGGCGGAGTGCGCAGGGATCGACGTGCCATCACCAGCTCGACTTCCGGACGCCGGGCAGCTGACCGTCGTGCGCCATCTGCCGCACCCGCACGCGCGACAGCCCGAACTTGCGCAGGTGCCCGCGCGGGCGGCCGTCGGCGGAGTCGCGATTGCGGACGCGGGTGGCCGAACCGTCGCGCGGCAACTTCGCCAGCGCGCGCACGGCGGCCGCGCGGTCGTCCGGGTCGGTCGACGGGTGCGCGATGACCCGCTTGAGCTCGGCGCGACGCTCGGCGTGCCGCGCCACCAGGGCCTTGCGCCGCTCGTTGGCGGCGATCTTCGCCTTCGTGGCCATCAGCGCTCCTCCCGGAAATCGACGTGCTGCCGGACCACGGGGTCGTACTTGCGCAGCACCATGCGGTCCGGGTCGTTGCGGCGGTTCTTCCTGGTCACGTACGTGTACCCGGTGCCGGCGGTGGACTTGAGCTTGATGATGGGTCGGATTTCGTTGCGGGCCATTTACAGCTTCTCCCCTCGGGACAGGATGTCGGCGACCACGGCGTCGATGCCGCGGCGATCGATGGTCTTGATGCCCTTGGTGGACACCCGGAGCACGACGGTGCGGCCGAGCGAGGGCACGTAGTAGCGGCGGCGCTGGATGTTCGGGTTCCAGCGGCGGTTCGTGCGCACGTGGCTGTGCGAGACCCGCTTGCCGAAGCCGGGCGCCCGACCCGTCACCTGGCAGTGTGCGGACATGCTTCTCCTTCTTGCGAATGATTGTCGATAAGGTAACGTACTGGAAATGGGAATCATTTCCAAGAGAACCCCGGTCCTGCTGCTGACCGGCTTCGGCGGGCAGGAGCGCGCGCTCGAGCTGGCCGAACCCGGCACCGTCGTCGTGCACCACGACCTGTCCGGCCTCCGCGAAGGTCTGGTCGTGCGGTCGGAGGCGACCGTCCGGCCCGACGGGACCGCGGAGGAGCGCGTCGCCCTGCTCGAACTCGCGCACGGCTGCGTCTCGTGCACCCTGCGCGAGGACCTGCTGCCGCTGCTGCGCACGCTGCACCGCCGGGCGAGCGTCCGCCGCATCGTCGTGCGGCTCGACCCGATCCTCGAGGCCGACGCGGTGCGCCACGCCATCGAGCACGTCGTCGTGGAGATGGTCGGCGCGGTGCCCGGCCCCGCCGCGCGCGATGTCGAGGTGACCGGCACGATCGGCTTCGTCGACGGCGCGACCTGGCTCGACGACGCCCTCGGCGAGGAGGACCTCGGTGAGCGCTTCCCCGTCCCGGACGACGACGAGCGCACCGTCGCCCAGCTGGCCGTCGGGCACGCGCAGGGCGCCGACCTGCTGGTCGTGACCGGCGACAGCCCCGACCCCGCCCGACTGCGCGCGGTGCTGCGGCGCCTCGCGCCCGGCGCCCCGATCGCCCGCGAGCGTGTGCCGCTCGACGGCCTGCTCCCGCGACTGGGGGCGCCGCGGCCGCCCATCGAGCCCTTCGGCCCGCTGCTCCCCGGGTGCCCGCCGCTCGACGCCGACGGCGACGTCCGGCTCATCGAGTTCAGCGCCCGCCGCCCACTGCATCCCGCGCGCTTCCACGAGGCGATCGACGTGCTGCTCGACGGTGTCGTCCACGCTCGCGGGCGGCTCTGGCTCGCCACGACCCCCGACGAGGCCTTCTGGCTGGAGTCGGCCGGCGCGGGGCTGCGCGTCGGCGCTGCCGGCCGGTGGCTCGCCGCGGGCGGCGACGGCTCGCCCGAGCGGTGGGCGATGGCGTCGGCCGCCTGGGACGAGACGCACGGGGACCGTCGGACCGACCTGGTGGTGCTCGCCGCCGGGGCCGACCCCGCCCGCATCGCCGAGACCCTGCGGTGGGCCGAGCTGACCCCCGCGGAACTGGCCGCCGGGCCGGGGGAGTGGGCGGGCTGGCACGACCCGTTCGGCGCGATGCACGCCGACCCGTGCGAGGACCTGGCCGCGCCCGCATCCGCGAACGCGGCCGACACCGAGATCGATGAGGAGATGTCATGAAGCAGGGAATCCACCCGGAGTACCGCCCGGTCGCGTTCCAGGACGCGTCCACCGGGAAGCTGTTCGTCACCCGCAGCACGGCGACGTCGGAGCGGACCGTCGACGTGGACGGGGTGTCCTATCCGCTGATCGTCGTGGACGTGACCAGCGATTCGCACCCGCTGTGGACGGGGAAGCAGCGCGTCATGGACACGGCCGGGCGCGTGCAGAAGTTCCAGGAGAAGTACGCGCGTTTTGGCGGGCGGGCCGCGGGGCGGTAGACTTCAATGCTTGTGACGTTGGTAGCCCTCGGGCTCGCGTCGAAGACTTGTTCCGAGGACCGTTAGGAAGAATCATGGCTGTACCGAAGCGCCGTATGTCGCGGGCGAACACGCATGCTCGCCGCTCGCAGTGGAAGGCGAACAACCCCGAGCTGCAGGCCGTGCAGGTCGGCGGCCGCACCCACCTGGTTCCGCGTCGCCTCGTGCGCGCCGCGAAGCTGGGCCTGGTCGATCTCGACCGCCGCTAACTGATCTTTCCCCCAAGAGCGGGTCGGCCTGGTGCCGGCCCGCTCTTGAGGTGTATCCGAGGGGGCACGCGTGCTGCTGGCGGTGTTGAACTACGCGGGGATCGCGGTCTTCGCCGCCTCCGGCGCGCTGATCGGCGTCCGCAAGCGGCTCGACCTGTTCGGCGTGTGGACCCTCGCCGCGCTCACCGGCGTGGGCGGCGGCGTCGCGCGCGACGTGCTGCTGGGCATCCACCCGCCCGCCTCCTTCCAGGGCTGGGAGAACATCACCACCGCGTCGATCGCGGCGGCCTTCGTCTTCGTGTTCCACCCGCAGTTCGGGCGGCTCAAGAACTCGGTGCTCGTGCTCGACGCGATCGGCATGGGCGTCTTCTCCGCCACCGGTGCACTCACCGCGCTGCACCACGACGCCTCGCCGTTCGCCGCCGCGCTCATCGGCATCACCACCGCCCTCGGCGGCGGCGTGCTGCGCGACATCCTGGTCAACGAGGTGCCGCTGCTCATCCAGGAGCGCGACCTCTACGCCATCCCCGCCCTCACCGGTGCGGGCGCGACGGTGCTCGCCGCCTCGTGGGGCGCCACCGATTCCCGCGCGCTGCTCGTCGGCGCCGTGCTGGCCTCCGGTTTCCGCCTGCTGGCGCTGTGGCAGGGCTGGCGCGTGCCCGTCGCGCCCGAGGACGTCGCCGGACGGTTCTTCACCGCCTGCAGGCGGGGCTTCCGCCGCCGCTGAACCGGTTGTTCGCTCAGGGCCGAGCGCCGACAAGGACCCCTTAAGCCAATTCACACCCGACTTCGGTAAGACTGTGGACTATGCGAATTCTGGTGGTCGACGACGATCGGGCGGTGCGGGAGTCCCTGCGTCGCTCGCTGACCTTCAACGGGTACCAGGTGGACACCGCCGTCGACGGGCAGGACGCGCTCGATCACATCGCGAGCAACCGTCCGGAGGCGCTGGTCCTGGACCTGAACATGCCCCGGATCGACGGTCTGGAGGTGTGCCGCCGCCTGCGCAGCGCGGGCGACGACCTGCCGATCCTCGTGCTCACCGCCCGCGACGCCGTGAGCGACCGGGTGAGCGGCCTCGACGCCGGCGCCGACGACTACCTGCCCAAGCCCTTCGCGCTGGAGGAGCTGTTGGCGCGCATGCGAGCGCTGTTGCGCCGTGCCGCGCCGGACGCGGGCGCCGACAACGAGGTGCTCAAGTTCGAGGACCTCAGCCTCGACCCGGCCACCCGCGAGGTGCTCCGCGGCGAGCGGAACATCAGCCTCACCCGCACCGAGTTCAGCCTGCTCGAGATGCTCATGAGCAATCCGCGCCGCGTGCTGACGCGCAGCCGCATCCTCGAGGAGGTGTGGGGCTACGACTTCCCGACCTCGGGCAACGCGCTCGAGGTCTACGTCGGCTACCTGCGCCGCAAGACCGAGGCCGAGGGGGAGAGCCGCCTGATCCACACCGTGCGGGGCGTGGGCTACGTCCTGCGCGAGACCCCGCCGTGACGCGATGACGGGGCGCGTCCCGACGGTGTCCGGTCCTCTGCCGCGGCACGCGCGGCCGGAGGTCCGGGACCGGCGCCCGATGCGCGACCCGAACCCGGTCACGCGCAACGTCAGTTTCCGCTGGCGCGTCACGCTGCTGGCCGCGGCCGTCGTGGGCATCACGGTGGCGCTCATGGCGGCATCGGCGTTCTTCGTGGTCAAGCGGGCGATGTACGCGGACGTCGACAACCGGCTGCACCAGCAGGTGGACTCGGTGGCGCCGGCGATGAGCTCGCCCGTCACGCAGTTCACGACCGTGATGATGATGCTGATGTTCCGGCCGGACATGTCCGTCAACCGCACGATGGTCGTTTACCCCGACGGGACGCCGTACCACTCGGGCCCGTCGGGCCAGGTCCCCATCGGAGAGCCCGAGCGCGAGGTGATCGCGGGCAAGCTCGCGCAGTCGCTGCGCTCCGAGGGCGACACGCGCGTGATGGCGCGGCGCCTCGACAACGGCGTCACGATCATCGTGGCCGAGGACCTGACCCCGACGAAGAACCTGCTCAGCGAGCTGGGCACGGTGCTCATCGTGGTCGGTGCGTGCGGGATCGTGCTCGCCGCGATCGCGGGCACCGCGGTCGCCCGGGGCGGGCTCAGACCGGTGCAGCGGCTCACGGAGGCCGCGGAACGGGTGGCCCGCACCGACGACCTGACCCCGATCCCCGTCGTGGGCCGCGACGAGCTGGCGCGCCTGACCACCAGCTTCAACGCGATGCTCCAGGCCCTCGCCGATTCGCGCGACCGGCAGGCGCGCCTCGTCGCCGACGCCGGACACGAGCTGCGCACCCCGCTCACGAGCCTGCGCACAAACGTCGAGCTGCTCGTCGCCGCGAACCAGCCGGGCGCCCCGCCCATCCCCGAGGACGACATGAAGGAGCTCTCCGACGACGTCCTCGCCCAGGTCGAGGAGCTGACCACGCTCGTCGGCGACCTCGTCGACCTCGCCCGCGAGGACGCGCCCGAGGCCGTCAACGAGGAGGTCGACCTCGAGGAGATCCTGCAGAAGGCGGTCGAGCGCGTCGAGCGCCGCCGCCCGACGGTCCGCTTCGATGTCACGAGTGCGCCCTGGTACGTCTACGGCGACAACGGCGGCCTGGGCCGCGCGGTGGTGAACGTGCTGGACAACGCCGCGAAGTTCTCGCCCGACGGTTCCGTCGTACGCGTCGAGCTCGCCGAGATCGGCGTCTCCCGCGCGGCGCTCAGCGTCGCCGACAGCGGGCCGGGCATCCCGGAGGAGGACCGGGAGCTGGTCTTCGAGCGCTTCTACCGCTCGATGGCGAGCCGCTCGATGCCCGGCTCCGGCCTGGGCCTCGCGATCGTCAAACAGGTGGTGGAGCGGCACGGCGGTTCCGTCGCGGTCGGCACGGCCGACAGTGGCGGCGCGCTGGTGCGCCTCGAGATCCCCGGCAGCCCCGTCGCGGGCGGCCGCGCCCCGCAGGTCGTGCAGCGGGAACCGCGCCTGCGCCTGCTGCGAGGCAAATGATGGAGTTGCTTCCGGGGAAGTGACAATGTGCTCACAGGCACTTCACAGCAGGCGTATGCAGTCTTGGCGGGGAAGAACACGAAGGAGGGGGCTCCATGACCGAGGGTCCGCAGAATCCCTATCAGCAGGGGCAGCCGGCCGGGCAGTACGGCCAGCAGCCGGGGCAGCCGCAACCGGGGCAGCCCGCGCAGGCGGCGGCGCAGGCGGGGCAGTACCGGCCCACGCAGCAGTACTCGGGCGCCTACCCGGCGCCGGGCGGCGGACCGTCGGGCTACCCGGGGCCGGGCGGCCCGCCCGCGGCGACCGCGACGCCCACGCGCGGCCCCAGGATGGGCGCCCTCGTGGCGATGGGGGTGGCGATCGCGCTGATCGCGTCCCTGCTCTCGGTGACCGGTGCCTACCTGGTGTGGGGCAAGGGCGATGCCTCCCCGACGGTGACGGTGTCCGGGGGAGACGCGCCGCCGGTGGTCAAGGGCTCGGTCCAGGAGGTGGCGCAGAGCGTGCTGCCGGCCGTCGTGTCGATCGACAATCAGGCGGGGACCTCGGAGACGTCGGGGTCGGGCGTCGTGATCAGCGCGGACGGCAAGGTCGTGACGAACAATCACGTCGTCGCCGGCAACGGCAAGCTGACGGTCTCCTTCTCCGACGGCAGCGTGAGCAACGCCGCGGTGGTGGGCGCCGACCCGATCACGGATCTCGCGGTGATCCAGACGGACAAGCGCGGCCTCAAGCCGCTGTCCTTCGCCGACAGCGGCAAGCTGACCGTCGGCCAGGAGGTCGTGGCCGTCGGTGCCCCGCTGGGCCTCGCGGGCACGGTGACCAGCGGCATCGTCTCCGCGCTGAACCGCCCGGTGGCGACCAGCGGTAAGGACTCCGACCAGGCGACGGTGATCAACTCGGTGCAGACCGATGCGGCGATCAACCCGGGCAACTCGGGCGGCGCGCTGGTCGACATGACCGGGCGGCTCGTGGGCATCAACTCGTCGATCGCCACTCTCGGCGGCTCGAAGGCGACGGGGCAGCAGGGCGGCAGCATCGGCCTGGGCTTCGCGATCCCGTCGAACCAGGTGCAGCGGATCAGCAAGGAGCTGATGGACTCGGGCTCGGCGACGCACGCGGCCGTGGGCATCACGGTGGACCCGCGGGCGTCGGTGAGCCGGCCCGGCGCGCTCGTCGTCGACGTCTCGGCGACGGGCGGCTTCGGGCGCGCGGGCATCCCGAAGGGGGCGCTGGTGACCAAGGTCGACGATCTGAACATCACCGACGGGTACGGATTGATCGGCGCCGTGCGTGCCTACCCGCCGGGGGCTACCGTGACCGTTACCTACCTCGATAGCCCGAGTAGTACGAGTCCGGTGACCAAGCAGGTGACGCTCGATAAGTTGGACAAGTGACTGAGGAGTCGAAGATGACCGCGGAGATGAGCCAGAGCCGAGCCGCCGATGCCGAGTGGCTGGAGGACGAGGTCCTCGACGTGCCCGCCCTCGACGATGCCGCCCTCGACGGGGCCGGCGTGATCGGCCGCGCGCTCGTGATCGTCGTCGACGACCACCTGCAGCCCGGCGCCTCCCGCGCGTCCGGTGCCGGGAAGTCGGTGGGTTCGCTGGTGACGGAGCTGCTCGAGGAGGCCGGCTTCGAGGTGGACGCCGTGGTCGTGGTGCCCGCCGAGGAGGTGGACGTGCGCAACGCGCTGAACACCGCGGTGATCGGCGGCGTCGATCTGGCGGTGACGATCGGCGGCGTCGGCGTGGGCGCCCGCGACGTGACGCCGGAGGCCACCGAGGAGATCCTCGACAAGAAGCTGCCCGGCATCTGCGAGGCGCTGCGCTCGTCGGGCCTCGCCGCCGGCGCGACCGACGCGGGCCTCTCCCGCGGCCTGGCCGGCGTCTCCGGCAGCACCGTGGTGGTGAACCTCGCGAGCTCGCGCGCGGCGATCCGCGACGGCATGGCGACGCTGACGCCGCTCGCCACCCACGTGATCCGCCACATCGCGGGCGGGGACGACCAGGCCCGCTGATGACGTCCGGAGATTCCACCCCTCGGAAGTACTCCGCGCGCGATATCGCACGGATCTTCGGGGACGTTCTGCCTTCGCAGACCAAGGATGATCGGCCCGACGACGCCGCACCCCGCCCGGGTGCGGCGTCGCCCGTTTCCGGGTCCGACGGTGACCCGACCGAGCGGTGGTACCGCGAGAACCGGCCGCCGCACCACGGCGGCTGAATGCCGCGGATCGGGCAAACCTGCTGGTAGTGTGACTAAGGACACAGATGCCTTGTGAAACGGTCAGGTTACGGCTCTGGTCTATCTGAGTGAACTCTAAGTAGGAAGCCCACCCTAAGTTTCGCGCAGGTAGGTGGGCGTTTTCGATGAGTGCAGCCTAATAAGTGCTGGTTGACGCATGAGTCCGAGGTTCGCGATCTTGATGGATAGGTTCACGAATTCATCATTTACGAAGATCGAAAGCGTTGCGCGACCTAGAAAACTGAGGATATGCTCCGCGAGAACCGAAGGTCAGCGAAGACTTCCGGGGAACCGATAGTGATCTCGGCCTGAGACAACGGCCGGGATTCGACCCGAGGCTGGGTGAGCCGCCGGGTCGGCGCTCCTACCGGAGCGTCACACCATGATTCCTGGTGAGGGGAACGAATGAGCAAGATGAGCAAGGTTGCAGGGCGCGCTGGCGTCGTTGCGATCGCGGTGGCCGCGGCCGCCTCGGTCGCTGCTGGATCGGCCAACGCCGGCCCGCTGCCCAGCGGTCAGAAGACCGTCGCGGCTCCCGCGGGCTGGAGTGTCGTCCTGAAGTCGACGGGGAACTCGTTCGCGATTCAGCCGTCCTTGGCGACTGCGCAGTCCCGGAGTGCCTGGTACACGTCGAGCGGCTCCGTCACGGTGAAGGCTCCCGCCGACGCCAAGGACATCCAGGGCAAGCTGGGTGTGGGCGTGGTCGTCGGTTGCCAGTTCCCCGGCCAGATCGGTGGCGGCGTCGATGTCACGGGCCCCAGCGCGGGTCTCGGCATGTCGGGCCCGAGCCTCGGCGTCGGTGGTGTGTCGGGGTCGCTTGGTATTCCGCTGACCCCGGGTGCCACGAACAGTGTCACCGGCTTCAGTCGAACTGATCAGCCGGGCTCGACGGATTCGATCAAGTTCACCAAGCCGGGTACATACACCGTGAACATCAAGGATCAGAACGTCGACATCAAGTTCTGCTCGGGCTACGCACAGGCACGGGTCGCAACCTGGGTCGAGATCAAGGGCAGCAACCGTATCCAGGGCTTCCTGTACGGCGCGCCCTTCTCGCTGGGCTGATCCACACTCCGACTGACCTGACTCTCTTGTCCGCCCCGTGGGGCGGCGAATCCTGAAGGAATTCACATGAAGAAGATCGCGATCCGCGGTGCCGCCGTTGCCGCCGCGGCTGGCGTGGCGATGGGTGCACTCTCCACGGGTGCTGCCAACGCCGACACGTTCATCCCGCTGCCCAACGCCACCACGACCGCCAAGGTCGGCGACTCCACCGTCACTGTCTCTGTGACGAACCAGAGTGCCAAGCTGTCGCCGGGCATGGTCGCCCTGCCCACCACCCGCAACGCGTGGGTGTCGGGTCTGGTGTCCGCGAAGATCTCCGGTGGCAAGCCTGATGGCGGCTCGATCCAGGCCGGTTACGCGGTCGGCTGCCAGGTTGATGTCGGCTCTGCCGCCATCAACCTGGGCGCCAAGGGTGGCGTCAACAACAAGGACGGCGTGGCGTTCGACAGCAGCGGCTGGGTTGGTTCGCCGTCTGTCTCGGGTTCGACCGGTGGCAGCATCAAGCTTGCTGCGGGCAGCGTCGGTACGCAGATGCTGACCTACGACCGCGCCACCTGGCCGTCGCCCGGCGACGAGGTCGCGCCCGACTGGGCAGACCCCAGCACCGGATTCAAGTTCAAGGGTTCGTCGGGCTCGCTGAGCTACGCCGAGCAGACCATCGGCGTCGACGGCTGTGCTGGCTACGCGCAGGCACGCTTCTTCGCCAAGGTCAAGGTGAAGTCGGGCAACACCCAGCAGACCGTGATCCTGTGGGGCAAGGCCTTCACTCTGGGCTGATCGTCACCAACACGCGAAACGGCGGTGTCCATACGGGCGCCGCCTTTCGTGTCTCGCAGGACTGGTACCAACGTGCAAGTCGGACCCGGCGTCATCCGATTCGCTGACCTTCTCGGACGCCGCACCGAACACCCTGTCCTCAAAGGAAGCTGAAGAAATGAATCGCAAGGCAACTCCTTTCATCGCTCTGGTCGCCGCGGCGACAGTCGCCGTTGCGCCCGCCGCCGGAGCCGCTGCCGCGACCGCGGCACCGGCGGTCCACGCGGCCGGGACCGCCGCGCCGTCACCCGCGCAGGTTCTGCAGACCGTCTCCGGCGCAACCGGCGCGGCTACCCTCCCCGCCGGGCTGACTTCGGCGGCTCGGGCGACCGAGGTCGCGCCCCTGGTCGTCGTCACCGACGAGTCCGCGAAGGCGGGTGCGGCCGCCGCCGGAGTGTCTGCCACCTCCGAACCCGTCGCTCTTTCGTCGGTTCCGGCGTCGGTGCAGTCCGCGCTCGACATCGCGGGCCTCCCCGTCGCCGCCGTGTGGCGGGTTTTCCAGACCGGCAACGGTATCTACACCGTCTTCTACAAGCTCGCGTTCAACACCATTCCGAACGCGCTGTTGAAGGGCCAGTGGGGCTCGATCCCGACCGCCTTCGAGACCGCTGTCAAGGATTCGCTCACCTGGATCACGACCGGCGCCGGCCCGAAGGCGCCGGATACGGGGACCACCCCCAAGGCCACCGTCCCGGCCGCGCCGTCGGTCACGGCGGTACCCTCGGTGGTCACGAATGCACTGAACGTCGCAGGTATCCCGGTCGCGACTGCGTGGGCGACGTTCCAGGCTGCGAACACGGTGTACACGAACTTCACCAGCCTCGTGTCGACCGTGCCGAACGCACTCATCTCCGGCAACTGGGGCAAGATCCCCACCCTGGTGATCGACGCGGTCGCCAAGTCGATCACGACGATCGCCGATTTCCCGGGGGCGCAGATCAAGGCGGCTTCGGAAAAGATCGAGAAGCTGATCGCGTCGTTGACGCCGCCTGCGGCGACGCCGGCCACTACTGGCGCCGACGCGCTGTCGGTGACGCGGACCGCCGCGGCGACCGAAGAGGATTCGGTCACGACCTCCGTTGCTGACAAGACTGCTGATTCGCAGAAGCCTGCTTCTCAGGCGGTCGTGGAGACCTCCAAGCCCGCTGCTGAGCAGACCAAGCCGGTCGTCGCGGCCGAGACCGCCGGGCCCGCTGCGGAGCCCTCCAAGCCGGTGGCGACGGAGCCGGTCGCCGAGCCCGTGAAGCCGGTGGAGACGACCGTCGGCGAGGTGGAGGCGTCGCCTGCGAAGGCGGTCGATGCCGCACCGGCGGAGAGCAAGCCCATCGCGGAGGCGACGAGCGCGAAGGATTCGGCGCCCGCGACCGACGCTGCTGCGCCGGAGTCGAAGCCTGCTGCATCCGAGCCCGCGGCCGCCGAGACGGTCGAGACGACCGAGTCTGCGGAGGGCGCCGGATCGAAGTAGCTCGCGCCCGGCACATAGGATCGCCCGCCCCGCTCGGGGTGGGCGATCCTGTGTTTTGCGGCTCGAAATCCCCCGGAGTCCGCCGGGAGGTGCCTATCCTGTTACAGCTTCCCGTCAGTGTTAACTCAGTGTTTCCACGGGCGGTTTGGGCGATTTCCGGCTGGTAGTTTTCCTTCTCAATCGCGGGCGAAGCTCAGCCGGCGTACTGAAAGGACTGGGTACATGACCCTGAGAATCTCCCTCGCGGCAGCGGCGTTCGCCGCAGCAGGCGCGCTAACCGTTGGGCTGCTCACCCCCGCTACCGCGGCGGCTGACACCGTGATCCCGCTGCGTGACTCCGTGAAAACCGTCAAAGCCGGTTCCAGCACGATCACCATTACGGTTAAGGGCCAGCGCGCCAAGCTCTCCCCGGGAATGGTTGCTTTGCCGACCACGCGGAACGCGTGGGTGTCGGGCGTCGTGAGCGCCAAGATCAATGGGGCAGACGCGGACGGCGGATCGATCGAGGCCGGGTATGCCGTCGGCTGCCAAATCGATGTCGGTGATGCGAGTATCGACCTCGGTGCGGGCGCTGAAACCGGCGCGACCTTCAATGACCCCGACAAGGGGACGGGGGTATCGCCGTCCGTGAGTGGTACGACCGGTGGGTCGATCAAGCTCGCCGCCGGATCCGTCGGCACGCAATCGCTCACGTACGACCGCTCGACCTGGCCCAAGCCGGGCGACGAGGTCGCGCCTGACTGGTATGCGCCGTCGACGAGCTTCGACTTCACAGGCTCAAGCGGCAGCTTCACTTACAGCGACCAGACCATCGGTGTGGACGGTTGCGCTGGCTACGCGCAGGCCCGTCTGTACGTCATCGTCAAGGCTCAGGTCGGCGACTCCAAGAACACCGTGATCCTCTGGGGCGACCGCTTCACCCTCGGCTGACGGGGCCGACGCGCACTCGTCGAACTTGCGCAGAAGCCGGTCTCCCTTGTTGGGAGGCCGGCTTCGTCATTGTCGGCGGATCCGGCCGGAACAGTCTTTCCGTCACTGCGACGGCGATTTCACGATCCCATCGCGGGCGAGCGAGGTAAAAGCTAAGCTAGCGTCGGTAAATACACGCCCTGTGGAGGTGGCTCATGAAAAAGGCACTGATCTCGTCGGGAGTCGCTGTCGTCCTGGCCGTTGGGGGTGCGGTGGGAGCGGCGCCTGCTGCGAACGCCAGCGGCCCGTGCACTCTCAAGACCATGGTGACCGGCCATTGGGAGCCGTCCAAGTCTTCCCCGTCGACGACTTTGTGGCCGGGCACCAAGGTCGACGTAAGCATGTTTACGGAGACAAACAACGAAGGCACGTGGACGCCGCTAGTTGATGGTGCGTTCAAGCACTACGTTCTCGATTTCTGGGAGTTCGGTAGCTGCGAGTAGCGTCGCCCATTGGTCAGTAGATTCTCGTCGGTCCGGGTGATGGCTGAGTTTGATGCCGCGGCGGTGGAGCCGAACGTGAACTGATGGCACCGTCGGACCCCGAAACGAAAGCCGGCCTCCCCAACAGGGGAGGCCGGATTCGTCGTTCCTGGGGGTCAGACCTGCGGCTTCTGCGAGGGGAACTGCCCCGTGGGCGGAAGCTCGGTGACCGAGTGCGCGCCGCCCTGCGGCTGCGCGGCCTGCGCGGCGAGAAGGTCGCGGATCTCGACGAGCACGTCCACCTCGTCCTCGGTGGCCGGACCGCTCGCGCGCTTCTTCAGCGTCTCGTACGGCAGGATCAGCACGAAGTAGACGACGGCCGCCACGAGGACGAAGTTGATGCCCGCCGTGATCACCGCGCCGAGGTCGATGACCGTGCCCTCGACGGGCTTGCCATCGGCGGTCTTCCTCAGCGCCCACGCGAGGCCCTGCACGTTCTGGTCGCCGCCGATGGAGGCGATGAGCGGCTGCACGATGTGCTCGGTGAACGCGGTGACGATCGCCGTGAACGCGGCGCCGACGACAACGGCGACCGCGAGGTCCAGCACGTTGCCCTTGAGGAGGAAATCCTTGAATCCCTTGAGCATGATCGAGTGTCCTTCGTGAGGTTGTAACGCCAGTGACGCGTGATGCAATTTCGGACTTATGCTAGCCGTATGAATCGAATCCGCGCAGTGGACGCGGGCGTTTCGGCCGGTGTGATCTTGGTCGTCGGCGGCCTCGCCGCGGGGTGGTTCGGGATCGAACGCGCTGTGCCGACGCCGCAGACGCCCGTCGCCGACCACGCCTATCGCGTCGGGAACGAGTACGCCGGAGTCGATTTCCGCGCACCGTCGGGCTGGGACAAGGTGCCGTCGGGCAGGGCCGACGTGGTGCGCTTCGTCCACTCGAGCGGCAGCTCGCTCTCCGTGCGCCTCACCACCGGTCTGACCGATTTCGACACCGCCGCGCCGCGCCGCCTGCGCGAGTTCGAGGCGGGCGGCGTCGACGCGCGCTTCACCGGCGACCTCCGCGACGCGCAGTTCACCGGCCGCAGCTGTACCGCCACGGGCGGCGGCCGGGCGGGGGAGTGCGCGGTCGTCGGGCGGGACACGCTCCTGGTCACGGTCCTCACCCTGCGCCCGCCCGACGGTGCCGTGCCCGACCTGGCCGCGCTCGTGCGATCGATGCGGGAGGTCTGATGCGCGCGCGGATGACCACGATCTCCTTCTGGGTGTTCGCGGCAGGCCTGGTGTGCGGCGGCTACGTGCTCGCGCGCGACATGGTGCCGCGGTTCGCTGAGTCCGGCGCCGGACTCGCCGCGGCGCTGCCGATCATCGTGCTCGCGGCGGCCGCGATCGCGGTGATCATCTGGGCCCTCGACCGGTCCCACGCGCAGGTCCGCAGCGCGTGGGCACTCGCCTTCGCCTGGGGCGCGATCGGCGCCTGCGGGCTGTCGCTGCAGATCAACGGCTTCGCCTCCGACGCCGTGAACGACGTCCTCGACGATCCGGGCGCCACGCACTGGGGCGCCGCCCTCGTCGGCCCGCTCAACGAGGAGACGATCAAGGGGGCCGGCGTCGCGCTCCTCCTGGTGATGTTCCGCGACCGGCTGCGCCGCCCCCTGCAGATCTTCGCCGTCGGTGCCTTCGCGGGCCTCGGCTTCCAGGTGGTGGAGAACCTCACCTACGCCATCACCTTCGCGCTGAGGGACGCCCAGTCCGACGTCGCCGGCGCGCTCACCGTGACACTGCTGCGCGCGCTCTTCGGCTTCCAGTCGCACTGGGTGTACACCGCGTTCTTCGCGCTTGGCCTCGCACTGCTGCGCAGCCGCCTCGCGGCGGCCGCCCTGGCCGTGGCCCTGTCCTATCTTCTGCACTTCTGGTGGAACGCGCCCAGCGGCGACGACCCGATGATCGCGTTCGCGCTGATCCTGCTCAAGTGCGCCGTCACCCTCACCCTGCTGGGCGGTGCGTGGTGGTGGATGATCCTCGAGCAACGACGGTGGCTGCAGGGCGCCATCCGTACCCCCGAAGCGGCGGAGCTCGCCCCACCCGCCGAACTCGCCACGCTGCCCACCCGCGCCCAGCGGCGCGCCGGCCAGCAGTACCTGCGCTACTACTACGGACCCGCGTACGCCGACGTCGCGCGGCAGCGGCAGGTCTGGTTGATCCGCGAGCTGACCTACCGCGTCGGCTGACGTCACCGGAATTCGGTTGTCCGAATCCGACGGGGCGGGAGAGGATCCCGGCATGTTCTCCTCCGCCGTCGACGGCTACTGGCGCTCCGTGTTTTCCGGCCCGTACGCCGGCTCCCCGTTCCGCTACGTGGTAAGCCCCGGGCTGGAGGACGGGCTGCACCTCGCCACCCTCACGTCGCCCGACGGTGCCGTGGCCGCCGCCGCGACGCCCGCCGCCGCGGCGGCGATCGGACAGCCCGCGGACGCCTCCGCGCTCGACATCGCCCTCGCTGCGGCCGGGATGCGGCTGCACGGCGCCGACCACGTCTTCTACCTGCCCGAGGCGAGCCACGCGGACCGTCGGGCACGAGGCCTGCACCCGGCCGTCCGCACGCTCGGCGGCGACGACCTCGCCGCGTTCCACGCCTTCGAGGCGGCGGCATCGCGTGAGGACGTCGATGCGGCCCTGGTGGACCTCGACGACGACCTCGCGGTCGGCGTGTTCGACGGTGACCGCCTGGTCGCCGCCGGAAGCTCCTACCCGTTCCGCGGCTCGAACCTGTGGGACCTGGGCGTGCTCACGCTGCCCGCGTCCCGCGGCAGGGGCTACGCGCTCGCAGTGGTGAACGCGCTGGCGCAGGCGGCGTTCGAGGCGGGTGGCGAGCCGCAGTACCGCTGCCAGACCGACAACGCGGCGTCGATCGCGCTCGCCGGGACGGCGGGCTTCGTGCGGTTCGGCGACTGGGACGTCGTCGAGCGCTGACCTCACCGGAACACCACCGACAGTGGGGAACTGAGGGCCGCGGCCGCCACCGCGTGCGCCTCCGCCTCCGACATCGCGAGCATCGCGGTGCGGGCCTGCTGCCGCGTGGCCTGCGGGGCCGCGGCGACCGCCACCGTCGCCGAGCGGGCCAGCACGGCGGGGGAGTCGTCCTTGCGCTGCGCCACCACGTCGACCACGTCGCCCGCGCGGAGCAGGTCCATCGTCGCCGAGTCCTGCAGCGAGACCGGGACCAGGCGGGAACCGGGGCGGATGTGCCCGGCGGTGCGATCGGTCAGGACCCGACGTCCGGTGAGGATCTCGCCCGCGCCCACCGGACCCGTCACCGACCGGCCGACGGCATCGTCGGGCCCGGTCAGCGCGTCCTGCGGGGCGAGCTCGGCCGGTACGGTGCGCACCGCGAGGTCCGCACCGGTGAGCCGGCCGCCCGGCCCCAGTTCCCGCGCGGCCACCAGGACCTGCGCCTGCGGCCCGCTCGGACGGCTGGTGAGCGCCACGATCAGAGCCAGCACGGCGAGCGCCGCGGCGGCGGACCGTCGGGCCGTCAGGGTGCGCGCCCACCCGGGCCGCAGCGCGGCGCGGATCCGTTCCGCCCCGGTCGGTTGCAAGGAGTCCATGCCCGGAGGCTACGACGGTGCCGCACCCCCGCACCGTCGGAGATCGGGCGCCTGTGGATAACCCCGAACCTGTGGAGGAACGCCCCCGATCAGGCCTTCGGATCCTTGTAGTAGACGATCTGATGCGTGGTCGCCAGCAGGGTGCCGTTCCGGCCCCAGAGCTGGCCGTACTGGTCGAAGTGACCGTGGCCGAACCGGGCCGCGCGGGCCGTGGCGAGCAGGTGGTCGGCGCCCTGCTGCTCGAGTTCCGCGGGGCTCGCGTGGAAGTACGTCGTCAGCGAGATCGTGCCCGCCGGGACGTACGTTCCGCGGCGCAGGAAGACCCGCGGGAAGAAGGAGTCGGAGATCGACGCGAGCGCGGGATAATCCAGCGGGCGCGCGGGCTTGTCGCGCAGCCACATGGTGGTCGTCGAACCGTCCTGCGGGCCGTCCATCTCGAGGCTGCCCTCGACGAAACGGGTCTCGTAGTTCTTCGCCCACTCGACGAACTCCGGCATGGACAGCTCGGCGTAGCCCTCGGGGCCCTGCACGGGCGGGAAGGCGAGCTCGGTGTCGCTCCAGGTGTCGCGGCGGGTGCCGAACACCGCGGTACCGGAGGCGACGGCACCGTCGCCCTGGCTGATGACGTACGTGAAGTGCTGGTTGGTGCGATTCGTGCGCAGCACGGTGATCGCGACGTCCCAGGCGCCGTCCTTGATCGGGGCGGCGAAGTTGAGCGTGAGGCTCAGGGGGTGGCCCTGCGCCTCGGGATGCGCCTGCAGCGCGGCGACGACGGTGGCGGCGGTGATCCCGCCGAACGGCCCGACCATGTTGTTGTAGGCCGGGTGCGTCTGCGCGCGGAAACCGCCGTCGATCGGCTCGAGGGCCGTCGCCTCGTCGAAGGCGTGGGTCACGAGCTGGTGGCCTTGTCGACCTTCGTCGCCGTGTCCGACTTCTTCTCCGACTTGGCCGTCGTATCGGCCTTGGAGCTGCGGGAATCGGTGCGGTAGAAGCCGCTGCCCTTGAAGACGACGCCGACGGAGTTGAACAGCTTCCGCAGCGGGCCGCCGCAGTTGGGGCACACGGTCAGCGGATCGTCGGAGAAGGACTGGACGGCGTCGAAGGCCTCGCCGCACTCCTTGCACTGATACGAATAGGTAGGCACCTGTTGATTCTACCCCTCGAATTAGCACTCCTGCGATTCGAGTGCCAAGGATGTGAGCGGATACGATACCGCTATGACGGTTCCCTCACCTGCGCGGCGGATCGTGGACGCGGCACGCGAGGTGATCGCCGCGAACGGCATCCCCGGCGTCAGCATGGACCAGGTGGCGAAGCAGGCGCACGTCTCCCGCAGCACGCTGTACCGGATCTTCCCCAACCGCGACCAGCTGATCGCCCGCGTCGTGGCCATCGAGATCCGCACGCTGCGCCGCAAGCTCGACAAGACGATCGTCGGGTACACGCCGCAGCAGACGCTGGTCGAGGTGTTCGTGCTGAGCATCGAGCAGGCCGAGTCGAACATGGCCGTGTCCAAGGTGCTGGCCGCCGAGCCCGAGTACTTCCTGCGCATCCCGCGCGGCGTGTGGGACCTGCTCATCCAGGGCATCGTGATCCGCCTGCGCAACTCCGGCGCCGAGCAGGACTACGCCGACCTCTGCTCCGTGGTGGACCTCATGCTGCGGATCACGGGCTCCCTGCTCTCCAATTCGCCCACCGGCCTGGACATCAGCGACACCGCCGCCCTGCGCACCTACGGCGAGAAGTACATCTCCCGCCTCCTGGTGTGACCGGCGCCGTGAATCCACGGCCCACAGCGTCACGAAGCCGGATTCGGCCTCCCGACGCTCTCAGCCGCGGATTCACGACGCGAAGTCCACCAACCCCGACGGGGTCAGTGCCGCATGGACCGGCACATCCGTGGGCTCCGACGGCAACCAGTCGACCAGCTCGTCGTCGTAGACCACTGCGATCAGCCGAGGTCCCGGCCGCAGGGACCGGTCGTAGTAGCCGGCTCCCCGGCCCATCCGCACACCGTCGCGGGAGCAGCCCAGCGCGGGCAGCAGCACTGTCGACGCCGAGGCCACAGCATCGGCGCCCAGCCGCGGCCCCGCCGGTTCGAGGAGGCCGAACGGGCCCGGGGCGAGTGAGCCCGACCACGCCCAGTCCAGCGGGCCGGGCTCCGGCGGGGTCACCGGCAGCAACACCTCCCGGTCCAGTGTGAAGGCGGGCTCGGAGCCCACCGGCACGTACGCCGCGACCACGTCACCCAGGTCCGATGCGGCCAGAACGGCGGTCAGCGCCGCCGCGGCGTCCGCCCGCTGAGCGCCCGTCATCGCGGCGCGACCGCGCCGGAACCGTGCGCGCCAGGCGGCCTTGGTGTCAGCGCTCACGCAGCGAACTCCCAGCCACTCGGATCGTTACCTTCACGTGACCTAGCCTAAGGTGGGGGAATGAGCAACGCGCCGTCCATCCCGAAGACCGCGATCGTCCCCGCCGCCGGCCTCGGCACCCGCTTCCTCCCCGCGACGAAGACGGTGCCCAAGGAGCTGCTCCCCGTGGTCGACACCCCGGGCATCGAGTTGGTGGCCGAGGAGGCCGCGGCCGCCGGCGCGGAACGCCTCTGCATCGTGACCAGCCCGGGCAAGGACGGCGTGGTCGCCCACTTCGTCGAGGACCTCGTGCTCGAGGGCACGCTGGAGAAGCGCGGCAAGACCGCGATGCTCGACAAGGTGCGCCGCGCACCGAATCTGATCCACGCCGAGGCCGTCATCCAGGAGAAGCCGCTGGGCCTGGGGCACGCGGTGGCCTGCGTCGAGCCCGTTCTCGACGACGACGAGGACGCCGTCGCCGTCCTGCTGCCCGACGATCTGGTGCTGCCCATCGGCGTCCTCACCACGATGGCGAAGGTCCGCGAGAAGCGCGGCGGCTCGGTGCTGTGCGCGATCGAGGTCTCCCCGGAGCAGATCAGCAGCTACGGCGCCTTCGACGTCGAGATCGTGCCCGACGCCGCCAACCCCGACGTGCTCAAGGTCAACGGCATGGTCGAGAAGCCCAAGGCCGAGGACGCGCCGTCGAACTACGCGGCTGCCGGCCGCTACCTGCTGGACCGGGCCGTTTTCGACGCGCTGCGCCGCATCGACAAGGGGGCCGGCGGCGAGATCCAGCTGACCGACGCCATCGCGCTGCTCATCAGCGAGGGGCATCCCGTGCACGTCGTCGTGCACCGCGGAACCCGACACGACCTCGGAAATCCCGGGGGCTACCTCAAGGCTGCGGTTGACTTGGCGTTGGACCGCGACGACTACGGTCCCGACCTGCGCACGTGGCTGCAGGATCGCCTGAACCGAGACTGACGCTGTAGGAGGCCGAGAGCATGCGCTCCGTGGAGGACCATCTGGCACGGGTCACAGCGGCGGCCGTGGCGCCGCGGCCGGTGCGCGTGGGGATCTCCGAGGCGCAGGGCCTCATGTGCGCGGAGGAAGTGGTCGTCGAGAACGCCCTCCCCGCCTTCGACCAGGCCGCCATCGACGGTTACGCCGTGCGCTCCGTCGACGTGGCGACCGCCGGCGAGACCGATGAGGAGACCGGCGAGCAGATCGTCGTGAGCCTGCCCGTCGTGGGCGAGGTCCGCGCGGGCAACCGCCAGCCCATCCGGCTGCAGCCCGGGCAGGCCGTCAAGGTCGAGACCGGCGCGCCGCTGCCCACGCTCGCCGACGCCGTCCTCCCCGACAAGTGGACCGACGGTGGCCTGTCGAAAGTCCGTGTCGGACACTCGGTCCGATCGGGTCAGTACGTTCGCCGCACCGGTGACGACGTGCAGCCGGGCGACGTGGCCGTGCGCCGCGGCACCGTCGTGGGGCCCGCGCAGGTGGGCCTGCTCGCCGCCGTCGGGCGCGACAAGGTCTCCGTGCACCCGCGGCCGCGCGTCGCCGTGATCTCCGTCGGCCGCGAGCTCGTCGACATCGACCGGGACACCGGTGCGGGCCAGGTCTACGACGTGGCCTCCTACGCGCTGGCCGCGGCCGCCCGCGACTGCGGCGCCGAGGTGCACCGCGTGGGCATCGTCACCACCGACGGGGTGCGCGAGGCGGTCGAGGCGCAGCTGCAGCGCTCGGAGGTCGTGATCGTGACCTCCGCGCTCGGCGGCAGCGCGTCCGAGGACATCACCGCCGCGCTGACCGAGCTCGGCGACCTCGCGGTGGAGCGCATCGCGATGCACCCCGCGTCGGTGCAGGGCTTCGGCACCCTCGGCGGCGACCAGGTGCCCACCTTCCTGCTGCCCTCGAACCCGATGAGCGCGCTGGTCGCGTTCGAGGTCATGGTGCGGCCGCTGATCCGCATCGCGCTGGGCAAGCGGCAGCCGATGCGCCGCCTGGTGACCGCCAAGAGCGCCGCGTCCCATCAGTCGCCCGCCGGCCGCCGCGAGTACGTCCGCGGCCAGCTCATGCGCGACGAGGACACCGGCGAGTTCATGGTCGCGCCGATCCCCGACAATGGATCCCACCTGCTGGTGAGCCTGGCCGAGGCGAACTGCCTCATCGTCGTGGACCCGGAGGTCACCGAGGTCCGCGCGGGCGACGACGTGGTCGTCGCGTTCCTCGCCCAGCGCGGCTGACGTGTTGTTCGGAACGGACTGGCAGGTCGAGCTCGGGCCCCTCACGACCGCCGCGGGCGTCGTCCGCCTGCGCCCCATCCGGGCCCGCGACGGCCGCCAGTGGTCGCGGCTGCGCCTGCTCAACCGCGCCGAGCTGGAGCCGTGGGAACCGTCGGGCGAGGTGAACTGGCAGCGCCGACACACCGCATCGCAGTGGACGCCGCTGTGCGCGTCACTCCGCTCCCAGGCCCGGTCCGGCACCATCGTTCCGCTGGTCATCGAGGTCGACGGTGCCTACGCCGGCCAGATCACCATCGGGAACATCACGCGCGGGCAGCTGCAGAGCGCCTGGGTCGGCTACTGGGTGGACCGGCAGGTCACCGGCCGCGGGGTCGCGACGGCGGCGGTCGCGCTGGCCGTCGATCACTGCTTCGGGGCGCTGCGCCTGCATCGCGTGGACGCGACGGTGCGTCCCGAGAACGCCGGATCGCGTGCCGTGCTCCGCAATTCGGGGTTCCGCGAGGAGGGCCTGCTGCGCCGGTACCTGCACGTCGACGGTGGCTGGCGCGACCACCTGCTCGTCGCGATCACGGCCGAGGAGGTCGCGGATTCGATGGTCGCGCGGGTGGTCCGATCGGGCCGCGCCCGGTTCTGACCCGTGTGACTGAAGTGACTGATTGAGATTTTTGGGGTTTGACTACGGCGCGTCGGACGTGCTGAATCGCGCAGTTGAAATAGCCTTCTAGGCGACTTACACGGATGTGATCCGTGCTCGCTGAATGCCGGAGGGAGCCGACATGATCCCGCAGACACTGCTCTGGGTGGGGCTGATCGTCGCGTGGCTGGTGGTACTCGTTCCGATGCTCGCGGCGCGGCACCCCAAGGTGAACCAGGTGTCCGACGCGACGTTGAAGACCCGGCTGCTGCACCGCGGCGGCTCGGCCACCCGCGCCGTGCGGCGCCGCATCCGCCCGGCGGCCACCGTCGCCGAGGAGCGTCCCGCCGAGCGCGATGACGCCGAGCTCGACGACGACGTCGAGGACATCGAGGACGGGCGGATCGTGCTCGGGAAGACCGGTGCCGTGGCCGAGGACGACATCGCCGACGAGGACGCCGAGGCGCACGCGTACGTCGACTCCGACGTCGACGACCTGCACGGATCCAGCCCGATGGACGGCGACACCACGCCGATCCCTACCGTCGAGCGGGCCGCGATGGCGAAGCGGACGAAGATCGTCGACCTCGACCGCCTGGACGCACCCGCCGACGACGCCACCGCCGACGACGCGACCGCCGACGACGCGACCGCCGACGCCGCCGCGCCGATCGTGCGCCGCGTGACCGCGCCCGTCGCCGAGCCCGAAGCCGAGCCGGCCCACGCGCCCGCCGCTGAGGCCGACGCCGAGATCGAGGCGGAGCTCGACCTCGAGGACGACGAGATCGTCGAGGCCTCAGCGTATGACGAGGACGCCGACGAGGACGTGGACGAGGTGGACGACGTCCCGGCGGACGAGCAGCTCACCGAGGAGTTCGACCCCGTCGAGCGCCCCGCCGCGGAGCACGACGACGAGTTCGACGCCGAGCCGCGCCGCCGTCGCGGCGGCTACGACCCCGAGAACGACGCCCGGATCACCGAGGCGCGGTTCCGGTTCCGGCAGCGCGTGACGCTGGTGCTGGGCGTGCTCGCCGTGGTCGCGCTCGGCGCCGGCCTGATGAACGTGCCCTTCGCCTGGTACGGCCTCGGCGCCGTGGTGCTCGCGCTGGTGGCCTACCTCGCCTACCTGCGCCGGACGGTGCGGATCGAGACCGAGATCCGTCGGCGCCGGATGGCCCGGCTGGAGCGTGCCCGCCGCGAGCGCGCCCGCGAGGCCGAGGTGCGCGACGGAGTGCCCGCGCACCTGCGTCGGGGCGGCTGCATCGTCATGGAGATCGACGACGAGGACCCCGCCTTCGACCACCTGCCGCGGTACCGCGCCGAGGAGTTCGACTTCCTCGATCGCCCCGCTGACGTGCGGGAACCGTACGAGCGCAAGGTCGGTTAACAGTTTGGCCGCGGGGCTTGCTAAGGTATTCGAGTTCCGCAAGGGGCTATAGCGCAGTTGGTAGCGCGCCTCGTTCGCATCGAGGAGGTCAGGGGTTCGATTCCCCTTAGCTCCACAGAGGAAACCGCAGACCGGGCGGGGTTCTGAGAAATCAGAACCCCGCCCGGTCTCGTTTCCGGAGCGTCGCCGAGGGCGGCCCCGAGGTAGCGTGAGCGGGTCGATCCACGCCGAGGAGGCCCGCGCATCATGTTCACCAAGAAGGGCGACGCCGCCGTTCTCGCCAAGCTCCGTGCCATGCCCGCGCCGTACGACGGGATCGGGGAGCGCCTGCACGCGATCATCCGCGAGAACGCGCCCGGGCTCGAGCCGGTGGTCCGCTGGGGCCTGCCGTTCTACGTCGGCGGCGGCGAGGACGTCTGCTACATCAAGCCGGGAGACACGTACGTGGCCTTCGGTTTCGGCGAGACGGTGAACCCCGCCTTCGAGGAGGGTGCGAGCATGCACCCCATCGTCTGGAACGTCACGGCGCTCGACGCCGAGACCGAGGCGCGGATCGCGGCCCTTGTCGCGAAGGCCGTCGCCTGATCGGCGCCCGGTCGTGACGACCTCGCTCGACCAGCTGCGGCGCTGGGAGGACTCCGGCGGCACCTGGACGGTGCTGAGCCGATCGGGCGGGCACGCCGTCGTCGCGCTGCTGCGCTGCGACGGTGGGGAGATCGTCGACCGGCTCGAGTCCGACGACGCCGCCCTCCTCGCCTACGTCACCGAGCCCGACGGGACCTGACGCGCGCCTCAGGCCGCGACGATGCTGCGCTTGGCCAGCCCCATCCAGAAGCCGTCGATCGGCTCCTCGGGCGCGACCTCGGGATCCGTCGCCGCGCCCAGCGTGACGAACAACGGGGAGAAGTGCTCGATCCGCGGGTGTGCGTAGGGCATGCCCGGCGCCTCCTCGCGGAACCGCATGAGCCCGTCCACGTCCCCGGCGGCGAACCGCTCGTGCGCCCAGGCATCGAACTCGACCGACCAGCCGGGCGCGACGGCGTCGGCGCTCGGGTCGGTGAGGAAGGGCAGGCCGTGCGTGGTGAACCCGGAGCCGATGATCATCACGCCCTCCTCACGCAGCTCCGCGAGCCGCCGGCCCAGCCCGAACAGTGCCTCCGGCTCCAGCGTGGGGAGCGAGACCTGCAGCGTCGGGATGTCGGCCTCCGGGTACATCACGGTGAGCGGCACGTACGCGCCGTGGTCCAGGCGACGCTCCGAGTCCCGGTGCACGGGCTGATCGTCGGGCGCCATGGCCGCGATCCGGTCCGCCAGCTCCGGCGCGCCGGGGGAGGGGTAGACGGTGCGGTAGTAACGCTCGGGGAAGCCGCCGAAGTCGTAGGTGAGCGGCACCCGGGAATCGGTGGCGCCCACGGTGAGCGGTGCCGCCTCCCAGTGCGCGGAGACCACGAGGATCTGCTCTGGCCGCGGCAGGTCGGCGGCGAGCCGGCGCAGCTGCGCTACCCAGCGCTCGTCGTCGACGAGCGGCGGCGCGCCGTGGCTGAGGAACAGCGCGGGCATGGTGGTCATGGGTTCCCTCCCGGGGATCGAGTGAGCGCGCTACGACCGCGCCGCGGGCATCGCCGTCTGCACGGCCTCGGCGAGCCGTAGCACCGCCTCCGCCACGTCCGCACCCGCGGGCGTGAGGCGGTACTCGGTACGCGGGGGATTGGTGTCGGCCGAGTAGCGGCTGACGAGTCCGTCGTCGACGAGGGCCCGCAGGGTCTGCGTGAGCATGCGGTCGCTGATGCCCTCGACCTGGCGGCGGATCTCGCCGAACCGCTGCGGCTCCGTCCGGAGGCGTCCCAGGACGAGCGCCCCCCACCGTCCGGTGACGTGTGCGAACACCTCGCGCGAAGGGCAGTCCTTCGCGAAGACGTCGAAATCAGCCATGTCGGAAAACCTTACACGTACGGAAGTATTGCGCTTACGAATCGTCTGTGCTTCTATGGTAACGGCAAAAGCTTGAAGCTTCAACCATCTTAGGAGATCGCATGGTCAAGAAACTGGTCACCACCCAGTTCACCCTCCTCACGGTCGCCCGGGTCATCCTCGGCGTCGTCTTCTTCGCGCACGGCTGGCAGAAGGTCGTGACCAACGGCCTCAGTGGCACCGCCGGTGCTTTCGAGAAGATGGGCGTCCCCGCGCCCACCCTGTCCGCCTGGTTCGCCGGCCTCGCCGAGCTCCTCGGCGGCGCGCTGCTCATCGTCGGGTTCGCGGTCCCGATCGTCGCGATCGTGCTCATCATCGACATGCTCGGCGCCATCTTCACCGTGCACATCGACAGCGGCTTCTTCGCCACCGGCGGCGGCATCGAGCTGCCACTCGTGCTGATCGCCGGCCTGCTCGCCGTCGCCGCGGTGCCGCAGACCTCGCTGGGCATCGACGCGCTGCTGCTCAAGAACAAGCTGGAGGGCGCCAAGTGAGGATCACCGTCTTCGGAGCCTCCGGATACTCCGGCGGCCACATCGCTACTGAAGCGCTGAACCGCGGCATCGAGGTCGTCGGCGTCGCCCGCGACGTCGCGAAGGTCCCGGCCGGCGCCACCGCCGAGGCCGGCGACGTGACGGATCCGGCCTTCGTGGCCCGCGCCGTCGAGGGCGCCGCCGTCATCGTCTCCGCCCTGCCGACCGCGGCACCGTCGGACACCGGCACCGAGCTGCGCACCGCCCTGGAGGCGCTGGTCGCCGCCGCGCGCTCCACCGGCGCCCGCCTGGGCGTCGTGGGCGGCGCGGGCAGCCTGCTGGTCGCGGAGGACGGACCCAAGCTGGTCGACACCCCGTCGTTCCCCGACGCGGTCAAGCCGATCGCCCAGGAGCACGACCGCGCGCTGGACTACCTGCGCACGATCGACGACGTGGACTGGTTCTACCTGAGCCCCGCCGCGAGCTACGGCTCCTTCAACCCCGGCGAGAAGCGCGGCACCCACCGCGTGGGCGGCGACGTGCTGCTCACCGACGCCGACGGCAACTCCGAGATCTCCGGCGCCGACTACGCGACCGCGTTCGTCGACGAGGTCCTCACCCCCGCGCACGAGCGGGAGCGGTTCTCGGTCGCCTACTGATCCCGTCGCGGCCTGCGCCGCGCCGTCGTATCCTCGGCTCAAGCAGCGAGCACAAGGGGGTGCGATGGCGCGGCGTGAACCCGTCTACGAGGTCGTCCAGGTACTGGCGAGGAGCATCCTGGGCGCGCAGGGCCTGCGGGTGCAATGGCGCGGGCTGGAGAACATCCCGACCGAGGGCGGCGTCCTCCTGGCGGTCAACCACACGAGCTACGTCGACTTCCTCGAAGCCGGCCTGGCCGCCCGCCGCGCCGGGCGATGGCCCCGCTACATGCTCAAGGCCGAGCTCAAGAAGATCAGGGTCATGGCCTTCCTCATCAAGCACTGCGGCGCCATCGGCGTCGACCGCGAACACGGCGCCGAGAGCTACCACGAGGCCGTCGCCGCACTGGAGGCCGGCGAGGCCGTGATCGTCTATCCCGAGGCCACCATCAGCCGCAGCTTCGAGCTCAAGGAGTTCAAGTCCGGTGCGGCTCGCATGTCCATCGAGGCCGACGTGCCGATCGTCCCTCTCATCGTCTGGGGCACCCAGCGCATCTGGTCCAAGGGCACGCAGCGCCGTATCGGCCGGCACCGGTTCCCGGTCGTCGTGGAGGCCGGTCCGGCCATCCGGCCCGACGGTGACGACCCCGTCGCCCTGACCGCCCGGCTGCGCGCCGCCATGGGGGAGACGCTCCTCGCCGCGCAGCGCGGATTCCCCGCTCCCGCAGGGGAGGACTGGGTGCCGGCGCGGCTCGGGGGCGGCGCCCCTCCGCCCGAGGAGGCGCTCCGGCTCGAACAGGAGGAGTTCGCCCTCCGGAAGGCCAAGCGCGAGGCGAAGCGACACGCCAACGGCGGTTGAACATCCGGCTATGGTGCGCGTCACCTGCTGTTGGTAGGTTTGCCGGGATCGTTCATGCGCGAGGAGGAGGAGTCCATGACGCAGCCGCCGAATTTCCCTGGTGACAACCAGGGCGGCTACCCGCAGAACCCGCAGGATCCGCAGCAGGGCGGATACCAGCAGGGGGGATACCCGCAGCAGCCCCCGCAGCAGCCGGGCTACGGGCAGCAGGGCGGTTTCCCGCCCCCGCCCGCCGGTGGCTTCCCGCCGCCGCAGGACCCCGGCTACGGGCAAGGCGGCCAGGGCTTTCCGCCGCCGCAGGGCGGGCAGGGCTTCCCGCCCCCGCCGCAGGGCGGCTTCCCGCCTCCTCCTCCCGGCGGATTCGGCGGCCCGCAGTTCGGCGGCGGCCAGCCCCCGTTCAACATCGGTGACGCCTTCTCCTGGGCCTGGAACAAGTTCAGCAAGAACGCCGGCTCCGTCGTGGTCGCCGGCCTGATCTACGGCGTGATCCTCTACGTCGTCATCGGCATCGGCTACGCGCTGCTCCTCGGCGGCGTGCTCGCCACCAGCGACACCACGTACGATCCCGACACCAACACCTACACCGCGGACAACGTCTCGCTCGGTGCGAGCCTGGGCGGCACGCTGCTGTTCATGCTGCTCGTCTTCGTGGTGCAGTACCTGATCCACACCGCGCTCCTCTCGGGCCTGCTCGATCTCGCGGACGGCAAGCAGGTCTCCCTCGGCTCGTTCTTCAAGCCGCGCAACACCGGCGCTGCCCTCCTCACGGCGCTCGTCGTGTCGATCGTCGTTGCGATCGGCTCCCTGCTGTGCCTGATTCCCGGCCTCGTCGCCGCGTGGCTGTTCATGTTCGCGGTCGTCGCGACCATCGACCGCAACCTGGGGCTCGGCGACGCGCTGCGCACCAGCTTCGAGACCGCGAAGAACAACGCCGGGAACTCGTTCCTCGTGTGGCTCCTCACCTGGCTGATCATGGGCATCTGCATCCTTGTGACGCTGCCGTTCGGCCTGCTGGTCATCGTGTACACGTGGCGTCGCCTCTCGGGCGGCCAGGTGGCCCCGCTCACGCCGTAGCGCCGTTCCGACGAACAACGACACGAGGGCCCGCTCACCGAACGGTGAACGGGCCCTCGTCGTGTGTCGTTAAATGGGTGCAACCGCAAGCGGGTACTTCCGTGCCCCCGGCCGTACTGGAGGTACACGTGACGCAGCCACCGAACCACCCGGGGGACGACCAGTCTCCGGGCGGAGCCCAGCAACCCGGGCAGGGCTTCCCGCCGCCCGCGGGGCAGGGCTTCCCTCCACCGGCGGGGCAGGGCTTCCCGCCCGCCGGGGGCATTCCGCCGGCGGGTCCGCCGCAGGGCTACGGCCCGCCCGGGTCGCCCCTCCCGCCGCAGGCGCGATTCAACCTGGGTGACGCGATCTCCTGGGCGTGGAACAAGTTCACCAAGAACGCGGCTGCGCTCATCGTCCCGATCCTCGTCTACGCGATAGCACTGGCCGCCACCTCCGCCCTCGCCTACTTCCTCGTCGCCCAGTTCGGCGTCGCCGACGTGACGCAGGACGCCGATGGATCGACCACGGTCGACCTCACCGCGGCGGGCGGCGTCGCCTCGGCGATCTTCTCCTTCGTCTTCGCGCTCGTGGCCTACGCCTGCCTGGTCGCGTACATCTCGGGCCTGTTGGACATCGCCGACGGGAAGCCCGTCAGCATCGGATCGTTCTTCGCGCCGCGCAACGCCGGACCCGCGTTGCTCACCGCGTTCCTCCTGGCGCTGCTCACGAGCCTCGTCTCGGCCATCCCCTACGTGGGTTACATCGCCTCGGTCGTCGTCGGCCTGGTCACGATGTTCGTCCTGCCGATCGTCGTCGACCGCGTGCTCGGGGTCGGGGAGGGCTTCAAGCAGGGCTTCGCCGTCTTCCAGAAGGACGTGGGCAACTCGATCCTCGTGTACATCGTCGTGGCCCTGATGGGCATCGTCGGTGCGGCGCTCTGCGGCGTCGGCCTGCTGGTCGCCGCCCCGGTCGCGTCGCTCGTGGTGATCAACGCGTACCGCCTGATCTCCGGGGGCCGGGTGGCACCGCCCACCCCGTAACACCGGCTCCCGCGAAGGCCCGTCCCACCATCCGGTGGGGCGGGCCTTTTGCTGTGACAAACGGCGCCCACAGGAGTAGACCTGGAACCGTCGCCGCCCGCCGGAGTGCGGCGCACGCCGAGAAGGAGTGGGACCGTGGCCGATACCCGGAAGATCGCGATCATCGGAGCCGGCGTCATCGGCCTGTCCTGGGCGGAGCTCGCCCGCGCACACGGGTGGCGCGTCGCCTTCACCGATCCCCGCCCCGACCTGGCGGACCTCGTCGCGGGGGAGTTCCCCGGCGATGCGGAGGTGGAGGTCGCCGCCGACCTCGCGGCAGCCGTCGCGGATGCGGACCTCGTGCAGGAGAACGGCCCCGAGCGGCTGCCCATCAAGCAGGACCTGTTCGCGCAGATCGTCGCCGCGGCCCCCGCCCACGCGGTCCTCGCCACGTCGAGCTCCTCGATCCCCGCGACGCCCATCGCCGCGGACCTCGACGATCCGTCGCGGGTGATCGTCGGGCACCCGTTCAACCCGCCCGCCCTCATGCCGCTGGTCGAGGTGGTGCCCGGCGAGCGCACGTCGGAGGACACCGTGCAGCGGGCCGTGGCGCTCTACCGGGAGCTCGGCCGCGCACCGGTGGTGCTGCGCAAGGAGATCCAGGGGTTCGTCGCGAACCGGCTGCAGGTGGCGATCAGCCGCGAGGCCCGCTACCTCGTCGAGAACGGCGTGGTGAGCGTCGAGGACCTGGACGTCGCGCTGAGCAACTCGCTGGGCCTGCGCTGGGCCGCGACGGGTCTCTTCGAGGGCAACGCGCTGGGCGGCGGCCCCGAGGGGGCGCGGCACCTGTTCACGGGCATCGGCGCCGAGGTCGGCAAGATCCCGCTCGGCACGCCGTCGACCACCCCCGAATCGACGGAGGCCCTCATCGAGAAGGTCGACGCGGCCTACGGGACGGGGCAGGAGAACTACGAGCGCCTGCTCGCCCGCCGCGACCGCCGCACCCGCGCCGTGCTCGACGCGCTCCGGTCCGTGGACGACGGGGCCTGACCCGCTGTCAGCGCAGGAAGTCCAGGACCGCGCGGGCGAACGCCGCCGACGACTCGCGGTGCACGGTGTGCCCGCCGCGGAGCTCGACGTACTCACCGCGCGGTAGGGCGTCGGCGACGAGGCGCAGGTACTCGGGGCGCAGGAAGTCGCGCGGGCCGCCGGAGATCACCAGCGTCTCCTGCGGCGTCGCGGACAGCCGCTCCCACCACGCCGGATCGGGCTGGAACTGCGGCGAGACCGAGTCCATCATCGTCTTGTCGAAGCGCGACAGGGCACCGGGCGTCTGCACCACCTGCTTGATCCCCAGCCAGACCCGTCGCGGCGTGAGGGGCAGGTCCATCGTCTCCGCGATCTGTCCCTCCTCCAGTGCCACGGGAGGCATCTCCTCGAGGACGAGGCGGCGGACACCGTCGGGCAGGCGCCACGCGAGCCGCAGGGCGGCCTGGCCCCCGAGGGAGTGCCCGACGACGTCGAAGGTCTCGAGCCCGACGTGCCGCGCGACCCGCTCGGCGTCCTCCGCGAGCTCGTCGAGCAGGTACGCGGGGCTGTGGTCGCTGCGGCCGTGGCCGCGCTGGTCGTAGGTCACGGTGTCGCGGCCGGCGGCGTGCAGCGCGCGGACGGTGCGCCGCCACGTGCGGTGGTCGGCGGCCATGCCGTGGATCAGCAGCACCGGCGGGCCCGTGGGCGCCGGCACGCGGCGGTGCTGCACCGCCAGGCGCACGTCGCCGGCGGCGATGGTCTCCTCGTGCATCACCTCATGGTGCCATCAGGCCAGTGCGTAGCTCAGCGCGACGCACACCGCCGTGCCCGCGACGATGCTGAGCACCGCGTTGCGCCGCCACAGGTGCGCGAGCGCCGTGGCCGCGACGCCCGCGATCTGCGGGATCCCGTGCGCCGGTGCGGCGTAGTCCACTTGTGCCATGCAGTAGACGGCGAGCACCACCACGGCGCCCGCGGGCATCCACCGCCCGAAGTCGGCGAGCAGCGGCGAATCGCGCAGCACCGAGGCGAGGCCGAAGGGCGCGAGCCGCAGCGCGACGGTGACCGCCGCCGCGATGGCGATCCCCGCCAGCAGGTATCCGGTACTAGGCATGCGCCGCCTCCTTCGCGCTCCGGCGGGCCACCAGGTGCCGCACCACCAGCAGGCCCGCGAAGCCACCCATCGCGACGAGCAGCATCGCGCCCGGCGCCACCGCCAGCGCGACCGCGCACGCGGCCAGCGCGAGCGCCAGCGTCGTGCGGTCCGGATACGCGTCCATCGCGAGCACCACGAACAGCGCGGTGAGCACGAAGTCGACGCCCGGCACGTCGCGCAGGAAGGCGCCGCCGGCGAGGCCGCCCACGAGGGAGCCGGCCACCCACGCCACGTGCAGGCCGACCTGGGTGCGCAGGATCATCTTTCCGGTCATCGTGGCCGACGGTGCCGTGCTCACCAGCGCGTAGGCCTCGTCGGTGAGGGCGTAGACGCCGTACGCCCTACCCACGCGGCTGCGGATCCGGTCGAGGGGGAAGGTGAGGCCGTAGAACAGGTGCCGCGAGTTCACGAGGAAGGTCGTGGCGGCGATCGCGGCGAGGGGCGTCGCCGCGGCCAGCAGGCCGGCGAGCAGGAACTCGACCGAGCCCGCGTAGACCGCCATCGACAGCACCGGCGCGATCCACCAGGGCAGGCCGTGGCCCGTGACCACCACGCCGAGGCCGATGCCGAGCACGAACAGGCCCAGCTGCACCACGGCGACTTTCGACGGAACTCCCATGGGAGACAATTCTATTTCGCATCTCGCGCAATGTGCTTGCGTAAATGCGCCGACCGAGGGGCGGTGTGGCAATATCTCCGATGTGGATGCACTCGATCGAGCAATCATCGATGAGTTGGTGCGCGACGGGCGGCTCACCAACCAGGAGCTGGCGCAGCGCGTCGGGCTCACGCCCGCGCCGTGCCTGCGCCGCGTACGACGCCTGGAGGCCGACGGCGTGATCACCGGCTACACGGCCGTCCTCGATCCCGCGGCGCTGGGCCGCGGCTTCGAGGTCGTGATCAACGCCGACCTCGGGGCCAACGACCGCACCTCCGTCGAGGCCTTCGAGGCGCGGATCGCGTCCTTCGACGAGGTGATCGAGGTGCGGCGCATGTTCGGCCTGCCCGACTACCTGATCCGGGTGCGCGTCGCGGACCTCGCGACGTACGAGCGCTGGGTCACCACGCATCTCATGGCGATCCGGCGATCGTCCGCGTGGACTCCCGCATGACGATGAAGGTGGTCAAGTGATGGCGGGGGACTCCGATTCCCGGGTCGCGCAGCGCATCGTCGACGGTGCCCTCCCCGGCGCGACCGCCCTGCCCCTGCTGGTCAGCGAGAACGCCACCTTCCGCGTGCGCGGCGGACCGCGGCCGGCGGTGCTGCGGCTGCACCGACCCGGGTACGTCGGCGACGCGGCGATCGCCTCCGAGCTGGCGTGGATCGCCGCCCTGCGCCGCGATACGGCGGTCCCCGTCGTCGAGCCGCTGAGCGGGGTCCTCGTCGACCCGCCGACGGGGCGCCGCGCGGTGCTGTTCGCGGAACTGCCGGGCGGTCCGGTGCCCGATGCGGCGCTCGACGTCGCGCACTTCGCCGCGCTCGGCGAGATCGCCGGGGTGTTCCACCAGCACGCCGAGACCTGGCGGCGCCCCGCGGATTTCACGCGGTTCACCTGGGGCGTCGCGGAGACGATCGGGCCGCGGCCCCGCTGGGGTTCCTGGCGCGACGGGCTCGCGGTGGGGGAGGCGCACCGTCGGGCCATCGCGCCGGCGGCCGACCGCGCGGCGGCCCGGATCGACGCCTTCGGCCGCACCGCCGACCGGTTCGGCCTCATCCACGGCGACCTGCGTGCCGCCAACCTCATCACGCCCGGCACCGGCTTCACGGTCATCGACTTCGACGACGCCGGCTTCGGCTGGCACCTCTTCGAGTTCGCGGCCGCGGCGTCCTTCGTGGAGACGGACCCGCGGCTGCCGGAGTGGGCGGAGGCGTGGACCGCGGCGTACCGGCACCGTCGGGCACTGCCCGACGCGCACGCCGCGCTCCTGCCCGACTTCGTGCTGCTGCGGCGGCTGCAACTCCTCGGCTGGCTCGGCACGCACGGGCATGCACTGGAGGCGGATCCCGGATTCGCCGACGGCACCGTCGAACTGGCGCAGGCGTACCGGGCCGGGCGGCTACTGTGAGCGCGTGAGCTTCTCGGATTCGGTCGCCGCGCACGTCGTGCGCTACGGCGGCACCTTCGCGCCCCTGCCCATCGACCGCGCCGCGGGCACCTACGTCTACAGCGGTGACCGCCGCTGGCTCGACTTCACCTCGGGTCAGATGAGCGCCATTCTGGGGCACAGTCATCCGGCGATCGTGGAGACCGTGCAGCGCGAGATCGCGACGCTCGACCACCTCTTCTCGGGGATGCTCTCGCCGCAGGTGGTGACCCTCGCCGAGCGGCTGGCCGCCACCCTGCCGGAGCCGCTGAGCCACGTCCTGCAGCTGACCACCGGCGCCGAGTCCAACGAGGCCGCGCTGCGGATGGCCAAGCTGTACACCGGCAAGCACGAGGTCGTCAGCTTCTCGAAGTCCTGGCACGGCATGACGGCCGGCGCTGCGGCGGCGACCTACTCGTCGGGGCACAAGGGCTACGGCCCCACCGCGCCAGGCAACTTCGCGCTGCCGACGCCGAACGCGTACCGCTCCCGGTTCGTCGACGCCGCGGGCAAGTACGACTGGGAATCCGAGCTGGACTTCGGCTTCGAGCTCATCGACGCGCAGTCGACGGGCTCGCTGGCGGCCTGTCTCGTGGAACCGATCCTCAGCTCGGGCGGGATCATCGACGTGCCCGTCGGCTACCTCGCCGCGCTCAAGCGCAAGTGCGAGGAGCGGGGCATGCTGCTCATCGTCGACGAGGCGCAGACCGGCCTGTGGCGCACCGGTGCCGCCTACGCCTTCGAGCGCGACGGGATCGTGCCCGACATCCTGACGCTCTCGAAGACGCTCGGCGCGGGCCTGCCGATCGCGGCGGTCGTGACCTCAGCGGAGATCGAGCGGGTCTGCCACGAGCGGGGATTCCTCTTCTTCACGACGCACGTCAGCGACCCGATGGTCGCGGCCGTCGCGACGACGGTGCTCGACGTGCTGGACGACGGGGTCGCCGCCGCGGTCGCGACGCGCGGGGCGCGGCTGCGCGCCGGGCTCGACGAGCTGGCGCAGCGGCACGAGGCGATCGGCGACGTGCGGGGCCGCGGCCTCATGCAGGGCATCGAGCTGGTCCGCGACCGCGAGTCGAAGGAACCGGCCAATGAGCTGGGCCTGGCGGTGACGCAACGGTGCTACGAGCGGGGCCTGCACATGAACGTGGTGCAGTTGCCCGGCATGGGCTCGATCTTCCGGATCGCGCCGCCGCTCACCGCCACGGACGCCGAGATCGACGCGGGCCTGGAGATCCTCGACGGGGCGCTGCGGGGGTAGGTCCGAGGAGATCGGAAAAAAAGTTTCGCCGGAACCGATGAGTTCCGGCGCCGAGGCCCGTCTCACCATGTGACGGTGTTCGAGAGACGGATGCCGCAGACCCCAGGAGCGACGCCATGCACAAGATGATCTTCGTGAACCTTCCCATCGCCGACGTCCAGCGTTCGCGTGACTTCTTCACCGCCGTGGGCTACACGATCAACGAGAAGTTCAGCGACGAGAACGCCATCTCGGTGGAGCTGGGTGAGAACATCGCCGCGATGCTGCTCAAGACCGACTTCTTCGGAACCTTCCACGAGTCGACCACCGCCGCCCCCGGCGTCAAGGAGACCCTCATCGCGCTCAGCGCCGAGAGCCGCGAGGAGGTCGACGAGATCGTGGGCCGCGCCGTCGCCGCCGGCGGCAAGGAGGGCCGCTCCGAGGACCACGGCTTCATGTACGGCCGCTCCTTCGACGATCCGGACGGCCACGGCTGGGAGATCATGTGGATGGATCCGGCGGCGGCCGAGGCGGGCCCCGAGCACGTCGGCGCGCAGGGCTGACATGACCGTCGCCGACGCCGGCTTCGATCGGGCCACGGCCCCGCTGCGTGCGGAGCTCCTCGCGCACTGCTACCGCATGTCGGGCTCCGCGTCCGACGCGGAGGACCTGGTGCAGGAGACCTACCTGCGCGCGTGGAAGGCGTTCCACCGCTTCGAGGGCCGGTCGTCGGTGCGCACGTGGATGTACTCCATCGCGACCAACGTGTGCCTCACCGCCGCCACGGCCCGGCGGGTGCTCCCCGTCGGGCTCGGCGGCGAACCGTCGAATCCGCTGGAGCCGGTGACGCCGTCGACCGAGGTGCTGTGGCTGCAGCCCCTCCCGGACCGTGCGCTCGGCGATCCGGGGGAGGCGGCGGTCGCGCGGGAGGGCATCGGGCTGGCGATGGTCGCGGCGCTGCAGGTGCTGCCCGCCAAGCAACGCGCCGCCCTGATCCTGCGCGACGTCCTGCAGTTCTCCGCGGCCGAGACCGCCGCGGCGCTCGAGACCTCCGTCGCGTCGGCGAACAGCGCGCTGCAGCGGGCGCGGGCCTCCATCGGCGACGGTGCCGCCCGCGACGGCCGTAGGGCCGCCGAGCTGTCCGAGCACGAGAAGCGGGTGTGGGACGAGTTCTGCGCCGCCTTCGAGCGGCACGACATCGACGGCGTGGTGCGCATCCTCGCCGCCGACGCCACCTGGGAGATGCCGCCGATCCCCGGCTGGTACCGCGGTGCGGAGGCCATCGGCGAGCTCTCGCGGACGCAGTGTCCCGCGCAGGTCGCCGGGGATCTGCGCATGATCCCGACGGTGTGCAACGGGCTGCCCGCGGCCGCGATGTACCTGCGCGACGCCGTCGCGGGCGGCGACGTCTGGCTGCCCTTCCAGCTGGACGTGCTCACCTTCACCGACGGCGCGCTCACGCACGTCTCCGCCTTCCTCGACCCGGCGGAGCTGTTCGCCCTCGCCGGCCTGCCGACCGAGCTGCGCTGAGTCAGCGGGCGGCGCCGTCGGCGTAGGCGGCGAGAGCGAGGCGCCACGCCCGGTCCCGCGCGTCGGCGGTCGGGCCGAGGAGTCCGTGCCGGTCCTTGGTCGCCAGGCCCTCGAGGAGCGCGCCGAAGCCGAGCGCGAGCGCCTCGACGTCCGCGGTGTCGGTGCTGCCCGTGTGCGCGGCGAAGGCGTCGACGAGGACGCGGCGGCACTCGTGGACGGGATGATCGGGCGGGATCGGCCCGGTCAGCGGGCGCGCGAACATGACGTCGATCAGGGCGGGCTCGTCGGCCGCGAAGCGGCGGTAGGCGTCGGCCCACGCGGCGAGCACCTCGCGGGGCGGGCCCTCCGCCTGCGGCAGGGTCTCGACGAGCAGGGCGAAGCCGCGCAGCGCGACCGCGTTCACGAGGCCGTCGCGGTTCCCGAACAACTGGTTCAGCGCGGCGATGTTCGTGCACGCGGCCGCCGCGGCACGCCGCGTCGTGAGCCCGTCCGCGCCCTCGGCGCGGACGATCTCCAGTGCGGCGGCGGCGATCCCGTTCGCGACCTCGGGTGTCCTGGTTCTCTGTCTCGGCATCTTCCCCGGCAATCGTATCAGTGATATGTTTCGGCCATGACGATCCTGGATCACGTCCTCACCCGCGTCCTCGATTCCATGCCCGTCGCCCGCTGGCTCCAGCTCTCGGTCGACGATGTCACACCCGACCGCGCCGTCCTCTCGATGCCGGTCGTCCCCGACGTCACCTTCGACGGCGTGCACTGCCACGGCGGCATCGTTGCCATGCTGGCGGACATCGCGGCCGTCGGCGCGGCGTACGCCGCGATCCACGACTCCGGCCGCGTCGCCGCGACCACCGCGATGAACTCGCACAACCTCCGGCCCGCGCGCGGGGAGCGCCTGGTCGCGGTCGGCCGTCTCGTCGGCCCTCCCGGCCGCACCATGATCGCCGCCGCCGACGTCTTCACCGACACCCTCGACGGCACCCGCTGCCTCACCGGCCTCTACACCGCCACCGCCCTCGACCGCCCGCTCAGCGCCCCCGCCGGCTGAGCCCACGCGTTCGCGGCGGTGCGATGGTGCGCCTTCCCGTCGACTCTCGGATTCTGTCCGCCACGGACACGTCGTCCGAACTGGACAGAAACCGAGAGTCCCGAGATTGCTGCAGTGCAATGCACAGCGCCGTGCCCGAGCCCGCGCCGCGCTGCATCCGCACCGCCGGCCCCCACTCGCCGTGGGTTTCGCAGTCCTCGCCCGGACGGCGGCCGGCCGCCGTAGCGTCGACGTCGGGATACGTGAGCTTCGGGGGGAGCCATGCACAACTTCCAGGAACGGGTGATGCCGCTGCGCGATCGGGCGCTCCATGAGGCAGCGGTCCGGGTCGCGCTGGAGCTGGTCGCGCTCGACGGGCTCGACCGCGCGACCCTGACGGAGCTCGCGCGCCGCCTGCGCCTCCCGGGCGAGGAGCGGGTGTCCGAGCGCACGCTGCGCCGGAAGTACGGCAGCACCGCGCGGCTCCTGTTCGGTACCCCGTGGTGGCTGCCGGAGCCCGCCGACGCGGTGCGCGTCGTGCTCGCCCCGCGCCCGAGGCGCACCGAGGGCCCGGTGTGGCCGAGCGGGCCGACGGCCGAGGCGGCGTCGGCCGTCGTCGACGACTGCCGCTGTGCGGGAGGTGTCCCCGCTCCCGATCTACGGGATCGGCCGGCGTGGTGCGCCTGCGAGGACGGGCGCACCGACGACACGTGGCCGGACGCCGCGTTCTTCACCGCCGCCGGCCTCGACGATCCCCTCGGGGACCTCGCCCACGCCTCGCCGGAGCCGATCACCCTCCGAGACCTGCTCCACGATCTGCACGCCGTGCTCACCGGCCACCTCATCGCGACCGGATGGGCGGCGAACCTTCCCTGGATCCTCGACCTGCGGGAGGAGCGGCCGGAGGTCGCGGCGTGGCTCGCGGTCGCGGAGGCGGCGTGGGCGGAATCCCTGGGTCGGACCATCGCCCGCGTCTTCGACCTCGACGCGACCGGGGGAGCCGCCGCGGCAGCCGCCTTCGGCGCGGTGGCGCGGGAGCTCGCGCCGCTGGTCGGCGAACTCGGCGCCGTCCACCACCGCGCCGCGCGCGGCGCGGGACCGGTCGCGGCAGCCACATCGGCCGAGACAGACCTGGCCGCCGCCCGCGCTCGCGCGTTCGACGCGCTCGCCACCGTCGTGTCCGTTCCGGACAGAATCCGAGAGCCCCGCGGCAGGAGCACCGTCGTACCCGGCGGGATGTACTCGGCGCTCCCGAACCGGGCCGGGCGCTACGGGATGAAGCGGTAACCCATCCCGGGCTCGGTCACGAAGTAGCGCGGGTTGGACGGGTCCGGCTCCAGCTTGCGGCGCAGCTGCGCCATGTACACCCGCAGGTAGTTGGTCTCGCGCGAGTACGACGGCCCCCACACCTCGTGCAGCAGGGTCTGCTGGGAGACGAGGCGGTCGGCGTTACGGACCAGCACGTCGACGATCTTCCACTCGGTGGGGGTCAGGCGCACCGTCGTGCCGTCGCGGGTCACCGTCCGCGCCTCGAAGTTCACCTCGAAGGCTTCGGTCTTCGCGGGGGCCGGGGCGTCGACGAGGCCCGTCCGCCGCACCTGGGCCCGGACGCGGGCGAGGAACTCGTCCATGGCGAAGGGCTTGGTCACGTAGTCGTCGGCGCCGATGTCCAGCGACTCCACCTTGTCGTCGCTGCCGTGCCGCGCGGAGAGCACGATCACCGGCGAGGTGCAGAACTCCCGCAGCTTCGCCAGCACCGCGGTCCCGTCGATGTCGGGCAGCCCCAGGTCGAGGACCACCACGTCGGGCGTCCGCTCGCGCGCGATCTGCAGCGCCGACCGGCCGTCGGCGGCCGTCTCCACCTCGTACCCGCGGGCCTTGAGATTGATCCGCAGGGTGCGCAGGATCGCGGGCTCATCGTCGACCACCAGAACGAACGTCACGAGATCACCTCATCACTCGACACCGGCTGCGCGGCGGGCAGGTCCACGATCATCGTCAGGCCGCCGCCCGGGGTGTCCTCCGCGGTGAGCGTGCCGCCCATCGCCTCGGTGAGTCCGCGGGCCACCGCGAGCCCCAGGCCCACGCCGTTGCCGGCCGGGGCGTCGCCCATCCTTTGGAAGGGCTTGAACATCGCGTCGCGCTGCTCCTGCGGCACGCCCGGCCCGTGGTCGCGGACGTGCACCTGCAGCCGGTCCCCGTCGGGGGTGTGCACCCCGGAGACGCCGACGGTGACCGGCCCGCCCCGCGAGTGCCGCACGGCGTTCTCCACGAGGTTCGCCAGCACCCGCTCCAGCAGGCCCGGGTCGGCCAGGGCCGTCGGCGTGGCATCGGTGTCGTCGCACGCGAAGTCGAAGGCGAGGTCGGCGTCGGGGAGGGCGGTCCAGATCGCGGGCAGCACCTCCTCGATCCCCACCTCGCGGGTGAGCAGGGTGAGCGAATCGGACTGCAGCCGCGACATGTCGAGCAGGTTCCCCACCAGCGAATCCAGCCGGTCGGCGCTCTCCTCGATGGTCGCCAGCAGCTCGGCCTCGTCCTCGTCGGACCACTCCACGTCGTCGCTGCGCAGCGACGAGACCGCGGCCTTGATCCCGGCCAGCGGCGTCCGCAGGTCGTGCGAGACCGCGCTGAGCAGGGCGGTCCGCGCGCGGTTGCCCTCGGCGAGCGCCCGGGCCTGCTTCGCCTCGGCGCTGAGCTCCTCCCGGTCCAGCCGGGCCGCCGCGTGCGCCGCGAAGGCGACGAGCAGCCCGTGCTCGGAGGCGCTGAGGCTGTCGCCGTCGACCACGAGGGCCACGTTGTCGCCGACCATCGCCGCGTCGGTGCCGGCCTCGGGCGTGAGCGGGGACTCCCGTCGCCCCGCGACCAGCTGCCACGGGGAGTCGGCGTCGTCGCGCCGCAGCAGCGAGGCGCCGCGCAGCCCGAAGGTCACGATGGCCTCGTCGAGCAGCGCGGGGATCTCGTCGTCGGCGTTCTCGGTCGCGAGCAGGGTGTCGGCGAGGCCGCTGAGGACGTCGGCCTCGGCGCGGGCGCGGGCGGCGCGGGCGGTCTGCCGGGCCGCGAGGGAGACCACCGACGCGACCGCGATCGCGGTGAGCACGAACATCGCCACGGCGAAGACGTTCTCGCCCGACGCGACCGTGAACGTGTAGAGGGGCGGGGCGAAGTAGTAGTTGAGCAGCACCGATCCGAGGATCGCCGCGGGCACCGCGGGCCGGATCCCGCCGACCAGGGCCACCGCCACCGTCAGCATGAGGAAGAGCATCAGCTCCGTGGGCAGCGAATGCCACTGGCGGGTCTGCGCGAGCAGCGCCGTGAGGATCACCGGTCCCGCGATCGCCAGCACCCAGCCGGCGATGGTGCGCCGCTTGCCGAGCAGCACGGGGTCGGGGCCGTCGATGCGGGGCAGCAGCCGGCGGCGGCCGGCGCCCGCCGCCCGCTCGTGCGTGACGACCTGCACGTCGATGTCGCCGGAGCCCTCGATCACCGCGTCGGAGACGGGTCGGCGCACCACCGAGGTGAGTGCGCGGTGCCGGGACTTGCCGAGGATGATCCGGGAGGCGTTCACCGAGGTGGCGTACTGCAGGATCGCGGCGGCCACGTCGTCGCCGGTGACGACCTGGAAGGTGCCGCCCAGCGATTCGGTGAGCTGCCGCAGCTGCGCCAGCGAGGCGGGGGAGGCCCCCGAGAGGCCGTCGCTGCGCGCGACGTACACCGCCCGCAGCTCGCCGCCCGCGCCCTTCGCGGCGATCCGGGCGCCCCGGCGCAGCAGCGTGCCGCCCTCGGGGCCGCCGGTGAGCGCGACGACGGTGCGGTCGCGCGTGGGCCAGGCCGCGGAGATGCCCTGTTCGGAGCGGTACTGCTCGAGGCGTTCGTCCACGCGGTCCGCGAGCCACAGCAGCGCGAGTTCCCGCAGCGCCGTGAGGTTCCCGATGCGGAAGAAGTGCGACAGTGCCGCGTCCACCTTGTCGGGGGCGTAGATGTTGCCGTGCGCCATGCGCCGCCGCAGCGCCTCGGGGGTCATGTCCACGAGCTGCACCTGCTCGGCGCGGCGGACGACGGTGTCGGGGATCGTCTCGCGCTGCCGCACGCCGGTGATGGACTCGACCACGTCGCCGAGGGACTCGAGATGCTGGATGTTGACCGTGGTGACCACGGTGATCCCGGCGTCGAGCAGCTCGGCGATGTCCTGCCAGCGCTTCTCGTTCTTCGATCCGGGGGCGTTCGTGTGGGCCAGCTCGTCGACGAGGACCACCGTCGGGTGCGCGGCGATCACCGCGTCGACGTCCATCTCCTCGAGCACCGCGCCGCGGTACTCGACGCGCCGGCGGGGGATCACCTGCAGTCCCTGGACCTGGGCCTCCGTCTGCGGCCGCCCGTGGGTCTCCACGTAGCCGACCACGACCGACGTCCCGCGGGAGGCGCGCCGCGCACCCTCGGTGAGCATGGCGTAGGTCTTGCCCACGCCGGGTGCGGCGCCCAGGTAGACGCGAAGAAGCCCCTTCGGCATGTGTCCCCTCCTTCTCCGCCCGGGCTACGTCGCGGCGAGGTCGGTGAGCGCGGCGTTCAGGGTCACCACGTTAACCCGCTCCTCGCCCAGGTAGCCGAGCTGACGCCCGTCGGTGTGAGCGGCGACCAGCGCGGTCACCCGCTCCGGCGCGAGGCCGCGGGCCTTCGCGACGCGCGCCACCTGCTGCCGCGCGTACGCGGGGGAGATGTGCGGGTCGAGCCCGGAGAAGCTCGCGGTGACCGCGTCGGTCGGGACGTCCGACGGTGCCACCCCGTCCTCCCGCGCGACGGCCGCGCGGCGCTCCGCGATGAGCGCCACCAGCTTCTCGCTGTTCGGGCCGAGGTTGGTGCCGCCGGAGGCGAGGGTGTCGTACTCGCCGGCGGACGGGCGCGGATGGAACCACTGCGGACCGTCGAACTTCTGGGCCAGCAGCTCGGACCCGACGACAGCGCCGTTCCGCTCGATCTGCGAGCCGTTCGCCTTGGCGCTGAAGGCGACCTGCCCGACGCCCCAGATCACGAGCGGGAACAGCGCACCGAGGACGACGGTCATGACGACCAGCATGCGCAGGCCGGCGAGGAGCTGGCGCGGTGAGGAACTCAACATGTCAGAGCCTTTCAGGAGAGGCCGGGCAGGAGCTGCACGACGAGGTCGATCAGCTTGATGCCGAGGAAGGGGACGACGATGCCGCCGAGGCCGTAGATGGTGAGGTTGCGCGCCAGCAGCTTGTCGGCCGACTTGGCGGTGTACTTCACGCCGCGCATCGCCAGCGGGATCAGCGCGACGATGATGAGCGCGTTGAAGATCACCGCCGAGAGGATCGCCGACTGCGGGCTGTGCAGCCGCATCACGTTGAGCACGTCGAGGCCGGGGGCCAGGGGTACGAACATCGCGGGGATGATCGCGAAGTACTTCGCGATGTCGTTGGCGATGGAGAACGTCGTCAGCGCGCCGCGGGTGATCAGCAGCTGCTTGCCGATCTCCACGATGTCGATGAGCTTCGTCGGGTCGGAGTCCAGGTCGATCATGTTCCCGGCCTCCTTCGCGGCGGAGGTGCCCGTGTTCATGGCGACGCCCACGTCGGCCTGCGCGAGCGCGGGCGCGTCGTTGGTGCCGTCGCCGGTCATCGCGACGAGGCGGCCGCCCTCCTGCTGCTGCTTGATCAGCGCCAGCTTGTCCTCGGGGGTGGCCTCGGCGAGGTAGTCGTCGACGCCGGCCTCCTCGGCGATGGCCTTCGCGGTGAGCGGGTTGTCGCCCGTGATCATGACGGTGCGGATGCCCATCTCGCGCAGCTGCGCGAAGCGCTCCCGCATGCCCGCCTTGACCACGTCCTTCAGGTGCACGACGCCCTGCAGCGTCGGGGCCGCGCCGGGCTCGGCGTAGGCCACGACCAGCGGGGTGCCGCCGGAGCCGGAGATCTCGTCGACGGCCAGCCGCACGTCGACGGCGCCGATCGCCTCGCTGACGGCCTCGCCCAGGGTCTCGCCCGCCGCGTCGCCCCGGTGCTCGGCGGCGACCCAGGCCAGCACGGCCGCCGAGGCGCCCTTGCGGATGCGGGTGCCGTCGGGCAGGTCGACGCCGGACATGCGCGTCTGGGCGGTGAAGGGCACGACGGTGCCGAGGCGGACCGTCGGGACCTCGTGGCCGTGTTCCGTCGCCAGGTCGACGATGGAGCGCCCCTCGGGCGTCTCGTCGGCCAGCGAGGCGAGCAGCGCGTGCCCGGCGAGGGTGTGCTCGTCGACGCCCGCCACGGGGTGGAACGACGTGGCGCGGCGGTTGCCGTAGGTGATGGTGCCGGTCTTGTCGAGCAGCAGCGTCGACACGTCGCCCGCGGCCTCGACGGCGCGGCCCGACTTGGCGATCACGTTGCGCTGCACCAGCCGGTCCATGCCGGCGATGCCGATCGCGGAGAGCAGCGCGCCGATCGTCGTGGGGATGAGGCAGACGAGCAGCGCCACGAGCACCACCACGTCGACGGCGCCGCCCGAGTAGATCGCCATCGGCTGCAGGGTCGCGACGGCCAGCAGGAAGATGATCGTGAGCACCGTGAGCAGGATGTTCAGGGCGATCTCGTTCGGCGTCTTCTGCCGGTTCGCGCCCTCGACGAGGCCGATCATCCGGTCGATGAAGCTCTTGCCGGGCTCGGTCTTGATCTCGACCACGATGCGGTCGCTGAGCACGCGGGTGCCGCCGGTGACGGCGCAGCGGTCGCCGCCGGACTCGCGCACGACGGGGGCGGACTCGCCGGTGATCGCCGACTCGTCGACGGTCGCCATGCCCTCGACGACGTCGCCGTCGCCGGGGATGACCTCGCCGGCCTCGACGATCACGAGGTCGCCCACGTGCAGCTGTGAGCCGGGGACCTGCTCCTCGCCGGACGCGGTCCTCCGTCGCGCGATCGTCTCCGTCTTGGCCTTGCGCAACGAATCGGCCTGCGCGCGGCCGCGGCCCTCGGCGACGGCCTCCGCGAGGTTCGCGAAGAGCACCGTCGCCCAGAGGAAGACGGCCACGGACCACGCGAACACCGAGGGGTTCACGATCGCCAGCGCGGTCGTGTAGACCGAGGCGATCCAGACCACGAAGACGACGGGCTGCCGGATCTGCGTGCGCGGGTCCAGCTTGGCGGCCGCGCGGGGCAGCGCCGTCTTGAGCTCGGCGAGCGAGAAGGCGGAGCGCCGCTTGGGTTCCGGGGTGACGGCCTTCGGGTCCGACGGGGTGGGGGTGCCGGTCAGCGTGTGCGTCACTGGGTGACCTCCGAGATCGGTGCGAGCGCGAGGGCGGGGACGAAGGTCAATCCGGCCACCAGGACCACGACGCCCACGGTGAGGCCCACGAACAGCGGGCGGTGGGTGGGGATGGTGCCCGCGGTGGCGGGCACGGGGTGCTGCTTGGCGAGCGCGCCGGCCAGGGCGAGGATCGCGACCATCGGCGCGAACCGGCCGAAGAGCATGGCGGCGCCGAGCGTGTAGTTGAACCACGGGGTGTCGACGGCGAGGCCGGCGAAGGCGCTGCCGTTGTTGTTCGCCGCCGAGGCGTAGGCGTAGAGGACCTCGCTGAGCCCGTGCGCACCGTCGTTGGTCATGGCGGCGACGCCCTGCTCCTGGACCACGGTGGCGGCGGTGCCGACCAGCACCAGCGCGGGCATCACCAGGATGTACAGCGCGGCGAGGGTGATCTCGGTGCGGCCGATCTTCTTGCCCAGGTACTCGGGGGTGCGGCCCACCATGAGTCCGCAGAGGAAGACGGTGAGGACGGCGATGACGAGCATGCCGTAGAGGCCGGATCCCACGCCGCCTGGGCTGATCTCACCGAGCAGCATGTTCACCAGGGCGGCGCCGCCGGCGCCGGGGGTGAGGCTGTCGTGTGCGGCGTTCACCGCTCCCGTGGACGTGCTGGTGGTGGCGGTGGCGAACAGCCCCGTGCCCCACTGGCCGATCCGCAGCTCCTGCCCCTCGAGGGCGGCGCCCGCGGCCTTGCCCGCCGCGCCCTGGTTGCCCAGCTGGGCCCCGATGGAGATCGCCGTGGAGACGGCGAAGATCACCGTCATCGAGCCGAGGATCGCGTACCCCTGCCGGTGGTTGCCGACGAGGTTGCCCAGCATGCGGGGCATCGCGACGGGGATGAGCAGGATGAGGAAGATCTGGAACAGGTTGGTCGCGGCCGTCGGGTTCTCGAAGGCGTGCGCCGAGTTGGCGTTGAAGTAGCCGCCGCCGTTGGTGCCGAGGAGCTTGATGACCTCCTGGCTCGCGACGAGGCCGCCGGTGAGCACCTGCTTCTGCCCGTCGAGCCCGACGATCTCGTGCCGCTGCCACAGCGTCTGCACGACGCCCTGCGCCATGAGGATGACGGCGCCGATCACAGCGATCGGCAGCAGCACGCGCAGCGTGATGCGGGTGAGGTCCACCCAGAAGTTGCCGAGCCGGTCGGTGCGGGAGCGGACGAAGCCGCGGATCAGCGCGACCGCGACGGCGATGCCGACGGCCGCGGAGACGAAGTTCTGCACCGCGAGGCCGATCGCCTGCGCGATGAGGTTCATGGCGCTCTCGCCGGAGTACCACTGCCAGTTGGTGTTGGTGACGAAGGAGATCGCGGTGTTGAGGGCCTCGTCGAAGCGCCACTGCTTCGGCTCGACGCCGGGCAGCCAACCCTGGACGAGGAGCAGGATCGTGAGCGCGACGATGCTGACGGCGCTGAAGGCGAGCGCGGCCACCGCGTAGACCCGGTAGCCCTGCTCGGCCTCGGGGTCGGCGCCGACGAGGCGGTACACGACGCGTTCGACGCGCCAGTGCTTCGGCGTGGTGACGACGTGCGCCATGTAGTCGCCGAGCGGACGGTACGCGATCGCCAGCGCCGCGACCAGGGTGCCGATCGTCAGCAGCCCGGAGAGGGTGCCGCTCATCAGAAGCGCTCCGGGCGCAGCAGGGCGTACAGCAGGTACGCCAGGGTGAGGATCGTCGCGGCGAGCGCCAGCGCGTTGGAGATGTCCATGGGCTCCACTGGACCACCGTTCGGGGCCGGATCAACGCCGCGTTAACGCCCCCGATGCGGGTCTTGACGCGTTCTTAGCGGATGATGATTCGGTGAACTCAGCAGCTTCCGCGCCCGCGCCGCAGCGGGTACCGCCGGAGGTCTGGGTCCTCGTGGCCGCCAGCTTCGTGATCGCCCTCGGCTACGGCGTCGTGGCGCCCGCGCTGCCGGCCTTCGCCCGCACCTTCGACGTGGGCATCGGCGCCGCCTCCGCGGTCGTCAGTGCGTTCGCGATCATGCGGCTGGCCTTCGCCCCGGCGACCGGACCGTTGGTGAAGGCCTTCGGCGAGCGCTGGATCTACATGACGGGTCTGCTCATCGTCGCGGCGTCGACCCTCGCGGTGGCCTTCGCGCAGAGCTACTGGCAGCTCATGCTGTTCCGCGGGCTGGGCGGCGTCGGCTCGGTGATGTTCACGGTCTCGGCGATGGGCCTGATGATCCGCATCGCGCCCGCCGAGATCCGCGGCCGGGTGAGCGGCGTGTACTCGTCGAGTTTCGTGCTCGGCGGCATCTGCGGCCCGCTGCTGGGCGGCGCGCTCGTCGGCTTCGGCCTGCGGGTGCCGTTCGTCGTCTACGCCATCGCGCTCGTCGTCGCGACGCTCGTCGTGGGCATCGCACTGCGCGGCAGCACCCTCGCGGGACGGGAGGAGGCCTCCTCCGAACCGGGCACGACGGTGCGCGAGGCCCTCGCGGACTCCGCCTACCGGGCCGCGCTCTTCACGTCGGTGGTGTTCGGCTGGGTCTACTCGATGCGGGTCTCGCTGCTGCCGCTGTTCTTCGCCGCGGTGCTGGACCAGCCCGCCGCGATCGCCGGCTACGCGCTGGCCGCGTACGCCGCCGGCGACGTGCTCGCCATGTTCCCCGCTGGCCGCGCGTCCGACCGGTACGGCCGCCGGCCGTTCATCGTGACCGGCATGCTCGTCATCGCCGTGGGCACGGTGGCGCTGGGCTTCACCGATTCGGTGCTGGTGGCCTTCCTCGTCACCGTCGTCGCCGGGATCGGGACGGGCCTCGTCGCGCCGACGATGCAGGCCTCGCTCGCCGACGTGCTGCAGGGCAAGGGCCGCAGCGGCGGCGCGCTCTCGGCGTATCAGATGGCGCAGGACGCGGGCACCATCTCCGGGCCGTTGCTCGCCGGCGCGATCGCCCAGTACCTCGGCTTCACCTGGGCCTTCGCCATCACCGCGGCCCTGTGCGTCCTCGCCGCCATCGCCTGGATGTTGGCCCGCGAGACCCGCGTCGCCGCGACGGTCTGACGCGCGTCGCCCTCGCAGCCCGGACGCAAGCTCAGCGGAGCCGTCTTCACGGTCGCGTCCGCCGTGCCTCTGTGCGGCCTCGGTGCAACGAAGCGATGACTCTCGAATTCTGTCCGGTCCGGACACCGGGTCCGGACCGGACAGCTTCCGAGAGCCCGATCGCGTCGCAGGAATCGGGACTGCTCGACTCGTTCGCAGGCTGGAAGGCCCACCACGCGACGGCACTCACGAGCAGCAGCGCAGCGCTGCATGTCAGAAGTGCGACCTCGAATCCGGCGGCGAAGGCGGCCGACGCGCTGCCCTGCAGGGAATGGGGGAGGTTGCGGATCAGCCCGCTCACTGGGGCGCCTGTGTCGACTCCGCGCAAGGAATCGACCGGGATACTCCATTGTGAGCGCGTCATCGACGCGCCCAACATACCGATCCCGGTGAGGCCTAGGACAGTCCCCAGTTGTCTGGACGAGTTGACCAAGGCGGACGCTGTCCCAGTGGCCTCGGTGGGAATTCCTCGCATCGCGATCTGCGTGACTCCGGGAACAATCAGTCCGAACCCGACGCCGGCGAAGACGTACCCGGCGGCCGCGACCGAGAAGCTGCCGACACTGACCGTGCTCGCGAGGAGGGCGAAGCCCACGGCCCCGAGCCCCCCGGCCCATGCGATGGTCGTACGCGGTGCGATCAGCCGCTGAATCCGCCCCGCGGCTTGCGCGACCACGAGGAAAGGAGCGTTCATCAGCAGCCAAGACAGCCCCGTGCGTACAGGGGACCAGCCCTCCACGTTCTGGAAGTACAGCGTTACGTAGAACAGCGCACCGCTGAATCCGCCGTAGGCGAGAAGGTAGGCGATGCACGCGCCGACGAATGAGCGACGGATGCGGAGTGCCCGGGGTACGAATGGTGACTCTGCGAAGTGCTGCTGAATTCCGAAGCAGACGAGGACGCAGAAGCCCGCGAGAGACCAGGACAGCCCTACCGGGCGAGAACTCGTGGGGCCGGCGACACTCGTGAGCCCGTAGGTGATCAGCCCGAGGCTGCACGCGAGGAGAGCCAGCCCCACGACATCGAATGCTCCACGCGCCTTCGCCACGTGGCGGGATGGCACCGCGAGGTGGACGAGCAAGGTCGTTAGCGCCACGATCGGGACGTTGATCCAGAAGATCACAGGCCACCCGCTCACAGCCAGGAGCAATCCGCCGACGATTGGCCCCGCCCCGAACCCGGTGCCACCGATGGCCGCCCACCAGCCGATCGCCCGAGCCCGGCGTTGCTGCTCGGGATGGATCTCGGTGAGGAGGGCGAGGGCCAGGGCGATTACGGCGCCGCCGCCCGCGCCTTGCACGATTCGAGCCGCGATCAGGGCAGCCGCAGAAGCGGACAACGCGGCCCCGATGGAACCGGCGGCGAACACCGCGAGTCCTGCCTGCAGACTCGTTCGACGGCCTGCGCGGTCTCCGACCGCGCCTGCGATCGGGATGAACACGGTGAGCCCGAGTGCGTAGCCGGTGACCACCCACTCGAGAGCGGCAGGGGATGTCCCCAGGGTTCGCTGGATCGTCGGCAGTGCGACGTTCACGATCGTCACGTCGAGCTGGATGAGGAATCCGGCGAGGCTCAGCGCGATCAAACCGGGAATGCGGCGGCTGGTGTCCATTGTCTGCGCGGGGGCTACGTCGAGGCGCTGCATGTTCGCTCCTGTCACGTCCTGTGATGATCGGGTGTCATAGGAGGTGACACACCGACCACCGAGGACGTGACCGATGGATGCAGACGCCGAGCTCGCCGCACACTTCGAGAGCAGCCGTACCCGGCTGACTGCGCTGGCCGCCCGGATCCTCCTCGACCGCAGCGCGGCTGAGGACGTGGTGCAGGAGGCTTGGGTGCGGTTGAGCCGTCCCGGTGCGACCGAACTGGGCACCATCGTCAATCTCGACGGTTGGATGACGACGGTCGTCGTCCGGACGAGTCTCAATGCGCTCCGAGCGCGTAGTGCCCGGCCAGAGGACCTCGTCGGCGGATTCGGCGAAGACCTCGCAATACGCCATGAGGGTTCGGCATCCCCTGAGGATCACGCGGTCATAGCGGAGCAGGTCGCTTTCGCGCTCGAACTCGTGCTGCGGACTTTGACGCCGCCCGAGCGTGTCGCGTTCGTCCTGCACGACTCGTTCGGAGTTCCCTTCGGGGACATCGCGGAACTGCTCGACAGGTCGGTGGACGCGACTCGTAAGCTCGCCAGTCGCGCACGATCACAGGTTCACGCGCTGGACGCTTCGGAACTCGAGACGAATCCTGCCGCGCGGCGCAGCGTCGTCGACGCATTCTTCGGTGCTGCGGCCCGAGGCGATCTCGCAGCGTTGGTCGAGGTGCTCCATCCTGAGGTCACGTTCCATGCTGACGGCGGAACGTCGCGCCCCGACATGAACGCGAATCTTCAGGGCCGTGGAGCGGTGTCACGCCGCGCGGCGGCATTCGCAGTCCCCGACGCACAGCTCGAGGCCGTCGTCATCAACGGTTGTTGCGGGGTGGTCGTCAGGCGGAATGCGGTTCCGCTCGCCGCGATGGCTTTCACAGTGCTGGGCGGGCGGATATTTCAGATCTACTCGCTACTCGACGCTGTGCGTGTGGCGGAATTGGTGGCGACGTTGCCGCACGACCATCGGTCGTAGCCCGACGAAACTCGGCGTGTGGCACTCCCGGAACCTGTCCCGGTCCCGACGCCCGTGTCCGAACCGGACAGAATTCGAGAGTCCCGTTGCAGCGTGGACGTGGACCTCCGCCCCGGCCTGCCGGGCCGCCGCCCCCCCCGCCCTCCGGCCCTACTGCCAGCTGGGCAGCCAGAGCTCGAGGCGCCACCACCACATGGGGATGGGCGTGGCGGTGAGGATCGGCCAGAGCCAGGCGAAGTTGAGCACCACGATCGTCGCGTAGAGCACCACCAGCCAGCGGCCGAGCTGCAACCGCTCGAAACCGAAGTAGCGGGCGCGGCCGTCCAGGCCCAGCACCTCGCGGCAGATCAGCGCGATCATGATGCACAGGAAGGGCATCAGGGTGAGCGCGTAGAAGTAGTACATCTGCCGGTCGAGGTTGACGAACCACGGCAGGTAGGTCGCGAAGTACATGGTCACGGGCGCCGCGTAGGCCCAGTCCCGCTTGACGAACATCTTCCACAGCGCCCACAGCACCACCGGCAGCGCGATCCACGTCAGCGCCGGCGTGCCCACGGCCATCACCGCGCGCACGCACGGCCCGTCGCCGCACATGCCGCCCGACTGGTCCGCGGTGTAGTGGTAGAGCATCGGCCGCAGACCCATCGGCCAGGTCCACGGCTTCGACTCCCACGGGTGGTGGTTGCCGGCGGAGTTGGTCAGGCCGTCGTGGAAGTCGAGGATCGTGGTCTCGTAGAAGAACAGGGACCGCAGCGCCGCGGGTATCCAGCCGAACGGCCCGCCCTCGCCGACCTGGCTGCCCACCGCGTACCGGTAGACCGACGTCTCCGACGAGAACCACGGCCAGAAGGTGCCGAGGTAGACCAGGACCGGGACCACGCCGAGCGACATGCCCGACGGGATCAGGTCGCGCAGCAGCACTCCCCGCCACGGGCGCAGCACGCCGTACTCGCGGCGGTTCGCCACGTCGAAGGCCAGCGACAGCGCCAGGACGCCGATGAGGAAGTAGAGGCCCGACCACTTCACGCCGCACGCCAGGCCCACCATGATCGCGGCGGAGAACCGCCACCAGCGGAAGCCCAGCCGCGGCCCGTACAGCGAATCGGTGATCCGTCCCTCGAGGGCCGCGCGGTGCAGCCGCTCCCGCATCTGGTCGCGGTCCACGAGGATCATCGAGAAGGCGGCGAAGCCGAAGAACACGAGGAAGATGTCGAGCAGCGCGACGCGCGAGGAGACCATCGTCAGGCCGTCGCAGATGAGGAACAGGCCGGCGAGGCCGCCGATCAGCGTCGACCGCGACAGCCGCCGCGCCGCGCGGATCACCAGGAAGACGAGCAGCGTGCCGCACACCGCCGACATGAACCGCCAGCCCAGCGGGCTGTAGCCGAACAGCCACTCGCCGATCGCGATCATCCACTTGCCCACCGGCGGATGCACGATCAATCCGAAGCCGGGGTTGTCCTCGATCCACTGCCCGCCGGAGAGCACCTGCCAGCCCTGCGGCGCGTAGTGCTTCTCGTCGAAGACCGGGGTCTGCACCGGCGTGCTGCCGATGAAGCCGGTGTTGCTGGGGTAGCCCAGGTTGAAGAACCGCGTGGCCGCCGCGACGGCGGTCAACACGAGCGTCACGGTCCAGCCGAAGGCGCGGTCGGTGGCGCCGAACACGGCGGGCGGGAGCCGCGGGCCCGGGCTCACCATCTCGCGGTCCTCGCTACGCCCCTCGGGCATCGCCACAGCTGTCACGCGACCCATCGTAGGGTGTGTGCTGTGGGAGCAGAGGACGCGCGCGGGGCACTGATCGTCGCCGGGGTGCCGATGGGCAACCCGGGTGACGCCACGGCGCGGCTGGTTTCCGCGCTCGGCGATGCCGACGTCATCGCCGCCGAGGACACCCGCCGGGCCCGCTCATTGGCCGCCTCCCTCGACGTCGAACCGCGCGGCCGGATCCTCAGCTTCTACGACCACAACGAGGCCGGCCGCATCCCGCAGCTCCTGGCCTCGCTCGACGCCGGAGAGACCGTCCTGCTCATCACCGACGCCGGCATGCCGTCGGTCTCCGACCCCGGGTATCGCCTGGTCGCGGCGGTCGTCGAGGCCGGGCACCGGGTCACGTGCCTACCGGGGCCATCGGCCGTCACCACCGCGCTGGCCCTCTCCGGGCTGCCCGTCGAGCGGTTCCTGTTCGACGGTTTCGCCCCGCGCAAGTCCGGTGCCCGCCGGTCGTGGCTCACCGAGCTGGCGACGGAACGTCGCGCGGCGGTCTTCTTCGAGTCGCCGCACCGCCTCGCCGAGACCCTCGCCGACGCCGCGGAGGTCCTCGGAACCGAGCGTCGCGCCGCGGTGTGTCGCGAGCTCACCAAGACCTACGAGGAGGTCCGCCGGGGCACGCTGGGCGAGCTCGCCGCGTGGGCGGCCGACGGGGTGCGCGGCGAGATCACCGTCGTGGTCGAGGGCGCCGCCGCGGTCTCGGCGAACCCGGAGGACCACGTCGCCGCGGTGCTGCGCCGCGTCGAGGCGGGAGAGCGGCTCAAGGACGCCTGTGCCGCCGTCGCGACCGAGACCGGCGCCTCCAAGCGGGAGCTCTACGAGGCGGCGCTCGCCGCCCGCTGAACCCCGTCCGTCCCGGGCGCCGACGCCGGCCGGGTCAGGATCAGGCGCAGCAACCCGACCACGACGATGCCGCCGACCGCGAGGTCGAGGTAGTGGCAGGCCATCGCGCCGAGGTAGGTGGGGCCGCCCCACGCGTTGACGGTGAAGTTCGGGTCCAGCCCGGCCAGCACCTGCACGCCCGCCCGGAAGGCGGCGAAGACCAGGAGGAACAGCAGCGGCGCCGCCAGCAGCAGCCGCGCCGGCGTGAGGGCGGGCCTGCGGGGCGGCCACCGTCGGACCCGGATCCCGAGCACGAGGAACGCCCCGACCACCGCGACCACCGCGTGCTGCGGCCACGCCGCGGTCCACGGCACGAAGCCGGCGACGACCGGGTCGCGCCGGGTGTAGAGGTACCCGCCGACGGCGAGCCCGGCGGCGAAGGCCACCGCCAGGGCCAGCAGGAAGCGGCGTAGTGCGGGGGAGCGGAGGTCGATCATGCGGCCAGTGTCGCGGCCCGCGGCGCGGGGCGGCGTCACCCGTGCGAGGGAGATCCGCGGTGACCGACGATCGACGCCGCCTTGTCGAGGCACTCGCGCCACTCCGCGTCGGGCTCGGAGTCGATGGTGATACCGCCGCCCACGCCGAGCCGCAGGGCGCCGCCGCGCGCCTCGACGGTGCGGATCGCGACGCTCAGGTCCAGGCCCGTCAGCGGGTGGTCGATGCCGATCGCGCCGCAGTAGGTGCCGCGCGTGTGCCGCTCCCACGCGGTGATCCGGGCGCGGGCGGAGAGCTTCGGGGTGCCGGTGACGGACGCGGGCGGGAAGGTCGCGTCGAGCAGGTCCGCCCGGGTGGTGCCGGGCCGCTGCCGCGCGGTCACCGTCGACACCAGGTGCCAGACCCCGGGCGCGGGCTCGACGCGCAGCAGCTCCGGCGTCCGGACGGTGCCGGTCGCGGCGACGCGGCTGAGATCGTTGCGCACCAGGTCGACGATCATCACGTTCTCCGCGACGTCCTTGACGCTCGCGCGCAGGTCCTCCGGCGGCCGGGTCAGCGGCAGCGTGCCCTTGATGGGCCGCTCGACCAGGACGCCGTCGCGCTCGGTGAGGAAGGTCTCGGGGGAGAAGGAGGCGACGGCGCCCCAGTCGCCCTCGAGGTAGGCGGCCTTGCCGGGGCGGGTGGCGGCGGCGATGTCGGCGAACAGGTCCAGCGGGTCGCCGGTGAGGGCGCCGTCGAACCGGGTGCACACGTTCACCTGATAGACGTCGCCCGCGCGGATCGCGTCCTGGCAGGCGAGCACGGCGGCGCGATGATCCGCCCGGTCGGGCGGGGTCCACGTGGCGGCCCACGGCCGCGGGGCGGGTGCGGCGTGGGGGAGGGGGAACGCCGGGTCCGTGCAGGTCCACCGGCCGTCGCCGTCCAGCAGAAGCAGCGGCCCGGGGTCGCCGCCGAGGATCTCCGGGACGAGGCGGGGCTCGTCGGTGGTGTCCGGGTATCCGACGATGCCGAGCCACGGCGCACCGTCGGGCGCGACGCCGGGAGCCAACCGCGGCGACGGCGCGATCACGGCGCGGAAGCCGCCCCACGCGCCGAGCAGCGCGGCGGGCCGGTGGCCGCGCTCGCGGAGCGCCCGCAGCATGTCGACCGGTTGCACCGCGCCATCCTGTCACGGCCCCGCGCGGCGATCTCGGGGAGGAATGGGGGTTTCACCGGATGTGCCCGGACGGGTCGGGCCGGAAGAGTGGGTCTCGGCCGGCGGATCTCTCCCACCCACCCGATCCGCCCGCCACCCGAACCACGGAGGAGGAGCGATGAACCCGGTGATCGACGGCGGCACGGACCTCGGCGGGCGACTGGCCTGGGTGCACGTCGCCCACGGCGAGCGCAGCCAGGTCCGGTTCTACGCGGAGGGCGAGTACGCGGGTACCGCCACTGCGCTGCCGACCGTCGACACCGAGGTCATCGGCGTGGACTACGACGTGGTCTACGTGCGCTACGGCCGCGACATCGCGCGCTTCCGCCTCGACGAGTCCGGCGCCGTCATCGCGCTGGACGCGGTGCCGGCCTCCGTCCTCGCCGGCTGACGAGCAGCGCGACCCCGGCGCCGATCACCCACGCGATCACCGGGTACATCGCGATCCGCTCCGCCAGTCCGGCCCAGCCGGCGGTCATCGCCACCGACGTCGCCGCGAAGCCCGCGATCCCGACGGCGCCGCACAGCACCGCGGCGCGGCCCGCCGTCCGGTGCGTCGCGCGGAGCGACAGCCCGAGCAGGAGCACGCCGACCGTCGGCGCAGGGCCGCTGAACACCGCGACCGCCATGTGCGCCGCGGGGTAGAGGTCGCCCGGCGTCAGCGCGGCCCCGATCTTGCCCAGTCCGCCCACGCCGAGGAGCGTCGCGCCCGTGGCCGCGAGCCGGCCGGGCGGCAGCAGCGGCCGCAGGAGGACGGTGCCGGCGAGGAGCGCCACGCCGGTTCCGGCGAAGCCGAGGTTCATCGCGAGGTGCCAGGGCGAGCACACTTCCGTGTGGTAACCACCCACGTCGGCCGGGGCACAGCCGACCATCCCGAGGTCGCTGACCATGTGCCGCACCGGGCTGTAGCCGTTCGTCACGCCCGCCATCGCGATCCCCTGCCCGACGAAGAAGACCGCCGCGCCCGCCCAGCAGGCCGCGCCCGCGACGACCCGGTCCGGCGGGCCGCCCCAGCGCAGCCCCAGCCCCAGGACCGCGCCGAGCACCGCGGCGATCGCGTGCTCGTCGTGCAGTGCCAGCAGCGCGACCGCCACCGCGGCCAGGACGCCTATCGCGATGCGGCCGGTCCGCGCGGACAGCGGAGCCGCCGCGACCGCCGCCGTGACCGCGAGCGTCATCGTCGCCAGCGAGCTGCCCGCGCCGTCGGGGAAACCGACCGCGAGCGCCAGCAGGTTCCCGAGCACGCCGCCGGCGACCCAGACCACCGGCCCGAGGACGGCGGGCAGCGCGGCCGCGCCGCCCGCTCGTTCCGGGACGCCGGTACCGCCGCCGAAGACGCGGGCCGCGAGGAGCGCGGTGACCACGAGGGTGACGAGGTTGAAGCCCATGCCCCAGGCGCCGCCGCCCTGGATGAGAAAGGACGTCCCGATCCGCCACAGCTCGCCACCGTCGATCGCGGAGGCCGAGCGTTCCCAGGCCCGTTTGAGGCCGGGAAGCAGGAGTTGGGCCGCCGACCCGGCTACGGCGACGACGATGAGAGCCGCCGGCCACCGCGGGCGTGGTCGCCGCGCCGGAGGTGCGAGCCGGAGGATCCGCCAGGAGGCGAGGAAGAGGAGTCCGTAGAGGAAGCTGAGTGTCATGTCCGATTCCGTTGCGTGCGCTTGAGGTTCCCTCCGGATGGTGCCCCCTCCGCGGTGCCGGACGGAATCACCCGGAAGGAGGAGATCGCCCGCGCGGCTCCCCGCGGTCGGCGATTCCGCCCGGAACACGCTTGCGGTGCACCGATAAGCTGGGCGCACCATGGCTGCAGACAAGGCTTTCTACATCACCACGGCGATCGCCTACCCGAACGGCGTGCCCCACATCGGGCACGCGTACGAGTACATCGCCACCGACGTGATCGCGCGGTTCCAGCGACTCGACGGTCACGAGGTCTTCTTCCTCACCGGCACGGACGAGCACGGCCTCAAGATGCAGCAGACCGCGGCCAAGGAGGGCATCGAGACCAAGGCCCTCGCCGACCGCAACGCCGCCGCCTTCGAGGCGTTGCAGCGCGCCGTAGGCTCGACCTTCGACCGGTTCATCCGCACCACCGACGCCGATCACTACGAGGCGTCGAAGGCCATCTGGCAGAAGATGGTCGACGCCGGCGACATCTACCTGGGCAAGTACTCGGGTTGGTACTCCGTGCGCGACGAGGCCTACTACGCCGAGGACGAGACCACCGTCACCGAGGACGGCACTCGCGTCTCCACCGACACCGGCACCGAGGTCGAGTGGACCGAGGAGGCGTCCTACTTCTTCAAGCTGTCCGCCTACCAGGACCGGCTGCTCGCGCTGCTCGAGCGCGAGGGCGGCTACCTCGAGCCCGCGACGCGCCGCAACGAGATCGTCAGCTTCATCAAGGGCGGCCTCAAGGACCTGTCGATCAGCCGCGACACCTTCGACTGGGGCGTGCCCGTCCCCGGCGACCCCGACCACGTCATGTACGTCTGGGTCGACGCGCTGACGAACTACCTCACCGGCGCCGGCTACCCCGACACGGAGTCCGAGCAGTTCCAGCGCTTCTGGCCGCCGAAGCTGCAGATCATCGGCAAGGACATCATCCGGTTCCACGCCGTCTACTGGCCCGCGTTCCTCATGAGCGCCGGGATCGAGCTGCCCGAGCGGGTCTTCGCCCACGGCTTCCTGTTCAACAAGGGCGAGAAGATGAGCAAGTCGGTCGGCAACGTCGTCGATCCGCACGCCCTCATCGCCGAGTACGGCCTCGACGCGCTGCGCTTCTTCCTGCTCCGCGAGGTCAGCTTCGGCCAGGACGGCAGCTACAGCCACGAGGCCATCGTCGGACGGATCAACGCCGACCTCGCGAACGAGCTCGGCAACCTCGCGCAGCGCTCGCTGTCGATGATCAACAAGAACTGCGCGGGCACGGTCCCCACCCCGGGCCCGTTCACGCCCGCCGACGAGGCCCTCCTCGCCCGGGCCGACGGCCTGCTGGCGACGTCCCGCCGGCACGTCGGCGACCAGGCGCTGCACCTCTACCTCGAGGCGATCTGGGAGGTCCTCGCCGAGACCAACCGGTACTTCTCGGCCCAGGAGCCGTGGAAGCTCAAGGCGAGCGACCCCGAGCGCATGGGGACGGTGCTCTACACGACAGCCGAGGTGGTCCGCCAGGTCGCGTTGCTGCTGCAGCCGGTGATGCCGGAGTCGGCCGAGGAGCTGCTCACCCTGCTGGAGCAGCCCAAGGACCGGCGCACGTTCGAGGCCGTCGGCACCCGTCTGGCCGCGGGCACCGCGCTGCCCAAGCCGCAGGGCGTGTTCCCGCGGTACGTCGAGCCCGAGCCCGAGTAGCCGCGGAACCTCCGCCGGACGCGGGTCTTCCGCGCCCGGCGGCGAAGCTACGGCGTGGTCGCGAGGATGGCGAACTGCGCGGCGGCCTTCTGCCGGGCGACGGACGCGTTGCTGTCGTAGACCGAGGCCACGTAGCGCCCGACGGGGATCCAGCAGTAGGTGAGCTCACCGCCCGTCATGCACTTCACCGTGGGCAGCTGGGGAATGCCCGCGACGGCGGGGTTCTTGCCAGCGATGGTCTGCACCATCGTGGTCGCGGCCGCCGCGTCGCGCGTGCGGTGGACGATGCTGCCGCTGCCGGTGTTGCCGAACAGGTCGATGCCCGCGGCGCGATAGGTCTCCGTCTTGGTGATGTCCGGGATCCGGTGCAGTTGCCCGTTCCACGTGTACCAGTTCTCCTGGAGGGTCGGATCCTGGGAGTCGGTCGCGGGGAGGGCCCGCGAGAGGATGCCGTCCTTGTCGACGTCGAGCTTGCGGATCTGGTCGACGGCGGTGGGCGTGAAGGCCTTGAGCTTCGGCAGCTCCAGACCGTAGGCCTTGGTCACGAACTGCGCGCCCTGGTCCGTGGTCGGCCCGGTGCCGCTGACGTTCACGACGAAGGGCCCCTGCGCGACGTAGGCGTCGACGGTGCCGGGCTTGAATTCGGAGGCCAGCACCTCGGGCGCACCGTCGACGGTGACCCGGACCTTCGGCGCGGCGGCGGTGGCCGTGCGGATGGCGTCGACGGCCTGCTTCGCGGCATCGGGGGTCTCGAAGCGGTAGAGGCCGATGCGCACGGCGACGGTCGGCTTATCGAGCGCGTCGCCGCGCGTGGTCGTCATGCCCACGCGCATCTTGTTCGCCTGGAACGCCCGGGCCGTCGCGTCGGGCACGCGGCTGCGGAGGCCGTCGCCGACGAGCACCGGGTACGACCGCAGGCCCGCGCCGCCGATGATGAGCCGCGGGTCGACCTCGTTGGCCTGGATCAGCGCCTCGTCGCCCATCCGGTTGCCCTCCACGACCCAGGACCGGTTCTCGGAGGCGGTGATCGTGCGGGTCTTCGACGGGAAGGCGCCGTAGTCCAGGCCGGCGGGGACCGGCACCGTCGTACCGGCGGGCGCGCTGGGTGCCGCCGACGACGAGACGGCGGGCGAACCCGACGAGGGCGCGGCGACGGGCTCCCCGCCGGTGGTATTGCAGGCGGCGAGCACGGCGACGCCGGCGACGACGGCACAGGCCTGGACGGACTTCTTCATGCGTTCTCCTCGGTCGGTCACCGCACGAGCACACCAGGTGCGCCTTCGCGGCTGCTTAACGAAGTATTAAGTACGGTCCCCGGCGCGGGCCGCGCGGAGGTACCGGGACAATGGAGCGCATGGGGAAGAAGAAGCCGCCGCCTCCGCTGCCCGCGCCGCTGCCCGGGCTCGTCGACGCGCACACCCACCTGGACGGCTGCCGTGCCCGCACGCCCGAGGCCGTGCGGGAGCTGGTCGACCGCTCGGCGTCGGTCGGCGTCGACCGGGTCGTCACCGTCGCCTGCGATCTCGAGCAGGCGCGGTACGTGATCGAGGCGAGTCGCTGGGACGAGCGGGTCTTCGCCGCTGTGGCCCTGCACCCGACGGACGCCCACCAGCTCGAGGTCGACGGTGCGCCGGCGGAGCTCGAGCGCCTGGCCGCCGACCCGCGCTGCGTGGCGATCGGGGAGACCGGGCTGGACTGGTACTGGCTCGGCAAGCGCGAGGACGTGGCGACGCCGGCGCAGCAGCACGCGGCCTTCGAGTGGCACATCGACCTCGCGAAGCGGCTCGGCAAGCCACTGATGATCCACAACCGCGAGGCGGACGCCGACATCCTCCAGGACCTCGAGCGCGTGGGCGCCCCGGAGACGGTGATCTTCCACTGCTTCTCCGGCGACGCGGCGATGGCGCGCGAGTGCGTCGACCGCGGCTACGTCCTGAGCTTCTCGGGCACCGTCACCTTCACCAACGCGACGGAGCTGCAGGAGGCCGCGCGCCTCGTTCCGGACGGTCAACTGCTCGTCGAGACCGACGCGCCGTATCTCACACCCCACCCGTACCGGGGTACGCCCAACGAGTCGTACTGCGTCCCGTACACCGCCCGCTACCTCGCTGACCTGCGCGGAGTCGCGCCGGAGGAGCTCGCTGCGACCACCACCGCGACGGCGGATCGTGTGTTCGGCGCCACATTCGCGGGCGCGAAATGAACAGAAGCTGGCACGCCTCCCACTTCTCCGTTACCGTACTGTGATGTAACGGCGACCGAAACGTCGCCGAGCGCCACACCTGCAGTCCACCCATGGGAAGTCACCAGTGCCTGAGCTCGACGCAGACGACAACACCACCACGGTGGATCAGCCCACCTCGCACCCGCGCCGCGGTGCCTTCGGTTCCACCCGGGAGCGCACCGCCGAGTTCGACGTGACCCAGGTCTTCGCCCGGTTCACCGACATCGAGGGCAAGCCGCTCGACCCCGAGGCCGATCGCGAGATCATCGACCTCGAGGCCGAGGTCTACGGCGACGACGCCGTCGCGGAGGCCGAGAGCCTGGCCCTCGCGGCCGAGGAGCAGTACGCCGCGGAGCACCCGCAGGCCGAGGCGCTCCCCGAGCCCGCCGTCCTCGACGCCGATGCCGACGAGGCCCCGGAGCCCGCCGCGCAGACGGAGTCCGACGACGACAAGCCCGGTGTCCTCGACGGCCTGACCGCCAAGCTCGAGAACACCCCCGTGCGCGCCGTCACCGGCGCCATGCTGGTCGCCCTCATGGCCACCGGCGGCACCGCCGCCGCGCTGTACCAGGACTTCACGGTCACCGTCGACGGCCAGACCCACGAGGTCTCCACGATGAGCCGCTCGGTGAAGTCGATCCTCGGCTCCGCCGGCATCGACGCCGACGCCGCCGACCGGGTCAGTCCCGCCCTCGGCGAGTCCGTCAAGCCCGGCCAGCCGATCACCGTGCAGCACGCCCGCGACGTCGCGGTCAACGTCAACGGCAAGGTCCGCACCGTCAAGACCACCGACCTGACGATGGGCGCCGCCCTCGCCTCGGCCGGCCTCGGCGACGCGAAGAACTTCGTCTCCCTCCCGCTCGACGCGCAGGTCCCGCTCGACGGTGCCGCCGTCTCGGTGGTCACGCCCGTCACCGCCACCGTCCTCGACGCGGGCGGCAAGGTCGTCGCCAACGCCGCCGGCCGCACCGTCGGCGAGTACCTCGCCAAGATGGGCGTCCCGCTGATCCAGCAGGACTCCGTCAAGCCGAGCGCCAACACTCCGGTCACCCCCGGCATGACCATCTCGGTCAACCGGAACCGGACGTCGACCGTCACGGTCACCGAGCCGTACACCGCGCCGCCGAAGAAGATCGACGACCCGAAGCTCACCAACGGCAAGACCGAGATCAAGGATCCGGGCAAGCCGGGCAAGCAGGAGGTCCAGTACCGCGAGCACGTGGTGGACGGCAAGGTCGTCTCCCGCGAGAAGGTCGGCTCCAAGGTCCTCGACGCGGGCGTCGCCGGCGTCACGGCCGTGGGCACCGCCCCGGGCGCGCCGTTCGTCGCGCCGGGCTCCGTGTGGGACCGGCTCGTCCAGTGCGAGTCGACCGGCAACTGGTCGATCAACACGGGCAACGGCTTCTACGGCGGCGTCCAGTTCGACTACGGCACCTGGCTGCGTCACGGTGGCGGCAAGTACGCGCCGCGCGCGGACCTCGCCACCCGCGAGGAGCAGATCGACATCGCCCGCAAGACGCTCAAGGCGCAGGGCTGGGGCGCGTGGCCGTCCTGCTCCGCGCGCCTCGGATTGTCCGGCAACTCGGAGTAGCTCGGTAGAGTCACACCGGTGACCGGCGCCGAATTCAAGAATCAGGCACGACTGCTCGGCCCCGCGGAGATCCGCGCGCTGGCCGGGCAGTTGTCCGTTCGTCCCACGAAGACGCTGGGGCAGAACTTCGTGCACGACCCGAACACGGTCCGCAAGATCGTCGCCGCCGCCGACGTGCGCCCCGACGACGTCGCGCTCGAGGTGGGCCCCGGCCTCGGCTCGCTCACCCTGGCGCTGCTGGACGCCGCCGCCTCCGTGACGGCCATCGAGATCGATCCTGTTCTCGCGGAGCAGCTTCCGAAGACCGTCGCCGAACGCGCGCCCGAGCTCGCCGGAAACCTCACGGTGATCGGCGAGGACGCGCTCAAGGTGTCCGGTGCGCAGGTGTCGGTCGCCGGGTCCCCGACGGTGCTCGTCGCGAACCTCCCCTACAACGTCTCGGTGCCGGTGCTGCTGCACCTGCTGGCCGAGGTCCCGACGCTGCGCACGGTGCTGGTGATGGTGCAGCTCGAGGTCGCCGACCGCCTCGCCGCCGCTCCGGGCTCCCGCGTCTACGGCGTCCCGTCGGTCAAGGCGGCCTACTACGGGCGCGTGCGCAAGGCCGGCACCGTCGGGCGGGCCGTCTTCTGGCCGGAGCCCAACGTCGAATCCGGGCTGGTCCGGATCGACCTGCACGGCCCCGGTGACCGGCCCGATGTGGACCGTGCCCGCCTCTGGGCGGCCGTCGACGCGGCCTTCGCGCAGCGCCGCAAGACCCTGCGCGCCGCGCTCGCCACCTGGGCCGGTTCGCCGACGGCGGCCGAGGAGATCCTGGTCGCGGCCGGTATCGACCCCCGCGAGCGAGGGGAGAAGTTGTCCGTCGAGCAGTTCGCTGCGCTCGCCGCCGCCCGTCCCGCGGCACCGGCCCCGTAGTCTGGACCGCGTGCTTTCCGTGGTTCCGACCCCTCTGACCGTGCGGGCGCCCGCCAAGGTGAACCTCCACCTCGGGGTGGGCGACGTGCGGCCCGACGGCTTCCACGAGCTGGTCACAGTCTTCCAGGCGCTCTCCCTGCACGACGACGTGACCCTCGTCCCGTCGGACGCGCTGTCGCTGCACGTGACCGGCGAGGGTGCCCGCGACGTGCCGACCGACCCCACCAATCTCGCCGCGCGCGCCGTGGTCGCGCTCGCGGAGCGGTACGGCCGGGACCCGAACATGCGGATCGACATCGCCAAGGGCATCCCGGTGGCGGGCGGTATGGCGGGCGGATCGGCGGACGCGGCGGCCGCGCTGCTCGGCGCCGCCACCCTGTGGGGCCTCGAGATCGGCCGCGACGAGCTCGACGAGGTGGCCGCGACGCTCGGCTCCGACGTCCCCTTCTCGCTGCACGGCCACACCGCGCTCGGCACCGGTCGCGGCGAGCGGCTCATCCCCGCGCTGGCCCGCGGCGAGTTCCACTGGACCCTGGCGCTCGCCCGCGAGGGCCTGAGTACCCCCGCGGTGTACCGCGAGCTCGACCGGCTGCGGGAGGCCGGCGACCCGCCGCGCGCCGGCAGCCCGGACGCGCTGCTCGCCGCCGTGGCCTCCGGCGATCCGCACCGCCTGGCGCCGCTGCTCGCCAATGACCTGCAGGCGGCCGCGCTCTCGCTGCAGCCCGGCCTGCGGCGCACGCTGCGCGCGGGCATGGAGGCGGGGGCGCTCGCCGGCATCGTCTCCGGCAGCGGCCCCACCTGCGCGTTCCTCTGCGCGAGCGCGGACGACGCCGTCGACGTGGGCACCGAGCTCGCGGGCGCAGGCGTCTGCCGGACGGTGCGCGTCGCCTCCGGCCCGGTGCCGGGCGCCACCGTCGTGCCGTAGGCGCGACCTTCCACCCTTCTCGGAATCGGGGCCGCCGCGGCCTTGCGGGATACCCCCCAGGGGTATAGATTCAAGTCAGATACCCACTGGGGGTACCCCTGACCGAGGAGGAACCATGGACGGCCGGACGACGACGCGGCGCTCGATGAACCCGGCGGCGAAACTGGCGGTCTACGGCGCCGGCCTCGTGGTCGCCTTCGGCGGGGCCTACGGCATCGCAGGCGCCGTGGTGCCCGACAGCACCGTCGCGCAGTGGAACGCGCAGGCGGACGACGGGCACGGCGGGCACGCCGCGCCGGCCGCGACCGCCCCCGCGGCGACCGCGGCGCTCAAGGGCGTCTCCCTGAGCGCGGAGGGGCTCACCTTCGCCCCCGTCAGCGCGCCGCGCGCGGTGGGCGAGGCCGGGACCCTGAGCTTCCGCATCGAGGACGCCACCGGCGCCCCCGTGACCGCCTACACGACGACGCACGAGAAGGATCTGCACCTCATCGCCGTGCGGTCCGACGGCAGCCTGTTCCGCCACGTCCACCCCGTCCTCGACCGCGCCACGGGCACCTGGTCATTGCCGTGGAGCTGGGCCGAGGCGGGCACCTACCGCCTCTACGCCGACTTCGCCCCCGCGACGGGCTCCGCCGTCACGCTCACCCGCACCGTCGAGGTCGCGGGCGGCTACACGCCCGCCGACCCGGCGCCCTCGCGCACCGCGCAGGTCGACGGCTTCACCGTCACCCTCGACGGTGACCTCGTCGCCGGCGCCTCGAGCCCCGTCACGCTGCGCGTGAGCCGCGACGGCGCGCCCGTCACCGCGCTGCAGCCCTACCTCGGCGCCTTCGGCCACCTCGTCGCGCTCCGCCAGGGCGACCTCGCCTTCCTGCACGTGCACCCCGAGGGCGCCGAGCCGAAGCCGGGCGACACCGGCGGGCCCGCGATCGCCTTCCAGGCGCAGGCCCCCACCGCGGGGCGCTACCTGCTCTACCTGGACTTCCAGGTCGACGGGGTGGTCCGCACCGCGAGCTTCGTCGTCGACGCGGGCGCGTCTGCGTCGCCGCAGAACCCCACCGCCCCCACCGCATCCGTCCCGCCGGCCGCCGGCCACGGCGGGCACTGACCACCACCACCGAAGAAGAGGAGGAATCGACCATGAGCACACCCGGCAGCACCACCGGCGGCGCGCACATCGAACTGGACATCGGTGGCATGACCTGCGCCTCGTGCGCGAACCGGATCGAGCGGCGCCTCAACAAGATCGAGGGCGTGAGCGCCACCGTCAACTACGCCACCGAGAAGGCGAAGGTCGTCGCGCCCGAGGGCGTCGACCCGCAGCGGATCATCGACGAGGTCGTCGGCACCGGCTACAGCGCCACGCTGTCCGGGGCGGCGGCACCGTCGGGCCCGGGCGGCGAGGAGAAAAGCCCCGCCGACGTCGAGCTCGCGTCGCTGCGCACCCGGCTCCTGGGCGCCGTCGTCCTCAGCGTCCCCGTCATCGCGATGGCGATGGTCCCCGCGGTGCAGTTCACCTACTGGCAGTGGGCGTCCCTCGCGCTGGCCGCGCCCGTGATCCTGTGGGGCGCATGGCCCTTCCACAAGGCGGCGTGGGCCAACCTCAAGCACGGCACGGCCACGATGGACACGCTCATCTCCATGGGCACGCTATCGGCGTTCCTGTGGTCGCTGTACGCGCTCTTCCTGGGCACGGCGGGGGAGCCGGGGATGAAGCACCCCTTCAGCCTCACGCTCGCGCCGTCCGACGGTGCCGCGAACATCTACCTCGAGGTCGCCGCCGGCGTCACCATGTTCATCCTCGCGGGGCGCTACTTCGAGAAGCGCTCCAAGCGGCGGGCCGGGGCGGCGCTGCGCGCGCTGCTCGAGCTCGGCGCCAAGGAGGTCTCCGTCCTGCGCGACGGGGCCGAGGTGAAGATCGGCGTCGACGAGCTGCGCGCGGGCGACGAGTTCGTCGTGCGGCCCGGCGAGAAGATCGCCACCGACGGCGTCGTCGTCTCCGGCACCTCCGCGGTCGACGCCTCGATGCTCACCGGCGAGTCGGTGCCCGTCGAGGTCGGTCCCGGCGACGCGGTCACGGGTGCCACCGTCAACGCGGGCGGACGCCTCGTGGTGCGGGCCACCCGCGTCGGAGCGGACACGCAGCTCGCGCAGATGGCGCGGCTCGTGGAGGAGGCACAGACCGGCAAGGCCGAGGTCCAGCGCCTCGCCGACCGGATCTCCGGCGTCTTCGTGCCGATCGTCATCGCGATCGCCGCCATCGCCCTGGGCGGCTGGCTCGGCGCCGGCTTCCCCGTCTCCGCGGCGTTCACCGCCGCGGTCGCGGTCCTCGTCATCGCCTGCCCCTGCGCGCTGGGCCTGGCGACGCCGACGGCGCTGCTCGTCGGCACCGGCCGCGGCGCCCAGCTCGGCATCCTGATCAAGGGCCCCGAGGTGCTCGAATCGACCCGCCGCGTCGACACCGTCGTGCTCGACAAGACCGGCACCGTGACCACCGGCCGGATGACCCTGGTCGACGTGATCACCGAGCAGGGAGTCGACGCGCTCGACGTGCTGCGCTACGCCGGCGCTCTCGAGGACGCCTCCGAGCACCCGATCGCGCAGGCCATCGCCAAGGGGGCGACCGCGAAGGTGGGAACGCTGTCGCCCGTCGAGGGTTTCGCGAACATCGAGGGGCAGGGCGTGCAGGGCGTCGTCGACGGCCACGGCGTGATCGTCGGCCGGGAGTCGCTGCTCGCCGACTGGGCACTGCGCCTGTCCGACGAGCTCGCCGCGGCCAAGGCGACCGCGGAGGCGCAGGGCGCGACGGTCGTCGCCGTCGGCTGGGACGGCGCGGCGCGGGGGATCCTCGTGGTCTCCGACACCGTGAAACCGACCAGCGCCGAGGCGATCCGGGAACTGCGCGCGCTGGGCCTGACGCCCGTGCTGCTCACCGGCGACAACGAGGCCGCCGCCCGGCAGATCGCCGCGGAGGTGGGCATCGACGAGGTGATCGCCGAGGTCATGCCGCAGGACAAGGTCGCCGTGGTGACCCGCCTGCAGGCCGAGGGCCGCGTGGTGGCGATGGTCGGCGACGGGGTCAACGACGCCCCCGCGCTGGCCGCCGCCGACCTCGGGCTGGCCATGGGCACGGGCACCGACGTCGCGATCGAGGCCGCGGACATCACCCTGGTTCGCGGGGACCTGCGCGCCGCGGTGGACGCGATCCGCCTGTCGCGCACCACGCTCCGGACGATCAAGACGAACCTGTTCTGGGCCTTCGCCTACAACGTGGCGGCCATCCCGGTGGCGGCCCTGGGCATGCTCAACCCGATGCTCGCCGGGGCGGCGATGGCCTTCTCCAGCGTCTTCGTCGTCGGGAACAGCTTGCGCCTGCGTGGATTCCGCAGCGCGGCGGGGCCGGCCGCGGCCGCCCCCGAGGACAGGATCCCTTCCATCGATCGAGAGGACACCACCGACATGAGCTGCTGCAGCACGAACTCCAGCGGGCCCGAGGACATCCGGCTGAGCGCAGCGCCCACGAGCGCCGCACCGGCGGGGCCGGTCTCGGACGAGAAGACCACCTGCCCGGTCATGGTGGGCAACCCGGTGGTGAAATCCACCGCCGAGGCGCGCGGGCTGTTCCGCGACTACGACGGCGAGCGGTACTTCTTCTGCTGCCCCTCGTGCGCCCCGAAGTTCGACGCGGATCCGGCGAAGTACGCGGCGAACGTCGCCTGAAGCGAGCCATGAAGCGCCGGTCGGCGCGCGGATCATCCGCGCCTCGGCCGGCGCTTCGTCGTGTGGTCGTCACCGATGTCCACGTGAGCGGCGCGGCGCGGACATATGCGTCGTGCCTGCCACGAGGAGTGGAATTCCGTGAGCGAGCCCTACTCCAGCGCCTCGGACAGCTCCAGCCACCGCAGTTCCTGCTCGGCCAGCTCGTCCTCCAGTGCGGAGATCTTCTTCATCTCCTCCGCGAGGCCCGCGTAGTCGCCCTGATCGTGCTCGGCCAGCGCCAGTTTCGCCTTCTCGACCTGCTCCGTCAGCTTGGTCATCCGGCGCTCGACAGCCGTGACCTCCTTCTGCGCCGCGCGCAGCTCGGCGCCGCTGAGCCCGGACTCGGCGGGGGCGTCGGGTGCCGTCGCACCGGAGCCGCCCGAGCCGGATCCGGAAGCCGCGCCGTGCTGGGCGCGCCGGAGCGCGAGGTACTCGTCGACGCCGCCGGGGAGGTGGCGCAGGCGCCGCTCGAGGATGGCGTACTGCTGGTCGGTGACGCGCTCGAGGAAGTACCGGTCGTGCGAGACGACGATGAGCGTGCCGGGCCACGAGTCGAGGAGGTCCTCCATCGCGGCCAGCATGTCGGTGTCCAGGTCGTTGGTCGGCTCGTCGAGGATCAGCACGTTCGGCGCGTCCAGCAGGATGAGCAGCAGCTGCAGCCGCCGCTTCTGCCCGCCGGAGAGGTCCTTGACCGGCGTCGAGAGCTGCGCGCTCGCGAAGCCCAGCCGCTCCAACAGCTGCGACGGGGTGAGCTCCTGCGCCTTGGATCCGCTGCCCACGGTGAAGCTCGTGGCGAGGTTCGCCAGCACCACCCGCACGGGATCGTCCCAGTGCTGCTCCAGCTCGTCGAGCCGCTGCGTGAGCGTCTGCACCTTGACGGTCTTGCCGCGCTTGACGGTGCCGGTCGTCGGCTCCGTGCTCCCGTCGATGAGCCCGAGCAGCGTCGACTTGCCGGCGCCGTTGACGCCGAGGATGCCGGTGCGCTCGCCGGGCGCGACGCGCCACTCGATGTCGCTGAGCACCTGCTTGTCGCCGTACGCCACGCCGACGTCGAGGATGTCGACGACGTCCTTGCCGAGCCGCGAGACCGCGAGTGACTGCAGCTCCGTCTTGTCGCGGATCTCGGGGACGTCGGAGATGAGGGCGTTCGCGGCGTCGATCCGGAACTTCGGCTTGCTCGTGCGGGCGGGGGCGCCGCGGCGCAGCCAGGCCAGCTCCTTGCGCGCGAGGTTCTGCCGCTTCTGCTCGATCGACGCCGCCTGCCGGTCCCGCTCGACGCGCTGCAGGATGTACGCGGCGTAGCCGCCCTCGAAGGGCTCGACGATGCGGTCGTGCACCTCCCAGGTGGCGGTGCAGACCTCGTCGAGGATCCACCGGTCGTGGGTCACCATGAGCAGGCCGCCCTGGTTCGCGGGCCAGCGGGTCTTGAGGTGGCCGGCGAGCCACTCGATGGCCTCGACGTCGAGGTGGTTGGTCGGCTCGTCGAGGATCAGCACGTCGTGCTCGCCCGCGAGGAGCTGCGCCAGCTGCACGCGACGGCGCTGCCCGCCCGACAGCTCGCCCAGGCGCGCGTCCCACGGTAGGTCGGTGAGCAGGCCGGCGAGGATGTCGCGCACCTTCGGGTCGCCCGCCCAGACGTGTTCGGGGGTATCGCCGACGACGGCGTGGCCGACGGTGTCCTCGTCGTCGAAGAGGTCGGTCTGGGTGAGCACGCCCACCCGGACGCCGCCCCGTCGGGTCACGCGGCCGGAGTCGGGCTCGCGGGTGCCGGCGAGCATGCCGAGCAGGCTCGACTTGCCGTCGCCGTTGCGGCCGACGATGCCGATCCGGTCGCCCTCGTTGACGCCGAGGGACACCGAATCGAAGACCGTCTTGGTCGGGTACTCGAGGTGCAGCGCGTCCGCGCCGAGAAGATTCGCCATCGCGCGTCCAGGTTACGCGGGCACCTGCCATACTGATTTAGTTGGATATGCGACTAAACGAGGAGCCGGCGTGAGCGAGATCGAGACGGACATCATCACCACCGTGGTCGGGGGCACCGGCCACATCGAGCTGAACCGTCCGAAGGCGCTCAACGCGCTCACCGTGGACATGGTCCACGCGATCGACGCCGCGCTGCAGGCGTGGGAGTCCGACGACGCCGTGACCCGCGTGCTCCTCACCTCCGCGTCGCCCAAGGCGTACTGCGCGGGCGGCGACATCCGCGCCATCCGCGACCAGGTGGTGGCGGGGGAGGACTTCACCCCGTTCTTCCGCGACGAGTACGACATGAACCTGCGGCTCGCGGAGTTCCCCAAGCCCGTGATCGCCCTCATCGACGGCGTGAACATGGGCGGTGGCGTGGGCGTCTCGATCCACGGGTCGCACCGGGTCGTCTCCGAGAAGGCGCTCATCGCGATGCCCGAGGTCGCGATCGGCTTCCTCCCCGACGTGGGTGCCACGCACATCCTCGGCCGCCTGCCCAAGGGCTTCGGCGAGCTCATGGGCATGACCGCCGCCCGGATCGGCGCCGGCGACGCGCTCGCCGTCGGGCTCGCGACGCACTTCGTGCCGTCGTCGGCCATGCCGGACGTCAAGGCCGCCCTGCTCGCGGGGGAGGAGCTCGACGGTGTCCTCGCCCGCTTCGGCGACACCGCACCCGCCTCGACGCTGCCGCTCGACGAGATCGCGGACGTGTTCGGCCGCGACTCGGTCACCGAGATCCTCGCGGGCCTCGCCACCACGTCCGGTGCGTGGGCCGACACCGCCCGCGAGCAGCTGTCGACGGCGTGCCCCACCTCGGTGTTCGTCACCTTCGACCTGATCCAGGCTTCGCGCGACCGCACCCTGGCCCAGTGCCTCGCCGAGGAGGCTGTGGTGGGCGCCCGCCTGGTGCGCCGCCCCGACTTCGTCGAGGGCATCCGCGCGGTGCTCATCGACAAGACCCGCGACCCGAAGTTCTCACCCGCGTCGATGAACGACGTCGAGGAGCGCGAGATCGAGGCCCTCCTCGGCGCCTGATCCGCTCGCTGCGCTCGTGGCGCTCCCTAGCGGGGCGGCCACCTCCCCAGGTCCATGGACGTGGGGAGTGCACGACACGCGGAGGCGCAGCACGTCCCGCTAGGGAGGCGCGGCGGATCAGCCGCGGCCGGCCGCGGTCGCGAGGAAGTCGCGCAGCGCGATGCTGTCGCGGAGGTAGCGCTCGTACGGGAAGTCCCGTGCGGTGAGGGCCTTTTCGAGCTGGGTCGCGTAGTCGGTGCTCGACGCGTGGAACTGCGCCGCGCCCTTCTCGGTCAGGCGCACCAGGCGCCGTCGGGCGTGCTCGGGATCGGGTTCGACGGTGACCAGACCCTCCGGCACGAGGGCGGTCAGCATGCGGCTGACGGCGGCGTCGGAGACGAGCATCGCCTGCGCGAGTTCGTGCTGCGTGGCGGGCTGCACCTCCTCGAGGGTGCCGAGGAGTCGCATCCGGCTGTAGCTCAGCGCGCCGGGTGCTCCGTACTCACGCGTCACGACGCCGAGCAGCATGGTGATGTGGTTGAGCACGTCGCCCAGGCCCTCGTCGGGTTCGTTCATGCCCCCAGACTACAGGAGTCTTGACCTGTTAATATTAACATGTTAAGACTGAGTCATGAACGCATCGACGGAATTCCTCATCCACACCTCCACCCCGCTGATCTTCCCGGTCGCCGCGGCGATCTGGGCGGCGTTCCGGTCCGCCCGCCGGCCCGGCGAGCGCCTCGAGACCTGGCAGCGGGCCATGCTGGTCGCCGCCGGTCTGGGCGCCGCCTGGGTGGGTGTCTTCTTCCTCATCGCGCCGGACACGATGGCGAACGAGATCGGCTTCCCCGCGGGCAACCCCTTCCAATTCGAGATCGCCTTCACCAACCTCGGCTTCGCGGCGATGGCCTTCGTCCTGGTGCGCCGGCACCGGGAGTTCCGGCTCGCGTACGGCGTCGGATACGCGATCTTCCTGTGGGGCGCGGCGTTCGGGCATCTCGACCAGTGGTTCGCGCACGGCGATCACCAGCCCGGCAACACCGGCGGCATCCTCATCGTCGACGTCCTCGTCCCGGCAGCGATCATCGCCCTGGCGATCGCGGACCGTCGACGTGCGCGGTCGCACGGTTCGCCCGAGGCCGTCGCTGCGGCGGCCTGAGTGCAGGCCAGTCACACTCGACTGGCTCTGTACCGTGCCGTCGCCTCGCGGCCAGGATCGATTCCATGATCGTTTCGTGGACCGCGATGGCGGGAATGGTGGTGACGGCGGGGGCGATGGTGCTCACGCCGGGGCCGAACATGATCTACCTCGTCTCGCGCAGCATCAGCCAGGGCCGCACGGCGGGCCTGATCTCGCTGGCCGGCACCGGGGTGGGCTTCCTCGCCTACCTCACCCTCGCGAACGTCGGGCTCGCCGTGGTCTTCGTCGCGGTGCCGTGGCTGTTCATGGGCTTCAAGGCGGCAGGGGCGCTGTATCTGGGCTACCTCGCGTGGCAGGCGCTGCGTCCCGGAGGGCGCGGGTTGTTCGAGACCGCCGACCTTCCGCGCGATTCCGCCGGGAAGCTCTTCCGCATGGGACTGCTCACCAACCTGCTCAACCCCAAGGCTGCGATCATGTACCTCGCGCTGATCCCGCAGTTCATCGATCCTGCTCGCGGGCACACCGCGGCGCAGGGCTTCCTCCTCGGCGGCGTGCAGATCACGGTGTCGATGCTGGCCAACGCCGCGATCGTGGTCGCGGCCGGCGCGGTGGCGGCGCTGATCGTGCGGCGCCCGTCGTGGGCCGCGTGGCAGCGCCGGATCACCGGAACCCTGCTCGGCGCCGTCGCCCTGCTCCTCGCCCGCGAGGTTCCGCAGCGCGCCCGTGTGTGAGCGTCCCGAAAACCGGCCGCAGATTGCGTCGGGGCGAAGCATTCGGATCCTGATCGAATTCAGGCCCGGTTTCGGACGTCACCCCACCTGGTAGGTGCCGGTGGCGCTCGCGACCAGCGCGTCGCCGGTCTGCGAGAACATGTCGCACCGCACGTGGCTCGTCCTCCGGCCGGTGGACAGACGGTGCGCCCGCACCCGGAGGCCGTCCTCGATCAGCGGCGCGATGAAGTTCAGCGACAGCGAGGCGGTCACGCCGCGCAGCTTGTCGGGCACGGGCCGCCCGGCCCACGCCGCGACCATCACGCCGATGTCCGCCGCGGCGGCGATGAGGCCGCCGTGCATCATCGTGCCGACCGTCGTCAGATCCGGCCGGTACGGCACGAGCAGCGTCGCGGCGCCGTCGGAGATCTCCTCCAGCTGCACGCCGAGCAGCGCCACGAACGGCGATGCGGGCACGAACTGCTTCATGATCTCGGAGCCGTCGGCGACCCCGGCGTCGAGCTGATCGGGCGAGATGGTCATCCGGCTCTCCTAGTCCAACTATGAAAACGAAGTATGACTAGGATAGTGCCATGGAATCGCTGCTGACGGAACCCTCCGACAAGCGCCGCCGCCGCACCCGCGCCGCGCTGCTGGACGCCGCGCACGCGCTGTACGCCCGGCCGCAGGGATACCGCGGCACCTCCGTCGACGAGCTCGCCGCCGCCGCCGACGTCGCCTTGACCAGCATCTACTCGAACTTCCCCGGCGGAAAGGCGGACCTCTACGCCGTGCTGGCCTGCCGCGTGGGGAGCGAACACGTCGCGGCGATGGAGGCGGCGGTCACCGGGAGCGCGGGGGAGGAGGCCGCGCGCAGGGCCTTCGACGAGTACCTCGACTTCCACCGACGGGAGCCGATCGCCTTCCGATTGCTGGGCCTCACGGACGTGCACGGCGAGGACTCGGACACGGTGCGCGCCGCGCGGGCGGAGGTGCGCGGCTACCTCGCGCAGGCGCTGGAGGCCGTCATCGCCGCCGTCGGCGAGCCCGCCGACACGGCCCGCAGCGAGGTGATCCAGTGCTGGGCGGGCATCAACGGGCTGCTGGCCCTCGCCGCCCGCGGCCTGATCGACACCGCCGAGTCCGACCGTCTCGTCGGCGAGGTCCGCGCCCGATGTGCGGCCGGCCTTGCCGCCTCATCGCGGGGAAGCACAGCGATGTGAAGGAATCGCGACGGTCCGCCCGCCCGATCCGTGAACACCGGCGCATTGTGTCGAGTTCATGAAAGCTGCTCACGGGCAGACGTTTTCATGTGATCCATCGGTACGTTCGAAGTATGGATGAGAAACGAAACCCCGAAATCCCGACGCTCGCACGACGGTTCGTCGTCGGCCTGATAGCCGCCGGCGCCGGCGCGGCGCTCCTCGCGGCCGGCCCCGTCGCCGCGCAGCCCAGCGACCACGTGGTGAGCCCGTCGGCAGTGGCACCCGGCGGCATGCCCGGCGGCGGCGCCAACCACTCGAACGTGCCGCCCGGGTCCGCGCTGTGGCCCGGAAACATGAATCCGGAGGCGGATTCGGGGTCGGCCCGCGATGCGGGTCCGAACTCCGCGGCCCCCATCGACCCCGGCGATCACCCGCGCGACGCACCGGGCGCCGACAGCCCCCGGTCCTGACCGGACGGGGTCAGTCGGCCGCGGCCACCAGCGGCTCGAGCGACAGGGAGGGGTGCTCCTTCTCGATGTACTGCAGCCGCCACTTGTCCGAGAACAGGGCGAGCAGCGCACCGTCGTTGCGCTCGAAGACCTCGACGCCGCGCTGCCGGTTGAGCTCGTCCGCGCTCGCCGCGTCCGTGCGGCGCGCCACCGAGTAGCCCAGGCGCTCGACCTGCACGTCGACGTTGAACTCCGTCTTCATGCGGGCGACCACGACCTCGAACTGCATGGGGCCCACGGCCGCCATGACGGGGGAGGCGTCGCCGCGGACGTCGTTGCGCAGCAACTGCACCACGCCCTCGGTGCCGAGCTGCTCGATGCCCTTGCGGAACTGCTTGTACTTGCCCGCGGAGTCGGCGCGGACCACCGCGAAGTGCTCCGGCGCGAACGAGGGGATCGGCGGGAACTGGACCTTGGCGCCGTCGTACAGCGTGTCGCCGGGCGCGAGCGCGTTGGCGTTGACGAGGCCCACCACGTCGCCGGGGTAGGCGGTCTCGACGGTCTCGCGGTCGCGGCCGACCACCGTCATCGCGTACTTGGTGGCGAAGGGCTTGCCGGTCTGCGCGTGCTGCACGACCATGCCGCGCTCGAACTCGCCGGAGACGATCCGCATGAACGCCAGGCGATCCCGGTGCGCGGCGTCCATGCCGGCCTGCACCTTGAAGACCACGGCGCTGAACGGGTCGGTCACCGCGCGCTCCGACTCGTCGATAGCGGTCCGCGAATGCGGGGCGGGGGCCAGCTCGACGAGCGCCTCCAGCAGCTGTCGCACACCGAAATTGAGGATCGCCGAGGTGAAGATCACCGGCGAGGTCTGGCCCGCCAGGAACATCTCCTGATCGTGGCCCTGGCCCATCTCGGTCATGAGTTCGGTCTCCTCGACCGCCTCGGCCCACACGTCGCCCTCGCGGTCCAGCGCGGCGTCGGTCGAAAGATGCTCCTCCGGAGCGATCTTCGCGCCGCCGGCCGTCCGGGTGAAGTGCACGTACTCGTCCTTGCGCACGTCGCGCAGGCCGCGGAAATCGCCCGCGATACCGACGGGCCAGAACAGGGGAGTGGGGGTCAGGCCGATGCGCTCGGAGATCTCGTCGAGCAGCTCCAGCGGGGTGCGGCCCGGCCGGTCCCATTTGTTGATGACCGTGATCACGGGGATCCCGCGGTGGCGGCACACCTGGAAGAGCTTGAGCGTCTGCGGCTCCAGGCCCTTCGCGGCGTCGATGAGCATGACCGCGGCGTCGACGGCCGTCAGCACGCGGTAGGTGTCCTCGGAGAAGTCGGCGTGCCCGGGGGTGTCCACGAGGTTGATCACCGACGGCTCGGCGTCCTCGGCGGCGCCGGAGGAGGTGTAGTTGAACTGCAGCGCGGTCGAGCTGACGGAGATGCCGCGGGCCTTCTCCATCTCCATCCAGTCGGAGACCGTCGACTTGCGGCCGGCCTTGCCGTGGATGGCGCCGGCCTCGTTGATCACCCGGGCGTGCAGCGCAAGGGCCTCCGTCATCGTCGACTTACCCGCGTCGGGGTGGCTGATGATGGCGAAGGTGCGGCGGCGGGAGACCTCGTCGGCAATGGAACTCACGGGGAACCAGTGTACCCGTATCCGCAGGTAGACCGTGTCGCGGTCAGGCGGGGCGCGAAAGCGCGTAGACCACGTGGTCCGGCGGGTCGACGGGGTTGTCGGGCGGGATGTCGACGCGGCCGACGAGGACGAAGCCGGCGCGTTCGAGTGCCCGCCAGGAACGGCGGTTGCCCGCCGCGACGGAGACCACCACGCGCTCGCCGCCCAGCTCGGTGAAGATCACCTCGCACATCGCCGCGATCATCGCCGTGCCGAGGCCCTGCCCGGTCGCCGACGGCGAGCCGATCAGGTAGTCGATGCCGTAGTCGGCCGGGCCCAGGTGCACGAGCGACGCGACCCCCGTGGTCTCGGGCTCGTCCGCGTAGTCGATCCACCGTTGCCGCTGGATGAGCCCGAACGGGACCCCCGCACCGTCGAGCCCGAGGAAGTCGAGGGACGGCTCCTCCCCGTCGACGGACGGCCCGAAGTCCCGCTCGATCGCCTCGGGGGAGGTCTCGTGGTGCCACCAGCGCCGGTTGTGCGGCTCGGCGAGCCACGACGCGAGGAGTGGGAAGTCCTCGCGCGTGACCCGCCGGAAGGTGATCACCAGGCGTGCACCGTGTTCTGGGCGGGCTCGAGGCCGTCGCGGATCAGCAGCTCGACGGCGTCCGCGGCGTTGGTGACCAGCAGCGGCACCTCGGGCTTCTCCGCCTTGGCGAAGGGCTTGAGCACGTAGTCGGCGGGATCCTGGCGCCCCGGGGGCCGCCCGATCCCCGCACGCACCCGCAGGTAGTCCTTCGTGCCCAGGTGCTGGGTCAGCGAGCGGAGCCCGTTGTGGCCGCCCTCGCCGCCGCCGCGCTTGAGCCGGACGAGACCGAAGTCGATGTCCAGCTCGTCGTGCACGGCGATCACGTCGGTGGGTTCCACCGAGTAGAACCGGGCGAGCGCCGCGACGGGCTGCCCGGAGAGGTTCATGAAGGATTGCGGCTTCGCCAGGTAGACCTGGCGGCCGACGAGCCGCGCGCCCGCGACCTCCGCCCCCGACTTCTTGTGCCGGGAGAAGGAGGTGCGGGCGCGCGATGCGAGCTCGTCGACCACGTCGAAGCCGATGTTGTGCCGGGTCCCGGCGTACTTCTCGCCGGGGTTGCCCAGCCCCACGACGATGAGTGGCCGGTCGGTCATGGCAGTTACTCGGCAGCCTCGTCGGCGGCCTCGGCCTCGTCCTCATCGGTCTGGGCCGCGGCGATCTCCGTGATGTTGATGACCAGCGCGTCGGCGTCGGTGACCACGGTGGCGCCCGCGGGGACCTCGAGCTGGCCCGCGGTGATCTGGGTGCCGGCCTCGAGGTTGTGGACGTTGAACACGATGTTCTCGGGGATGTTCAGCGCGTCGGCCTCGACCTCGACCTCGTTGAGGTCCTGCGCCACCTGGGTGCCGCCGGCGGGCTCGCCCTCGATCACGACGGGCACGGACACGGTGACCTTCTCGCCCTTCTTGATGACGAGGAGGTCGGTGTGCTCGATGTAGTTGCGCAGCGGGTGCACGACGACCTGCTTGGTCAGCGCGAGCTGCTCCGTGCCGTCGATGTCCAGGTTGAGCACGGCGTTGGTGCCGTCCTTACGCAGGATGGCGGCGAAGTCGCGGGCGACGACGGTGAAGTGCTGCGGCTCGGTGCCGTGGCCGTAGAGGACGACGGGCACGAGGCCGTCGCGGCGGGCACGGCGCGCGGCGCCCTTGCCGAACTCGGTGCGGACGGTGGCGGCGAGCTTGTTGGTCTCGGACATGAGACTCCTTCAGGTGCGGTGTAGCGGCCCCGGCGTTGCCGAGGCGGTCCGCACTGCGCCACGCGGATCCCGCGGGAGGGAGTGCCGTTCGCGTCGATCACGGCGGCCGGAGCCGCCCTCGCCGAGAAGGTCGCCGCTCAGTCTACCGAACCGCCCGCTCAGGAGCGAAATCGAAGCTTCGCCATTCCGTCATGTCCAGTTCGCGCGGCGTCCACGCCACATCGGCACCATCGATCACGTGAACAACGCCCCGCTGTGGTCGCCGCAGGACGTCGCGGAGCGCTTCGTCGACGCCCTGGGGAGCGGCGACTACGAGATCGCCGAGCAGTTGCTGGCGAAGGACGTCGTGTACCGGCGCACCGGCGGCCGCCCCCTGCGCGGTCGCGCCGCGATCGCACGCCACTTCCGCTGGCACGCGCGCACGCGCGTCGCGATGCAGGCGGTCCTCCTGGCCTCGGAGCAGTCCGGTTGCGCCGTGGCGGTCACCGACCGCGTCACCGCCCTCGTCTACGGCCCGCTGCGGCTCCAGTTCCAGGTCCGGGGCACCTTCGAGGTCGACGGTGGCCGCATCGTCGCCTGGCGCGACGAGGCCGACGTGCGCGCGGTCGCCCGGGCCGCGGCGCGAGCCGTCGCCGGCGTCGTCTACGCGCCCGCCCGGCCCACCCTTCCGCGCGCCGTGATCTGACGGGAAGGATCGCGCGGTGGACGATGTTGCACGGGCCATGACGACGTTCGGAGAGTTGGGGATCTGGCGCGGCGCCACACTGGTCGACGGCGCCTTCGCGGCGCGGGCCGAGGAGCTGGGCTACGGCACGCTGTGGCTGGGCGGATCGCCCGGCGGCGACCTCGCGGTGGTCGATCCGCTGCTGGAGGCGACGACGAACCTCGTCGTCGCGACGGGCATTCTCAACATCTGGCAGGACGACGCCCGGTCCGCCGCCGCCGCCTTCCACCGCATCGAGAAGCTGTTCCCGGGCCGGTTCGTGCTCGGCATCGGCGCCGGGCACCGCGAGGCCTCCGCCGACTACCGGACGCCGTACCAGGCGCTCGTCGACTACCTGGACGTCCTGGCCGCGGAGGGCGTGCCGCAGGAGCGGACGGTGCTCGCCGCCCTCGGCCCCAAGGTGCTGCGCCTCGCCGCCGACCGCACCGCCGGTGCGCACCCGTACCTGACCTCGCCGGAGCACACCCGGAGCGCACGGGAGATCCTCGGCGACGGGGTCCTCCTCGCGCCCGAGCAGAAGATCGTGCTCGACGAGGACGCCGCCCGCGGCCGTGAGCTGGGCCGCAAGACCGTCGACTTCTACCTCCGCCTGCAGAACTACGTCGCCAACCTGCGGCGCCTCGGCTTCGACGACGCCGACCTCGAGCGACCCGGCAGCGACCGCCTCGTCGACGTCCTGGCCGTGCACGGCGACGGGGACGCCGTCGCCGCGGGCGTGCGCGCGCACCTCGACGCGGGCGCCGACCACGTCGCGGTGCAAGCGCTCGGCGACGATCCGTGGCCCGCGCTGGAGGCCGTCGCGCAGCGCCTTCTCTGACGGTCGGGCACGATGGTGCGGTGGACCTGAAAGCCGTAGCCGCCGCCAACCTCACCGACTTCACGAAGGAGTCGTTCACCGACGCCGGCGTGACCCACGACCTGTACCGGAAGGGATCGGGCCCGGCGGTGATCGTCATCGCCGAGATCCCCGGCATCACCCCGAAGGTGCTCGACTTCGCCCGGAAGGTCGTCGACGCCGGCTTCACCGCCGTGCTGCCGCACCTGTTCGGCACTCCCGGACTGGACGCGGGCAACCCGAAGGCCATCGGCTACGCGGGGACCGCGAAGAGCATGGCGAAACTCGTCGGCTCGCTGTGCGTGAGCCGTGAGTTCACGATCCTCGCCACGGGCAAGTCCTCGCCCGTCGTCACCTGGCTGCGCGCCCTCGCGCGCCAGGAGCACGAGCGCTGCGGCGGCCGGGGCGTCGGCGCGGTCGGCATGTGCTTCACCGGTGGCTTCGCGCTCGGCATGGCCGTCGACGACGTCATGCTCGCCCCGGTGCTCAGCCAGCCCTCGCTGCCGTTCCGGCCGATCCCCGGCACGGGCCGCACCATCGACATCTCGCCGCACGACCTGGACACCGTCAAGGTGCGCTGCGCGAAGCAAGGGCTCAAGGTCATGGGCCTGCGCTTCAAGGGCGACTTCATGGTGCCCGGGGAGCGCTTCGACTTCCTGCGTGAGCAGCTGGGTGACGGCTTCATCGCCGTGGAGATCGACGACGCCGACGCCAACCCCGAGGCTCTGACGCCGCCGCATTCCGTGCTCACCGAGCACCTCATCGACGAGCCCGGACAGCCCACGCGCCAGGCACTCGACGACGTCATCCAGCTCTTCCGCGACACCCTGACCCCCGCGTCCTGACGCGGGGGCGGACCGCCGCTCTCCGGCCGGCGGGCGGGTTTCCGCTGCTCAGCCCGATCTTCCCATAACGGTCAAGAGAACTTTTGCGTGTCATTACCAAGCATTTACTCTTGCTACTCTCGGCGCCATCATGGAGACCCCTGGGAGACACCCCGACCGTCACGGCGACGAACTCGGCCTGGCGTTCAACCGGCTGAAGCGGCATGCCGTCGTCAGCGAGATCGTCTGGCGCTACTCCGTCGCCGGATTCACGCTGAGCGTCGGACTCTTCGGGGCGGTCATGATCTTCACCCCCGAGGGGGCGGCGGACTCCACGGCGCGAACGCTCGCGCTCGCGCTCCTGTGCGGGTCGGGGATTCCCGCCGCCATCGCGGTGAGCCGCCTTCCAATGACATCGCTGTGGTGGAATCCGTGCCGCCGGCGCAGATTGATCAGCACGCTGTTCGTCCTCTACGCCGACGTCGTGGTGACCAGCATTCTGGTGCTGTACAACAGCCCGGCCGCCGCGCTCGCCGGAACGGTCCTGTTCGCGACGGTCGGCGCCTACGCGGCGCATTTCCTGACCACCCACGCGGTGACGCTGCACCTCGTCTTCTCGAGCGCCGTGATCGTCCACCTGGGAGTCCGGGTGATTCAGGTGTACGGGGCGACCCCGCTCGCCGTCTTCGCGCAGGTCGCCGTCAGCATTCTCGGCATCGGTGGCGTCGTGGTCCTCAACTACCTCTACACCCTCCAGCTCAAGCAGCTGATCAGGGCGAGTCTGACCGCCTCATCGACCGATGCGATGACCGGGCTGCTCAACCGCACCGGCTTCCGGGACTCGGTCGACGAGCTGTTGCGGTCGACGGACGGTCGCGCGTCGGTCGGCATGATCGACGTCGACCGGTTCAAGCACATCAACGACGCCTACGGTCACCTGGCCGGTGATGCCGCACTCCGGGCGGTGTCGACCGCGCTGCGACGGTCCGTCTCCCCGGAGTGGCTGGTCGCCAGAGTCGGCGGGGACGAGTTCGCCATCGTCTCGCCGACGAACGCGGCCGAGCTCGAGGCGGCCCTGCGATCCGCGCGGGAGCGTCTGCCCACGCCGGCCGACGGTGAGCGGATCTCGATCAGCGCGGGGATCGCATCGGTGGTCCTCCCGGAGCCGGGGCTCTTGCGGACCTTCGACGACCGGAGCAGGTTCTTCTACGCGGTCATCGAATCGGCGGACGGTTGCCTCCGGCGGAGTAAGGAGGCGGGTGGCGGCCGCACGACCGTTCATCCCGAGGGCGGCCCTCGGATTGGCGCTTAGCGCGACGGCCGCCCGCCGACGAGGTCGTCCCAGCGCCGCCGGACGGGTCCCCAGCGGGCGTCGACGTCCTGCTGACGGCGGTCCGCGCGGGACCGCTTCGCGGGCGCGTAGAACCAGCGCGCCCACGGCGAGGTGGGGCGGGCGAGCCGGATCGCGGCGACCCACGCCACCGGCCAGGCGAACAGCCCGACGAGGGCGGTCGGGTACTTGCCCTTGAGCGCGGTGGCCGCGACGGCCACGAGGTGCACGACGAGCAGCGTGGCGATTCCGCCGCGCACCCACCGCTCGGTGTCGCCCAGCCCCGCGACGTTCGCGGGGGAGACCCCGACGACGGCCAGCCCGATGCACGCCGCCGCGAGCGTCACCACGTCGACGGACAGCTGCCCCTCCTGCGACCAGTACACGTCCTTGAGGTGGAAGAGCATCGCGAACTCGTCGAGCACGAGCGAGGCCCCGACGCCGACGAGCAGCGCCGCGAGGTACGACCACGGTGCCCGCCCTGCCGCGCCGACCGCCGTGAACGCCCCCGCCACCAGCAGGATCAGGCCGGGCGTCGAATGGTGCAGGTGCACCCCTCCGGCGCTGACGTCGTGGAAGGGGCCGCGCCCGGCGCGGATCGTCCGGGTGATCGTGCGCGTCGCGAGGAAGGTCACCACGAACGCGACGAAGCTCAGGAGCAGCGGACCCTTCTGTGCGTCGATCACCTCGAGCCGCCACCACTCGTCGAACCGGTGCACGCCTAGGAGATGCCCTCTTCCTCGGCGATGACGTCCTCGCCGTCGTCGTCGAGGTCCGCGCCCACGGCCTCGCGGGCGTCGAGCTCCGCCTGCCGTGCCTCGGCGGCGGCCTCGTCGGGCGTCTCGGCCAGCGAGGACGGATCGTCGTTGTCGCTCATGCCTTCTCCTTCTCCGATTCCGTCGCGTCGTCCGCGGGCAGGGAGCCCTCGGACACCGAACCGTCGGCGTGCTTCTCCACGACCGACAGGACGAGGCCGTCATCGTCCGCGTCCACGCGCACGGTGTCGCCTGCACGGACGTCGCCGCGCAGCAGCATCGACGACAGCCGGTTGTCGAGCTCCTTCTGCACGGTGCGGCGCAGCGGCCGGGCACCGAACTGCGGCTGGAAGCCCTCGTCGGCCAGCCAGTCCTCCGCCTTGGTCGTCACGTCCAGCTCCACGTCCTGGGCGCGCAGGAGGCGTCGCGTGCCGTCGAGGATCAGCTCCACGATGTTGCGCAGCTGCGCCTTGTCCAGGCGGTGGAAGATCACGGTGTCGTCGATGCGGTTGAGGAACTCGGGCCGGAAGTGGGCCCGGAGCCGATCCTTGACCTGGGGGATCACCGACTCGAAGTCGTCCTCCGGCGCGTCCAGGATCAGGTCGGCGCCGATGTTCGAGGTCAGGATCACGATGGTGTTCTTGAAGTCGACGGTGCGCCCCTGCGCGTCCGTCACGCGGCCGTCGTCGAGCAACTGCAGGAGCACGTTGAAGACGTCCGGGTGGGCCTTCTCCACCTCGTCGAAGAGGATCACCGAGTACGGCTGCCGGCGCACCTTGTCGGTGAGCTGCCCGGCCTCCTCGTAGCCGACGTACCCGGGAGGGGCGCCCACGAGCCGCGACACGGTGTGCTTCTCCTGGAACTCGCTCATGTCGAACCGGATCAGGCGGTCCTCGTCGCCGAAGACGGTGGCGGCCAGCGCCTTCGCGAGCTCCGTCTTGCCGACGCCCGTGGGGCCGAGGAACAGGAACGAGCCGATGGGCCGGCCCGGGTCCTTGAGCCCGGCGCGGGCGCGGCGCACGGCCTCGGAGACGGCGAGCACGGCCTCGTCCTGGCCGATCACGCGGTCGTGCAGGTCGTCCTCGAGGCGCAGCAGCTTCTCCCGCTCCTCGGAGGTCAGGTCCGCCACCGGGATGCCGGTGCGTCGCGAGACGACCTCCGCGATGTCGACGACGGTGACCTCGGGCTCGGCCTCGCCGCCGCCCGCCGCCGCGAGCCGCCCCTCGGCGTCGGCGATCTTCTCCTTGAGCTCGTCGGCGGCCTTGTAGTCCTCGCCCTCGACGGCGCTGTCCTTCTCGCGGCGCAGCGCGCCCAGCTCGTCCTCGATGGAGCGGGTGTCCGCGTCGGGGGTCTTGGTGCGCAGGCGGACCCGCGCGCCCGCCTGGTCGACGAGGTCGATCGCCTTGTCCGGCATGAACCGGTCGGTGATGTAGCGGTCCGAGAGCTCCGCGGCGGCGACGAGGGCGGCGTCCTCGTAGCGCACCTGGTGGTGCTCCTCGTAGACGTCGATGAGGCCGCGAAGGATCTCGATCGTGTCGTCCACGGAGGGCTCGCTCACCATCACCGGCTGGAAGCGGCGCTCGAGGGCGGCGTCCTTCTCGATGTACTTGCGGTACTCGTCGATGGTGGTGGCGCCGATGGCGTGCAGCTCGCCGCGCGCGAGCGCCGGCTTGAGCATGTTGCCGGCGTCCATGGAGCCCTCGCCGCCGCCTCCCGCGCCGATGATGGTGTGCAGCTCGTCGATGAAGACCACGAGCTCGTCCGAGTGCTCCCGCACCTCGTCGAGCACCTTGGTCAGGCGTTCCTCGAACTCGCCGCGGTACTTGCTGCCCGCGACCATGGAGCTCACGTCGAGGGCGACCACGCGGCGCCCGGCGAGCGTCTTCGGCACGTCGTCGTTGACGATGCGCTGTGCCAGACCCTCGACGATGGCCGTCTTGCCGACGCCGGGGTCGCCGATGAGCACTGGGTTGTTCTTGCGGCGGCGGGAGAGGATCTCGATGGTCTGCTCGATCTCCTCGGCGCGGCCGACGACCGGATCGACCTTGCCCGCGCGGGCCTCGGCGGTGAGGTCGCGGCCGTACTCGTCCAGCGTCGGCGTCGTGCTCTCCTGCTGCTGCGGGGCCTGGCCCGAGGTCCCCGTCTTGCCGGGCTTGACCGGCTTGCCACCCGCCGACGGCGCGGACATCCCGCCGCCCGAGAGTGCCTGCGCCGCCACGGTGTCCGGGTTGTCGGCGATGCCGAGCAGGATGTGCTCGGGCCCGACGTAGGACTGCCCGTTCTGCGCGGCGTGCTGCTGCGCCACCCGCAGTGCGCGCCGCGAGGCGGGGCTCAGCGACGGTGCGCCGTCCATGGCGGCCGGGTTCGCGCTCGCCTGCGCGGCGGCCTGCATCGCGGCCGCCACCTTGTCCGGATCCAGCTTGAGCCGGACGAGCACGTCGCGGGTGGGCTCGTTCATCGCCGCCGCGTAGAGCAGGTGCTCCGGTGTGATCTCCGGGTTGTCCCAGTCGGATGCTGCGACCTGGGCCTCGGCGAGCAGGGTCTTCGCCTGCTCGGTGAGGAGGCGGTTCAGGTCGACCCGCGCCGTCGCGGGCCGGCCCACCGAGTTGCCGAAGAAACGCTGGAAGATGTCGTCGAAAACGCCGTCGAGTTCGCTCATGGGGATGCCTTTCTTCGGTTATCGGAGGGGAGGGGTGGAGCGAGCGTCCTAGGAGGTCAGGGGGACCGACGCCTCCGCGGTGTAGGCCAGGAACGTGAAGGTCTCCTGCAGGTAGAGCTCCACCGAGGTCGCGTCGTGGCTGAGGTAGCCGATCTCGACGTCGGTGCCCAGGCGCAGCTCGTAATCGCCGCCGCGGGTGGTGAGCACGAAGCCGCCGTCGATCGCGGGCGCCCAGATGATCTCGCCGTCCACGAGGCGCTTGAGCTGCTCGCGGATCGGGTAGCCGTGATCGGTGGTCTCGCTGATCGAGGTGTAGACGTCGGCGGAGAGCAGCACGGAGTACGGCCCGTCGACGCCCGCGAGCCGCAGGTCCTCGAGCGCGCTCGCGACGGCGTCGGGCACGTCGATCGGGTCGCTCGGCAGGACGATCGCCTTGTTCGACGACGAGGCCCGCAGGCCGGCGATCGACGCCGCGGCGTAGCCCTCGAAGACGGCGCGGTCCTCGGCGTACGCCAGCTGCTTGGCCGCCGCCTTGACGGGATCCCAATCCGCGTCCTGTGCGCCGCGTTCCACCGAGTCCACCGCGTCCCGGGAGACGGTGAAGGGCACCCGCAGCCGCACCAGCGGGCGGCTCTCGCGCAGTTGCGCCTGCACGCCCTCGGCGGGGCCGTCGACGGGCAGGAGGCGACCCGTGCCGACCGCCGCGGCCTCGGGACCGTCCGGGCCGGTGACGTCGACGACGCGGCGGCCGGCGATGTTCCGCTTGAACGTGCGGGACGCCTCGGTCTCGATCTCCTCCCAGGCGGCGGGGGTGACCGGTGCGAGGTGACGGTGCAGGTTGTTCATGACTTACCTTTCCTTGAGGCCGCCGATGCCGAGCGAGCCGTCGGCCGGCGCGGGGATGGTCGTTCCGGTCGGTTCCGCCGACGGTGCGCCGTCGGCGGCGGGGAGATCGGGCGGCGCGTCGAGCCAGTCGCCCGACGGGGTGAAGAACAGGCCGCCCGTCAGGGCCGTCGAGAAGTCGAGGATCCGGTCGGTGTTGCCGGGCGGATCGCCGAGGAACATGTTGCGCAGCATCTGCTCCGTGACGCCGGGGTCGCGGGAGTAGCCGATGAAGTAGGTGCCGAACTCGCCCTTGCCGAGCTCGCCGAACGGCATGTTCTGCCGCATGATCTGCAGCTGCTCGCCGCTGGAGTCCTCGATCACGTTGAGCGCGATGTGCGCGTTCGCGGGCTTCACGTCGTCGGACATCTCGATGTCCTCGAGCTTGGTCCGCCCGATCACCCGCTCCTGCTCCTCGACCGACAGCGCGCGCCACGCGGACATGTCGTGCAGGTATTTCTGCACGTGCACGTAACTGCCGCCGGCGAAGTCGGGGTCCTCGTCCCCGATCGCCGTGGCGGCGACGGCCGCGGCGCCCGCGGGGTTCTCGGTGCCGTCGACGAAGCCGAGCAGGTCGCGGTCGTCGAAGAACCGGAAGCCGTGCACCTCGTCGACCACCGTGACCGCGTCCCCGAGCGCCTCGAGGATGCGCCACGACAGCTCGAAGCACATGTCGAGGGTGCTCGCCTTGACGTGGAACAGGACGTCGCCGGGGGTCGACGGTGCCCGGTGCCGCGGACCGTCGAGCTCGACGAACGGGTGCAGGCCCTTCGGCTTGGGACCGGAGAACAACCGGTCCCAGGCGTCCGAGCCGAAGGAGGTCGTCAGCGACAACTGCTTCTCGGGGTAGCGGAAGCCGACCGAGCGGGTGAGCCCGGAGAGGTTGTCGAGCGCGTCGTGGACGCGGTCCTCCCGCCCGGGGTCGACGGTCGCGACGACGAACATCGCGGCCTGGGTCAACGGCGAGATCACACCTTGATTCGGGACCACGATTTTCACCCTAACTCAGGTCTGGACGGCGCGACGGGGGACGAGGGATCGGTGCGGCGGGACGCGAAATGCCGCGCGTGCGATGATGGTCCGTGCCCGGGTCGTCGGTGTCGATTCGACGGCGACGGGCGTCGTGCACGGGACGGAAGGAGTCGGACATGACGTGGATCGCAGTGGTGGTACTGGCGGTAGCGGCCCTCGCGGGCGTCGTCGCCGCGTGCGTGATCTCCGCACCGCGCCGCCCCGCCTCGGACGCCACCTACACGACCAACGCGCTCCTCGCCGCCGGCGCGGTCAGCGGCGCCGCCGTGTGCGCGATCCTCGCCGCGGTGTTCGCCGCGTACGCCTAGTCCCGCGTGCGGCGTCCGGTGGGGATGAGCCTCCCCGAGCGCTACCGCCCCGACCTGCGCGACGGCGGCCACGCGCTGCGCGTCGCGATCGCGCTCCTCGTCCCGGGCCTGGTGCTGATCGCCTGGGGGCGCCCCGAGCTGCTGATCTACGCCGAGTTCGGCGCCTTCGCCGGCATGTACGGGCGGGGCGAGCAGGGCCGGCCCCGGATCGTGCACCAGGTGCAGGCGGGCGGCCTGCTCATCGCGGGGGAGGCGCTCGGCATCACGCTGGCGCACCATCAGGCGCCGCCCTGGGTGCTCGTGGCCGTCGGCGTGGTCTTCGCCATGGTCTGCTCCGTCCTGTCCGACGCGGTGCGGCTGCGCCCCGCCGGGCCGTTCTTCTTCCTGTTCGCGATGGGCGCGACCGCGACACTGCCCGCGGGCCTGGCCCCGCCCTGGCAGGCGCTCGCGATCTGCGCCGCGACGGTGGTCTTCGCCATCGTGGTCGGCGCGATCGGCCGGCCCGACCCCTTCCGGGGCCGGCCCTGGTGGGACGGCATCGCGATGGTGCTGCGCCGCCCGGCGCCCGGCGTGGGCATCCATGCGCTGCGCTACGCCCTCGCCGTCGGCATCGCGGGCACTGCGGGGGTGCTGATCGGCGTCGACCACGCGAACTGGGCGATGGCGGCCGCGGCGGTCCCGCTCGCTGTGATCGACGCGGGCCGGCCGTCCGACGCGGAGACCGGGCTGGTGATCACCCGCGCGACGCACCGCACCATCGGGACCTTCGTCGGGCTCGCCGTGGCCGCGGCGCTCTTGGCGCTCGACCCCGGGCCCACCGCGCTGGCGCTCGTGGCGATCGCGCTGCTGTTCCCGACGGAGCTGTACACGGCGCGGCACTACGCCGTCGCGATCGGCTTCTTCACCCCGCTGATCATGCTCATGACCGAGCTGGCCGACCCCACCGATCCGGTGCGGATGCTGCTCTACCGCGGCGTCGACACCGTGATCGGGGTGGTGGTGGGCGTCGCGGTCGCGCTCCTGGTGCGCAGCCCGGCCGAGCGGCGCCGCTGAAGCGCCGTGGGTGCCGGGACCGCGCACCGTCGGCGATCAGACGTGCGCGCCCGGGCTGGCGGAGCCGTCGGAGGTGTACGAGCTCGCGCCCACGCCCGCCAGCGCGCCGCCGTCCACGATGAGGTACTCGTCGCGGATCGGCGAACCGGCGAAGAAGTCCTCGAGGATCTCGCGGGTGCCCGCGGCGTACCGGGCCTGCGCGGAGAGCGTCGTTCCGGAGACGTGCGGGGTCATCGCGTGGTGCGGCATGGTGCGCCACGGGTGGTCGACGGCCGGCGGCTGCGGGAACCAGACGTCGCCGGCGTAGCCCGCGAGCTGCCCGGACTCGAGCGCGGCGACGACGTCGTCGCGGACCACGATCTCGGCGCGCGCGGTGTTCACGATGTAGGAGCCGCGGCGCATCGTCGACAGCAGGTCGGCGTCGAACATGTGGTAGGTCTTCGGGTGCAGCGGGGCGTGGATGTCGACCACGTCCACCGAGCGGACCAGCGACTCGACCGACTCGTGGTAGGTCAGGTTCAGCTCCTGCTCGAGCTCCAGCGGCAGGCGGCGGGTGTCGAAGTAGTGCAGCCGCACGCCGAACGGGGCGAGGCGTCGCATCACGGCCTGGCCGATGCGGCCGGCGGCGATGATGCCGACGTCCATGCCCTCGAGATCGTAGGCGCGCTCGACGCAGTCGGCGATGTTCCAGCCGCCCTCGACCACCCACTTGTACGAGGGGACGAAGTTGCGGACCAGCGTGAGGATCTGCATCACGGCGTGCTCGGCGACGCTGATCGAGTTGCTGTAGGTGACCTCGGCGACGGTGATCCCGGCCTTGATCGCCGCGTCCAGGTCGACGTGGTCCGAGCCGATGCCGGCGGTGAGCGCGAGCTTGAGGTTCGGGGCCTTCGCGATGCGCTCGGCCGAGAGGTAGGCGGGCCAGAAGGGCTGCGAGATGACGACCTCGGCCTCGGCGAGGTGGCGCTCGAACTCGGGGCCGTCCTTCTCCGACGTCACGATCAGCTCGTGGCCGGCCGCCTCGAGGTACTTCCGCAGGCCCAGCTCGCCGGAGACGCAGCCGAGCAGCTCGCCCGGTGTGAAGTCGATCGCGGCGGGGGACGGGATGGTCTGCCCGCCGGGGTAGGCCTCGATCAGCGGGATGGAGTCGCGGGCGTACTCGGGCGGGTAGCCCGTCACCGGGTCGGGGTACAGGACACACAGGATCTTCGCCATGATCACTCCTTGAATGGACGAGGGGGAGAATGGATTTCGTCCCTCTGCATCCACTGTCGCGCGTCCCGTCGTGCGCGTCCAATACGGGGATCCGCTCGCCCGATAGGCGGTGCCGATCACCGCAGGGCAGGGGCTCAGTCCGCGCGCTGCGCGCTCTCCGCGAGGGCCCGGGCGAGCACCGATTCGGGATCGCCGGCGCCGCGCACGAGGGCCACGGAGGTGGCGAGCTCGCCCGCGCCCTCGAGCTCGACGGTCCGCGTGCCCGACGGTGCGCGGTACGTCGCGATCCACGCCCGCGGCACGATCGACGCCCACCGCCCCGCGCCCACCATCGCCAGGAGCGTCGCCACCGAGTCGGCCTCCAGGCGCGGCGTGAGCCGCACCCCGTGCGCCCGGGCCGCCGCGTCGACGAGGTCCCGCCCGTGCATGCCCTCGTGCAGCAGGCACATCGGCAGCTGCGCGGCGTCCGCCCACGCGAGCGGGCCGTCACCGTCGGGCAGGAGGTCCTCGCGCGCGATGAGTGCGAGCCGGTCCGTGTACAGCGGCGTCACCGACAACCCGTCGACGTCGACGCCCTCGGGGTAGACGATGCCCGCGTCCAACTCGAACCGGCGGATCCGCTCGACCACGTCGGCGGAGCGCAGGCCCGCCCACACCCGGACCCGGACCAGCGGGTGGGCGGCGCAGAACGGGTCGGTGAGGAGCGCGGCGGACGTGGCGGCGGCGGGGATCACGCCGAGGCTCAGCTCTCCGGTGAGCCCGGTGCGCAGGGCCGTGACCTCGAGCTCCAGGGCGTCGCGGTCGGCGAGGATGCGCCGGGCCCAGGGCACGAGCCGCTCACCCTCGGGGGTCAGGCCCTCGAAGGAGGAGCCGCGCAGGACGAGGGGCACCTTGAGTTCGTGCTCGAGTTTGCGGATCGCCTCGGACAGCGCGGGCTGCGAGACGTAGCAGGCGCTGGCCGCGCGGGCGAAGTGCTGCTCGCGCGCGAGGGCGACGAAGTACTCGAGCTGCCGGAAGAGCATCGCCCTTCGCTACAGGATCTCGTCGACGGCCTCGGTGGGGCGGGCCATGCGGGTGCCCTTGGCCGTCACCACGAAGGGCCGCTCGATGAGCTTGGGGTGCGCGACCATCGCGTCGAGCAGCGCGTCATCGGAGGCGTCGGCGAGCCCGAGGTCCTTGTACTCGGCCTCGCGGGTGCGGACGGCCTGCCGGACGGTGAGCCCGGCGTCGTCGATGAGCTTCGTCAGCTCCGCCTTCGACGGCACCTGGTCGAGGTACTTGACCACCGTCACCGTCGCGCCGGCCTCCTCCAGCCGGGCCAGCGCCTGGCGGGACTTGGTGCAGCGGGGGTTGTGGTAGATCGTCGCGTCCATACGGGCCAATCTAGTCTCTGACCGCCAGGTGCACCTCGACGGTGTCGCCGATGTCGACGCCCTCGGCGGCGCGGACGGCCTTCTTCAGCGGCAGCACGTAGGTACCGCGCCCGGAGTCCGGGAAGATCGACGTCGCCCACGTGGTCGCCCCGATGGTCACGGAGACGCGAACGCTCCCGAACCCCGGCTTCGAGCCGTCGACGGTGTCGGCGATCTCGTCGGCCAGGTGGTTCGGGAGCGCGACGAAGCGGCAGGCGGCGAAGACCTCCGAGAGCCAGATCTCGGCCCGGAAATCTCCCCGGACGCCCGCCATGCGGGGGCTAGGCGTTGCCGTTGAACAGGCTCGTGACCGAGCCGTTCTCGAAGACCTCGCGGATCGTGCGGGCCAGCAGCGGCGCGATCGGCAGCACGGTGAGCGTCTCGAAGTGCTTCTCCGGCGGGATGGGCAGCGTGTTGGTCGCGATGACCTCGCGCGCGCCGCAGTTCGCGAGGCGCTCGGTGGCGGGCTCGGAGAAGACGCCGTGCGTGGTCGCGATGATCACGTCCTTCGCGCCGGCCTCCTTGAGCACGCCCACGGCGCCGGCGATGGTGCCGCCGGTGTCGATCATGTCGTCGATCAGGACGCAGGTGCGGCCCGCGACGTCACCGACGACGCGGTTGCTCTTGACCTGGTTCGCGACGTTGGGGTCGCGGGTCTTGTGCACGAAGGCCAGGGGCGCACCGTCGAGGGCGTCGGCCCACTTCTCGCCCACCTTGACGCGGCCGGCGTCGGGGGAGACCACCACCATGTTCTCGGTGCCGTAGTGCTCGCGCACGTAGTCGGCCAGCATGGTCTGCGCGTGCATGTGGTCGACGGGGCCGTCGAAGAAGCCCTGGATCTGATCGGTGTGCAGGTCGACCGTGATGATCCGGTCGGCGCCCGCGGTCTTGAACAGGTCCGCGACCAGGCGCGCCGAGATCGGCTCGCGGCCGCGGTGCTTCTTGTCCTGGCGGGCGTACGGGTAGAACGGCAGGATCGCGGTGATCCGCTTCGCCGAGCCGCGCTTGAGCGCGTCGATCATGATCAGCGTCTCCATGATCCACTGATTGACCGGGTACGGCGCGCTCTGCAGGACGAAGGCGTCGCTACCGCGCACCGACTCCTCGAAGCGCACGAAGATCTCGCCGTTGGCGAAATCGCGTGCCGTCTGCGGGGTGACCTGCACACCGAGCTCGTCGGCGACCTGCTGCGCCAGCTCGGGGTGGGCACGGCCCGAGAACAGCATCAGGTTCTTCTGGTTATCGATCCAGTTGCTCACTGCTCGTCAATCCTCGCGATAGCCTGCTGGGCCGCCTCGGCTGAGCTCGTGCCCGGACGCCGGTGGAGGACCCATTCCTCGATGTTCCGCTGATCCGCGGCGGAGACCGCCAGGGCTCCCGGCGGCACGTCGCGCTTGATCACGGTACCCGCTCCGCTGTACGCCCCGTCGCCCACCTCCACCGGCGCGATGAGCATCGTGTCGGATCCGATGCGCACGTGGTCGCCGATCACCGTTCGGTGTTTGTTCACCCCGTCGTAATTCACCGTCACCGTCGCGCAGCCGATGTTGCTGCCCTCGCCGATGGTCGCGTCGCCGATGTAGCTCAGGTGCGGGATCTTGCTGCCCGCTCCGATCTGCGCGTTCTTGGTCTCGGCGAAGGCGCCGATCTTGCCCTTCGGTCCGAGGTCGGTGTTCGGCCGCAGGTAGCTGAACGGCCCGACGGTCGCATTCTCGCGGATCACCGACAGGTGCACCTCGCTGCGCAGCACCGTCGCGCCGGCGCCCACCTCGGTGTCGACCAGCGTGGTGTCGGGGCCGATCACCGCGTCCTCGGCGACGACGGTGGCGCCGCGCAGGTGCGTGCCCGGCTGGATCACGACGTCGGGCGCGATCTCGACGTCCACATCGATGTAGGTACTCGCGGGGTCGACGACGGTGACCCCGTTCAGCTGGTGCCGCTCGACGATCCGCCGGTTGAGCTCGCGGCCGAGCTGGGAGAGTTGGATCCGGTCGTTGCAGCCCGCGACGAGCATTTCGTCGTCGACGTGGTCGCCGCGCACCAGCTGGCCGGCCGCGCGGGCGATGCCGATCACGTCGGTGAGGTACAGCTCGCCCTGCGAGTTGTCGGGCCGCAGCTGAGCGAGCGCGGCGACGAGCTGCGCGTGGTCGAAGGCGTACACGCCGGAGTTGATCTCCGTGATGGCGAGCTGCTCGGGCGTCGCGTCCTTCTGCTCGACGATCTGGGTGACCTGGCCGTCCTGCGTGCGCAGCACGCGGCCGTAGCCGGTCGGATCGGCGACGGCGGTGGTGAGCACGGTGACCGCGGCGCCGTCGCCGCCGGTGTGCGTGTCCAGGAGCTCGCGCAGCGTCGTGGCGTCGAGGAGCGGGACGTCGGCGGCCGTGACGATGACGGTGCCGGCGAAGTCCGCGGGCAGAGCGCTGAGCCCGGCCTGCACGGCGTCACCGGTGCCGCGCTGCTGCTCCTGCACGGCGACGAGGATCTCGTGCTCCAGTTCGCCCGCGGTGGCCAGCGCGGCCGCGGAGACCCGGTCCCGGTCGTGGCCGACGACCACGACGAGGTGCTCCGGCGTCGTGCCCGCGGCGGCGTGCAGCGCGTGCCCCAGCAGGGTGCGGCCCGCGATCGCGTGCAGCACCTTCGGTGTCTTCGATCGCATGCGCGTTCCCGCGCCCGCGGCGAGGATCACCACCGCTGTTCCGTTCGCCATCGCTGCTCCTGAGGTGTCGTCGGTGTCGTGCGTTTCGCGTCGAGAGTCGGCGCAATCCTACGAGAACCGCCGCGGTCGAGCGTCCGTGGCACAATGCTGGGCGACGGTTCCGAGCGCCAGCCCGGGCCCGGTCTCCCGTGGTGTAATCGGCAACACTTCTGATTTTGGTTCAGACATTTCAGGTTCGAGTCCTGGCGGGAGAGCAACGCCCTGGATCAGGGCTTCTGCGCCCGCTCCCACGGCTCGACGGGGCCCGGCACCGTCCGGAAGCTCCCGTGCGGATCCGGCCGCTCGACGGTGCGCCACCGTTCCGCCACGTCCGGGCTCCGCGCGTCGAGTTTGGCTCTGAGGTGCGCCCACTCCAGGTCGAGCTGCCCGTCGGTCACGTCGATCGGTGCGACGGTCGCGGTCGGCTCGTCGATGCGGGTGCGGTCGAAGTTGTAGCCACGGGCGTCGGCCTCGTCGGCGAGGGCGGCGAGGTACGCGCCGACGGCGGCGAGCGGCTCCGGCGTCGCGCGGAAGCGCTCCAGCTGGGGATGCTGCGTGTAGCCCTTCGTGCGGCCCGCGAGCACCGCCTGCGCGAGCAGCGTCTCGCGCCAGCAGGCGATCAGCGCCTGCCGATCGAGGTAGCGGGGGTGTACCGACCAGATGCGCATGCCCCCACGCTATCCGGCCGGGTCTGGAACCGTCGCCTGTGCCGGTTCGCCCGAAATGTCCCGCGCACCAACCGGGGTGCAAGGCGACGACAAGATCGCGGTGGCTGACTGACGGCATGAACCCGTACGAGCAGAACCCGGCGCAGCAGCCTGCCGGCCCGTCCTACCCGCAGCAGCCCTACGCGGAGCAGGGCCATCCGCGGCACCCCTATGTCCAGCCGCAGCCGTACCCGCAGGGGCCCGTCTTCCAGGCGAAGTTCCGCAGGCACACGGGGCTGCTGATCCTGGCCCAGTGGCAGGACTCCTACGCCACGGGCGATTACCAGCAGATCCGCGCCGCCTACCGCGCGGCGCAGACCCACAACCTGCTCGCCGGCTGGTGGGGCCTGATCTCGCTGTTGGTTTACAACTGGATCGCCCTCCTCGGCAATGTCTCCGAGATGAGTCGCATCAAGCAGCAGGCGCGGGCCGCCGGACTCGAGGTCTAGCGGCCCGCGCCTCGGCGGATCGCGCGCGCCGGGGGAGGGGAGCGCGGCGATCGGGTCTCAGTTGGGCTCCTCCCAGTCGTAGCCGGTGCCGGTGTCCACCTCCACGCATTCGAGGGTGTCGCCGTTCGGCGTGGTGATGCGCTGCCCCTCCTGGGTGGCGCTGCACGAGTCGTACATCTGCGGGGTGGCGGCGGAGGCGATGGCGGGGGTGAGGGCGAAGGCCGAGATCGCGAGGAATCCGGCTGCGGCGAGGGTCTTTCGGCTGATGGTCATGATTCGACGGTGCGCCGCGAACCTGGGGATCCGGTGTCAGCCGGGTGCGCCTTCGCTGCGGATTCTCCGCATCCGTCGTCAGTCGTGAGACGGCCGGCGGTCCGGCCTGCACAATCAAGTGTGACGAGGCGCACATCACCGACAACGTGCAGGCAGCGGGGCGTTCTGCTGGCTCTGCAACGTCTTTTCTGGCGCGACCGTTGACAGGAATAGTCATCGGCCATAGCGTGAAATCTGTTCGAAACGACATAGATTTTCGATGGGAGCGCGAGATGAACGACACCCGAGCCACACCGGCCCGAATCCCGCGCCGCCCCGTCGAAGCGGCTCCGCCGCTGGTCCTCCACCCTCGCGGTGGTGTCGTGATCGTCACCCTGCTGGTGCTGATGGCGGGCCTCATGCTGGCGCCCCTCGTCCTGCACCTCGCGGGTGTACCGATCGGCTGATCCGGCCGTCGAGCAGCACAGGCGAACCCCGACGCGAAGGAGAGCACCATGAGCTTCACCGATGACGCCAAGAACAAGGCTCAGGACATCAAGGGCCGGGCCAAGGAGACCGTCGGCACCGCCTTCGACGATCCCCAGCTCAAGGAGGAGGGCCGCGGCGACCAGGCCGAGGCCTCGATCAAGGACAAGATCGCCGGCGCCGCCGACAAGGTCAAGGAGGGCGTCGACGAGGTGAAGGACAAGCTCTCGGGCAACTGATCCGCCCGAGACCCGACGACGATGGGAGCTGGACATGATTCGACGGATCGCGCGACCCCTGCTCGGTTCGATCTTCGTCTACACCGGTTACACCGGCCTGACGAGCGACCCGGGGCGGAAAGCGGACACCGTCGCCCCGCTGGTGGAGAAGGCCACTGAGGCCCTGCCCGATTCGACGGCGATTCCGACGAGCGCCCGGAGTTGGGTACGGATCAACGCGGGTGTCCAGCTCGGCGGCGGCCTGCTGCTCGCCACCGGGCGGGCTCCGCGGGCCGCCTCGCTGGCCCTCGCGGGCACCCTCGTGCCCGCGACGGTCGTCGACCATCCGTTCTGGGCGGAGTCGGACCCCGAGGCCCGCCGCGAGCAGCAGCTGCACTTCGTGAAGAACCTGTCGCTGCTGGGCGGCCTGCTGATCGCGGGTTTCGACACCGAGGGCAAGCCCGGCCTCACCTGGCGTGCCCGGCGCGCGGCGGAGCGCGCCTCCGAGCGGGTCTCCGACACCGTCGCGGCCGTCACCCCCGGTCATCACGACGGCGCGGCGACCTGGCAGGAGCGGGCCCACGCGGCCCAGGAGTACGGCGCCACCGCGATCGGCCGGGCGAAGCCCGCGGTAGTGGGTGCGGTCGAGACGGCGAAGCCGGCGATCAGTGACGCCGTCGAGCGGGCCAAGCCCGCGATCGCCGACGCCGCGGAGAAGGTGAAGCCGGTCGTGGACGACGCGGTGGACCGCGCGCGACCGGTCCTCGCCGACGCGGCGGACGCCGCCGCCGGTTTCGCCGAGAAGGCGGGGGACCGATTGCACGCCCTGCGCGACGAGGCGTCCGCCGCGGTGGCGGACAGGAAGAAGCGGGCGCGCATCGCGTAACGTGGGCCGCCCGGCCGGATCGCGGCCGCGGTAGGTCGACGAGAATCGAGACGCCGTGCCCCGCAGGCCAGAGTTCACCGGGCGGTACACCGACGCGCTGCACGCGCTGGAGGTGTCGACGCAGCGGAGCGCCCGGGTCGAGAACCTCGACGGGCAGTACGCACTCCGGGTCGACTTCGAACTCGGGCGGTACCTGCTCGCGACCAACACGGACGCCGTCACCGGCCTCGCCGACGAGGACGCCGGAGCGCCGTGGCGGGTCCGGTTCTTCGACGGTGCCCTCGACGACGGCGCGGCCGTGCTGATCGCCGACCGGTCGGCGGCCTGGCTGATCGACGCCTACGACGCCGCCGTCGGGGATCTGCCGCCCCTGGCCGAGGTCCCGCACACCTGACCGTCCCCGCGGACGCGGATCCGCGGGGACGGCGGGTGGTCCCACGCCCGACGGCGACGGGATCTACAGTGGAAGGATCAGATTTTCGCTCCCGGGCGACGCAGCAGGGCGGCGAACGGGACGGGCGCGAAGGAGGAGTGCGATGACGCAGTCACACCGTGTGCGCTCCGATCTCGGCGTGTACAGCATCTCGGTGGCGTCCGAGCTGTCGCAGGTCGGCCTCCAGACGCTCCGCCTCTACGAACGACGGCATCTGATTCGGCCGCAGCGGACCGCGGGCGGCACCCGCCGGTACAGCGAGGACGACATCGCGCGGATCCGCCGGATCACGGAACTCGTCGCCACCGGCGTCAATCTCCCGGGCGTGGAGCGCATCCTGGCCCTGGAGGACGAGTGCGCATCGTTGCGCGCGGAGCTCGACGCGTGCCGCGCCGGTACCGAGTAGCGGCTACGGCTGCACGTTGATCGAGTACGCGGCGGCGGCGTCGCGCACATCGAGAACGTACTTGCGGGACTGGTTGTAGACCATGACGGCCTTCTCCCAGCCCTTCGCCGTGGTCAGGTCCTTGCCCGAGACGCACAGGTAGCGGGCCGCGGTCATGGCGGCGTCGTCGATGTTGTCGGGGTCGGCCTTGCCGTCGCCGTTGGCGTCCACGCCGAACCGCTGCCACGTCTCCGGGATGAACTGGAACGGGCCCATCGCGGCGTCGAACTTGGCGTTCGGCCGGTGCGGATCGGTGCCGGTCGCCAGGATCTCCTGGTTGCCGTTCGTGCCGTCGAGCGGCACGCCACGGATCGGCGGCGAGACCTTGCCGTCCGGTGCGATCGTCGCGCCGTGGTACGTGCCGTGCTTGCTCTCGATGAAGGCGATGCCGGCGAGCGTGGTCCAGGCGATCCCGCACTCCGGCGTGCGCTGCCGGAGCGCCTCGGCCGCGTTGCCGTAGGCCTCCAGGGAGATCACCGGGATGCCCGTGGCCACGCTGATCGGGGTGGCCCAATCACGGAGCAGGTCCGACGTGCGACCCGGACCGTTCACGTTGATCAGCGGCACGGGAGCGCCCGCGCCGGGCGGGATGCCCTGCGGGATCTCCGGGCGCGGGTCGATCGCGCCGCAGCCGGCGAGCACCGTCGACGCGACGCCGACGACGAACGCCGCGCGCATGCGGGAACTGACCATGACTTTGCCGTGAACTCTCTCGCCGAAAACTGGGGACGCGATCTCAACGTCCGGATCGTGCCTCGGGGTTCCCGGCGTGACCGGCCCCCCAGGCGGTGACCCATGATTCTACCCCGTCGGAGGCCATCAGCGCCTCGGCCTCGCGCACGCGGTCCATGAACGCGAGGACCCGTCGCCGGTAGTCCAGCTCGTAGGCCGCGTCGGGCTCCGCCGGGTCGACAGTGACGGTGCGCACGTCCTCCGGCACCAGTTCGGCGGGGAAGCCGACGGTGCGCAGCCGCTCGAAGACCTTCGCCACCAGCGCCAACGCGGGCTGGCCGAGCGAGATCGAATCGAGGACGGAGGCGCGGTCGCCGCGCTCGAGCCGCTTCTGCCGCTCCCAGTTCTCGGCCTGCGTCGCGACGTCGACCTCGGCACCGTCGGCCAGGTGCGGCGTGCGCCGGCGGACCTTGGCCGCAAGGGTGCGGGCGACGTCGTCGATGCCGAAGGGGTGCGCCCCCTCCTCCGCGATCCGCGCGTGGAAGACGACCTGCAGCAGGAGGTCGCCGAGCTCGCTGCGCAGTTCGTCCGCGGCGGCGGCCCCGCCCTCGGGCGCGTCGAGTGCGGCGACGGCGTCGGCCACCTCGTACGTCTCCTCCACCAGGTACCGCAGCAGGCTCGCGTGCGTCTGCTCCGACTCCCACGGTCCCTCGCGCCGCAGCCGGTCGATCAGCTCGACGGTGTCGAGGACGGCCAGCCCGGCGGGCCGGGGCGCGGCGATCACATCGGCGCCGGCGGCCCGCAGCGCGGCGGCGGCCGGGTGCTGCTCGTCGGTGGTGAGCAGCGTCGCCCCGTCGGGCAGCTCCGCGCCGAGCGTGGGGCGCCCGTCGGGCAGGTGCCACGCGAGCCGCACCGGCAGCTCCTCCGTGTAGTACACGGGGCCGGTGAGCCGGCCCAGGGCCGCGACGGGCAGCAGCGTGGGCAGCGCGGGATCGAGCAGGACGACGGTGCCGCGCGCCCCGCTCACGGGGCCTCCGCCGCGACGGCGCGGGGCGGCTGATCGAGCCGCCAGTAGCCGGCGCCCTTGCCGGCCATCGCGGCCAGGAAGTCGGCGACGGCCTGCAGCACCTCGATGTCGCGCACCCGTTCGCTGCCGACGCCGCCCCCGCCGACCCGGGGGAGCGGGAAGGTGATGGTGCGGGTCGCGGCGCGGTAGGAGCCGCCGGGGTAGAGCCGCTTGAGCCGCATCTGCTGCGAGTCCAGCAGTTCCATCGGCGCGATGCGCAGATTGGTGCCGGTCACGGTGATCTCGGTGACGCCCGCGTCCCGCGCGAGCGAGCGCAGCCGCGCGATCGCCGCGAGTCGCTCCACCTCCACCGGAGGCGGGCCGTACCGGTCGGTGAGTTCGGTGAGCACCTCGGCGACGGCCGTATCGTCGTGCGCGGCAGCCAGTTTGCGGTACGCCTCCAGGCGCAGCCGGTCGCTGGTGACGTAGTCGGGCGGGATGTGCGCGTCCACCGGGAGGTCGATGCGCACCTCCTTCTGCTCCTCGGGCACGGTGATCGGCTTGCCGTCGGCGGCGGCGCGGTAGGCCTCGACGGCCTCTCCGACGAGCCGCACGTAGAGGTCGAAGCCGACGCCGGCGACGTGGCCGGACTGCTCGGCGCCGAGAACGTTGCCGGCGCCGCGGATCTCGAGGTCCTTCATGGCCACGGCCATGCCGGCGCCGAGGTCGTTGTTCTGCGCGATGGTCGCCAGCCGGTCGTAGGCGGTCTCGGTGAGCGGCTTCTCCGACGGGTAGAGGAAGTAGGCGTAGCCGCGCTCGCGGGAGCGACCCACGCGCCCGCGCAACTGGTGCAGCTGGCTCAGGCCGAGGTTCTCGGCGCGCTCCACGATGAGGGTGTTGGCGTTGGAGATGTCCAGGCCGGTCTCGACGATGGTGGTGCACACCAGCACGTCGAACTCGCGGTTCCAGAAGCCCTGCACCGTGCTCTCCAGGGCCTCCTCGCCCATCTGCCCGTGCGCCACCACGACCCGCGCCTCGGGCACCATGTCGCGGATGTGCTTGGCGGCCCGGTCGATCGAGCTGACCCGGTTGTGCACGTAGAAGACCTGGCCGTCGCGCAGCAGCTCGCGGCGGATGGCCGCGGCCACCTGCTTGTCGTCGTACGCGCCCACGTAGGTGAGCACCGGGTGGCGCTCCTCGGGCGGGGTGAGGATGGTCGACATCTCGCGGATGCCGGCCATGCTCATCTCGAGCGTGCGGGGGATCGGGGTGGCGCTCATGGTGAGCACGTCGACGTTGGTGCGCAGCGCCTTGATGTGCTCCTTGTGCTCGACGCCGAAGCGCTGCTCCTCGTCGACCACGACGAGGCCGAGGTCCTTCCACCGCACGCCGGTCTGCAGCAGCCGGTGGGTGCCGACCACCACGTCGACGCTGCCGTCGGCGAGGCCCTCGAGCACCGCTCGGGTCTCCAGCTTGTCCGTGAACCGGGACAGACCCTTCACCGTGACCGGGAAGCCCTGCATCCGCTCCTCGAAGGTCTTCAGATGCTGTTGCGCGAGCAGGGTCGTCGGCACGAGCACCGCGACCTGCTTGCCGTCCTGCACGGCCTTGAAGGCGGCGCGCACGGCGATCTCCGTCTTGCCGTAGCCGACGTCGCCGATCACGACGCGGTCCATCGGAACGGCCTTCTCCATGTCGGCCTTCACGTCGCCGATCACCGTCATCTGGTCGACGGTCTCGGTGAAGGGGAAGGCGTCCTCCATCTCGCGTTGCCACGGGGAGTCGGGCGCGAAGGCATGGCCCGGGGCGGCGTTGCGGGCCGCGTAGAGCTGCACCAGCTCGCCCGCGATCTCCCGGACGGCCTTGCGCGCCTTGCGCTTGGTGTTCTGCCAGTCGCTGCCGCCCATCTTCGACAGCGCCGGCATCTCGCCGCCGACGTACCGGGAGAGCTGGTCCAGCGACTCCATCGGGACGAAGAGCTTGTCGCCCGGCTGCCCCCGCTTGCCCGGCGCGTACTCGATCACCAGGTACTCGCGGCGGGCGCCGGCCACGGTGCGCTCGATCATCTCGACGAACTTGCCGATGCCGTGCTCGTCGTGCACCACGAGGTCGCCGGCGGTGAGAGCCAGCGGGTCGACCTGGTTGCGGCGCTTGGCCGGAAGCCGCCGGCCGTCGCCGACGCCCGCGACGCGGTTACCCGTGAGGTCGGGCTCGGCGAGCAGGACGAGCTTCTCGGCGGTCACGGTGAGGCCCGTCTGCAGGCTGCCGCGCAGCACGCCGACGGTGCCCGCCTTCGGGGCGGCGCCCGCGTCCAGCTCGGTGGCCGGGACCTCGGCGTCGCGCAGCCGCTCCAGAATGCGGGCGCGGGTGCCCTGGCCGGCGACCACGATCACACCGGTGCCGCCGGACGCGGCGTGGGCGCGCAGCGTCGCGAAGAGCTTCTCCGCCTCGGCCTCGGAACCCCGTGGCGCGGGCGCGTGTTCGGCGCGGACCGTCAGGTGGTCCGGTCCCTCGTCGGGACCCGTCGCCAGCGGGGAGACGGTCCACCAGGGCCGTCCGGCGGCGGAGACGGAGTCGTGCACCTCGTCGAGCGAGCGGTAGGCGCTGGCGCCCAGGTTCATTCCCGACGGGTCGAGCGGAGCGGCCGAGCCGAGCGCGGCCGCGGTCCACGAGGCCTCGAGGAACTCCTGGCCGGTGCGACCGAGATCCGCTGCGCGGGTGCGGATCTTCTCTGGGTCGAGGAGCAGGGTGTGCGCGCCCGCGGGGAGGACGTCGGTGAGCAGCTGCAGCTCGCCCGGGATGAGCGCGGGGATCAGCGCCTCCATGCCCTCCACCGGGATGCCCTGGGAGAGCTTCTCCAGCATCTCCACCAGGGCGGCGTCGGACTCGTGTTCCGCCTTCAGCGCCGCCGCGCGCTCGCGGACCTCCGCGGTGAGCAGCAGTTCGCGGCAGGGGTAGACGTGCACGGTGCCGACCTCGACCTCGGGCTGCGAGCGCTGGTCGGCTACGGAGAAGGCACGGAGGTCGGTGATCTCGTCGCCCCAGAACTCCACGCGCACGGGGAGATCCGTGGTCGTGGGGAAGACGTCGAGGATGCCTCCGCGGACGGCGAACTCGCCGCGCTTGCCCACCATGTCGACCCGCGTGTAGGCGAGCTCCACGAGGGTCTCGATCAGCTGGTCGAAGTCGTGCTCGACGCCCTCGCGCAGCGTGATCGACGGGGCGTCGCCCAGGCCGGGCGCCATCGGCTGCACCAGGGAGCGGACCGTCGCCACGACGGCCCGCAGGGGTTCGCCGTACTGCGCGTCCTCCGGGTGGGCCAGGCGGCGCAGCACCTGCAGCCGCCGCCCGACGGTGTCCGCGCCGGGGGAGAGGCGCTCGTGCGGCAGCGTCTCCCAGCTGGGGAACTGGGCCACGGCACCGTCGCCCAGCATCTCCCGCAGCTCGGAGGTCAGGTCGTCGGCCTCGCGCCCCGTGGCGGTGGCGACGAGCACGGGCGCGCGGTCGGCGAGCGCCGAGACGAGGAAGGGACGCGCACCGTCGACCGCGGTGACGGTGAGGTCGGGCCTGCCCGCTGCCTCCGCGAAGGCGGTGATGTCCGGATCTGCGGCGACCGCCCTGGTCAGTCCGGAGAGGGCTGGGACGGGGGAGGGGGCGGCGTCAGGCACCGATCCAGTGTATTGGCGCGGTCCGACACGCGCCGACGGGCCCGAGCGCGCTCAGCCGCCCGCGCCCCGCGGGGCGTACCGGGCCAGGAAGGTCGCGACCGCCTCGTCGGCGACGGCGTCCGATTCCTCCTGCGTACCGCCCGTCCGGCCGCCCGTGAGCGTGAGCCGGTTGAGCGGCGCGGCCAGCACCAGCCACGTGAACTGCTCGGCGGCGGCGGCCGGATCGTCGACGCGGAGCAGGCCCCGGGCGGCGAGGCGCGCGAGCGCGTCGGCGAGGAGTCCCTGGTTGCGGTCCCAGCTGCGCCGCACGTAATCGTCGGCCACGTCGGGGAAGCGCTGCGCCTCGGCGGCGACGAGGGTGCGCATCCGCAGGACGGGGCCGCTCAGGACGCCCGCCTGCAGCGTGCCGGCGAGTGCGCGCAGCCCCCGCCGGGCGTCGTCGGTCGCGATCAGGGCGTCGAGGTGCGGGCGCATGGCGTCGCGGCCGCGGTCCACCCAGTCCCGGACGACCGCCGCGTACAGGTCGTCCTTCGACGGGTACTGCCGGTAGAGCGTCTGCTTGGAGATCCGGGCGCCGGCGGCGACCGCGTCCATCGTGGTGCCGGCGAAGCCCCGGTCGAGGAGCAGGTCCCGCGCGATGGCGAGCAGGTCGGCGCCGCTGCTGCCGCCGGGGCGGCCGCGGAGCCGGGGCGCGTCGGGTGCGGTGTCCATGCCGAAATAGTACTGGACAGTACTCGGGTGCGGACGTAGAGTACTCATTGGTACTAAAAGGAGGACGTCATGATCGTCGCAGGTATCGCCGTCGCCGCCCTCGCGGCATTCGTTCTGAGCTCGGTCTACTACGTGCTCCTGTCCCCGGTCGAGCAGCGTGCGCTGGGCGACCGCGTCCTCGACCGCGGGAAGCCGGGGCCCGCGAAGGTCGTCGCGGAGCTGGTCCGCACCGCCGTCGTCGCCGCGGGCTTCGCGTGGATCGCCGACCGCGCCGAGTTGCTCGCGCTCCCGGCGTCTCTCACGCTCGCCCTGGTGCTCTGGCTCGCGTTCCCGGTGGTCCTGCTCACGGGCTCGATCATCTGGGAACGCGTCCCCTGGCAGACCGCGGCGATCCACGCCGGCGACTGGCTCCTCAAGCTGGTGCTCGTCGCGGTGGTGCTGGGGCTCCTGCACTGACCCGGCCGTCCCTAGCGGGGCGTGCACCGCCCTCGCGTGTCGTGCATTCCCCACGTCCATGGGCCTGGGGAGGTGGCCGTCCCGCTAGGGGCGTCCAGTGGGCCCGCGCCGCCGATCACGCGTGAGCCGGGTCGCCCCGGGTCTTGACAGGTGACGGGGGTCACTTTAAGTTCCTTGCTTATGGTGAATGAAACATCAGCGTTCCGGATTGGATCGCGTGTCCTCGCGGCGCTGATCAGCGCCGTCGTCGTGATCGCCACGGGCATCGTGACCGCCCCCAGCGCCCAGGCGCTGCCGCCGATCGTCGAACCCGCACCGCCGGCCGACGCCTTCTACGACCGGCCGGCGGACCTCGCGTCGCTGAAGCCCGGCGAGATCGTGCGCACCCGCACGACGTCGATCCGGTCGCTGCAGGTCATGCCGCTCAACGTGGACGCCTGGCAGCTCGCCTACCGCACCACGGGCATGAACGGCGAGCCCGATCTCAGCGTGACCACCGTGATGGTGCCGCGCGGGAAGAAGCCCACGAAACTGCTCTCGTACCAGGCGGCCGCCGACTCGACGCTGCGGATCTGCCAGTCCTCGTACGCGACGACCAAGGGCGGCCCCATCGACCTCGCGGCGAAGGAGGGCCCGCTCACCTTCGGTATGCCCGGCGCCGAGCTGCTGTTCGCCGGCCTCGGCGTGCAGGAGGGCTGGGCGGTCGCGATGCCCGACCACGGCGGCGGCGAGGACCGCTTCCTCACGCCGCGCCAGCCCGGCTGGGCCGTGCTCGACGGGATCCGCGCGGTCGAGAACTTCTCCCGCCTCGGGATGAACGCGAAGACCCCGTCACGCTCTGGGGCTACTCCGGCGGCGCGATCGCCAGCAGCTGGACCATCGAGGAGCACCCGACCTACGCGCCGGAGCTCAACATCCGCGGCGCCGCCTTCGGCGCGCCCGAGCGGGACCTCGCCGCGTCGCTCAAGGCAGTCAACACCTCGCTGCTCGCGGGCCTCATCCCCCTGGCGCTCTCCGCGCTCGGCAAGGACTCCGAGGAGTTCCGCGTCGCCCTCGACAAGGTGCTCACCCCCGAGGGCCGGGCGCGCGTGAACGAGACCCGTCGGCACTGCATGCCGCAGAACGTCGTCGCCAACCTGTGGTTCGACTACAACCGCCTGCTCACCAAGCCGGTCGACGAGGTGCTGCGGATCCCGATCATCGCCAAGACGATCCGCGAGCGCGGCGTCAGCGGCCGCGTCCCGACGGTGCCCGCGTACGTCTACAACGGCATCACCGAGGAGGTCGCCCCGATCACCGGGACCGACAAGCTCGTGAACTCGTACTGCCAGGGCGGCGCCTCCGTGACCTACCGCCGCGAGGAGTTCCCGCCGAACCCGGTCAAGCAGCTCATGACCACGCACGGGACCGTCGTGGTGACCGGCGCGGGCGGCGCGTTCGACTGGCTCAAGCAGCGCATGAACTCGACCGGCCCGGCACCGTCGGGCTGCGACATCCGCACCGTCTTCAGCAGCGGCCTCGAGCCCGCGGCGATCGGCACCTTCGGGCAGGCCATCGGCACCGTCCTCGCCTCGCTGGTCGGCGCGCCGATCGGGGCCGGGCCCCGGTAGTCAGTCTCCGGGGGCGGGTTCGACGGTGTCGTCGGGCCCGCCCAGCCGGCTCGGCTCGATCGCGACGGGGTTCTCCTTGAGGCCGATGAGGCCGTACCAGGACAGGTTCACGATGTGCGCGGCCACGGCCTCCTTGGGCGGGGTGCGCACCTCGAGCCACCACTGCGCCGTCATGGCGACCATGCCGACCAGGGCTTGCGCGTACAGCGGCGCGAGCTCGGGGTCGAGGTTCTTGTTCAGGAACTCGCCCTCGAGGTGGCTCTCGACCTGCCCGACGAGGTCGTTGAGCAGCGTCGAGTAGCCGCCCGAGTGCTCCGCGGAGCTGTTGCGCGTGAGGATGCGGAAGCCGTCGGCCCGCTCCTCGACGTAGGTGAGCAGCGCGAGGGCGATCTGCTCGATGCGGGTCTTGGACCGGTCCTCGCGCATGGCGCGGGAGAAGACCTCGAGGACCATCTCCATCTCGCGGTCCACGACCACGGCGTAGAGGCCCTCCTTGCCGCCGAAGTGCTCGTAGACCACCGGTTTGGAGACGCCGGCCTTCGAGGCGACCTCCTCGATGGTCGCCGCCTCGTAACCGCGGTCGGCGAACACCGACCGCGCCGTGTCGACCAGCTGATTGCGCCGCTCGGCCGCGGTCATCCGCTTGCGCACCGGAACTCCGGCGGCGCGGTGCGCCTTGGCGGAGGAGGTCACGGCGCGTCCGTCGGGCCCGGCGCGGGCGCGGCACCGTCGTCGCCCGACGGCTTGCGCGCGGCCTCGGCCTGCGCGGCCACCTGCGCCCGATACGCGGCCTCGGCCTTGTCGTGCTGGTTCTTGATGAAGCGGCTCGCGAAGACCAGGCCGACGAAGAACAGCAGCTCGAAGACGATGGCCGCGATGTACAGCACGCGCGCCGTCGTCGTGGTCGCGTCGGTCAGCCGCCAGATCAGCACACCGAGCACCAGCAGCAGGACTGCGCCCATCGACTTCAACTGCAGGCCGTTGCTGAACGGAAGCGGCTTGTCACTCATGGGTGACGAGTCTACTTACCGCCCGGTGAACACCGTGAGATCGGCGAACAGGTCCAGGAGCGGCTGCGGGAAGATCCCCAGCGCGATCACCGTCACGACGCCGAGGGCGATGGCGAAGCCGGTGAGCGGATCCACCCGCGGCACGTCGGGCGCGAACTCGTGCGCCGGCGCGAAGTACATGGTCATCAGCACGCGGATGTAGAACACCGCGGCCAGCGCGCTCGCGAGAACGCCGACCACCACCAGCCACGCGCCGCCGCGCTGCGCCGCCGCCGCGAAGACCGCGAACTTGCCCACGAATCCGGCGGTCAGCGGGATCCCGGCGAACGACAGCAGGAACAGCGCCATCGCCCCGGCGAGCAGTGGCCGGCTCCGGCCCAGCCCGGCCCAGCGGTCCAGCTCGGCGACCTCGGCGCTCGTCCCGTCCGGCCGCGTCTCGCGGACCGCCGCGGCGACGGCGAAGGCGCCGACGGTGCTGATCCCGTAGACCGCCAAGTAGAAGCAGACCGCGCCTGTGCCGCGCACCGTCCCCGCGAAGACGCCGATGAGCAGGAAACCCGTGTGCGCGATCGCCGAGTAGGCCAGCAGCCGCTTGACGTCCGACTGTGTGACCGCGATGACCGAGCCCACGACCACCGTCACCACCGCGACCGCGGCGATCACCGGCCGCCACGGCACGTCGCGGAAGGCGACCAGGGTGAGCCGCACGATCACGCCGAACGCCGCGATCTTCGTGGCCGCCGCCATGAACGCGGTGACGGGCGTCGGCGCGCCCTGGTAGACGTCGGGCACCCACGAGTGGAAGGGCACCGCGCCCACCTTGAACAGCAGGCCCACGCCGATCAGCGCGGCGCCGATCGTGCCGAGCACCGCGTCCTGCGGCGCCGCCGCGACCGACGTGGAGCCCGTCGCCGCGAAGCGCAGGGCGACGCCGAACAGCAGGATCGCCGAGCTGAACGCACCCAGCAGGAAGTACTTGAGCGCCGCCTCGAGGGGGAGGAGCCCGCGCCGTTTCGCCAGCGCGCACAGCAGGTACAGCGGCAGCGAGAACACCTCGAGCGCGACGAACAGCGTCAGCCAGTCCTGCGCCGAGACGAAGGCCAGCATGCCGCCGAGCGCGAACAGGGTGAGCGGCACCGCCTCCGTGTGCGTCAGCGAGTCGTACCGCGCCACCATCAGAGCGAGCGCCGGCAGCGTCGAGATCAGGAGCAGGCCCTGCAGCGCGAGGGAGAGGCCGTCGTCGGCGACCGACCCGGCCAGCACCGCTCGCGGGCGCGACCCGGCGTCCGCGAGCACCGCCACCGCGATCAGCGCCGCCACGACGGCTCCGCCGCCGAGGACGGCGTGCACCTTCGCGCGGACCCCCGCGGGCGCGAAGGATTCGACGAGCACGCCGACGATCGCCGCCGTGAAGACGATGATGGCCGGCGCGATCTGCGAGTACTCGATCGACGGGTTCATCGCGCGACCTCCGCGACCGTGGGCGAGACCGACGGGTTGATCGCGTCCAGCGCGGGGCCGGGGAAGAGGCCCAGCAGGAACAGCGCGACGACCAGCGGGACCAGCACGAGCAGCTCCCGCGGCCGCGCGTCGTCGACGGTGCGCACCACCGCCTCCGGCGCGAGGCCGGTGAACATGCGCTGGTAGGTCCACAGCACGTACATCGCCGACAGCACGAGGGCGAGGACGGAGACGATCGCGGCGAGCGCCCACCGCGGGTAGGTGCCGACCACGACGAGCAGTTCGGAGACGAACGGGCCGAGGCCGGGCAGGGAGAGCGTCGCGAGGCCGGCGAGGAGGAAGATCGCGCCCAGCTTCGGCGCCCGCGACCAGGCGCCGCCGAAGTCGCCGATCCGGCGGCTCCCGCGGCGCGCCACCAGCACCCCGGCGGTGAGGAACAGCGCGGCCGTCGCGACGCCGTGGTTCACCATGTAGAGCACCGAGCCGGCCTGGGAGTCGCCGGTGCGCGCGAAGACGCCGAGAATGATGAAGCCGAAGTGGCTGATCGACGTGTACGCGATGAGCGACATCACGTCGGACTGGCCGATCGCGAGGATCGCGCCGTAGACGATGCCCACCACCGCCAGCGCCGCGACCCACGGCGCGAAGCGGGCCGCCGCGTCGGGGAACAGGGTGAGGCAGTAGCGCAGCATCGCGAAGGTGCCCACCTTGTCGACGATCGCCATCATCAGCACGGCCGTCGGCGGATTCGTCTGCACCGCCGCGCCCGGCAGCCACGTGTGCAGCGGCCACAGCGGCGCCTTGACGGCGAAGGCGAACAGGAAGCCCAGGAACATCAGGTCCTGCGCGATCCCGGGGCCGGGCCGCGCACCGTCGAGCAGGGCCCGCAGGTCGAAGGTGCCGGACGCGGCGTACAGCCCGACGACCGCCGCGAGCATGACGAGCCCGCCGGCCAGGTTGTAGAGCAGGAACTTCACCGCGGCGTGCGTGCGGGCGCCGGATTCGCCTCCCGTGCCGCCGAACCCGGCGAGCAGGAAGTACAGCGGCATCAGCATGGCCTCGAAGACGAGGTAGAACAGCAGCACGTCGGTGGCGACGAAGCTGACCAGCACCATCGCCTCGACGGCCAGCGTGAGCGCGACGTAGGTCCCGGCCCGCTCGCTGTCGGGGGAGGTCTCGCGCCACGCGGCGAGCAGGAGGACGGGCAGGAGCGCGGCCGTGAGCAGAACGAGCACCAGCCCGGTGCCGTCGAGGCCCAGCCGGTAGCCCGCCCCGAACGACGGTATCCAGGAGTGCGATTCGACGAACTGGAAGCCGCCCGCGGGGTCGAAGGCGACGGCGAGCCCGATGCCGATCACCAGCGCGACGAGCGCCGCCGCCAGCCCGATCCACCGCGCCGCGCGGGGCACCGCCGCCGCGGCGACCGCGCCGACCGCGGGTGCCGCCCACAGCAGCGTCAGCCAGGGCCCGCTCATGAGAGCCACACCGCCGCGGCGCCGATCAGCACCGCCGTCCCGGCCAGCATGGTCAGCGCGTAGCTGCGGGCGTACCCGGTCTGCGAGCGCCGCAGCAGGAGCGAGCCGAGATGCACGCCCGCGGGGATCGCGTCGATCGCACCGTCGATGCCCTTGCGCTCGGCGACGAGCAGTGCCTCGGTGGCGGCTTGTCCGGGCCGCATGAAGACTGCCTCGTTGAGGGCGTCGCCGTACAGGTCCCTCCGGGCCGCGCGGGTCAGGGCGCTCACCGCCGACGGTGCCTCCACGGGCACCGTCCGCGACAGGCGCACCGCCAGGGCCACGCCGATCGCGACGGCACCGAGGACCAGCAGCGTGACCGCCCAGGCGGGGATCGCGTGATGCGCCTCGGGCGCGGATCCGACGGCGGGGGCGAGGAAGTCGGATAGCGTGCCGCCGATCACCAGGAGCGCGCCCGCGCCGACGCTGCCCAGCGCCAGCACCACCATGGGCGCCGTCATCACTCGCGGCGACTCGTGCGGATGCGTGCCCTCGCGCCAGCGGGGCGCGCCGAAGAAGGTCAGCACCATCACCCTCGTCATGTAGAAGCCGGTGATCCCCGCGCCGAGGATCGCGGCGCCGCCGAGCACGACGCCCCAGAAGCCGCCGCGGCCCAGCGCCGCCTCGATGATCCCGTCCTTGGTGAAGAAGCCCGAGAGCGGCGGGACGCCGATGATCGCGAGGTAGCCGAGGCCGAAGGTGACCGCGGTGACCGGCATGATCTTCGACAGTCCGCCGTACCGCCGCATGTCGGTCTCGTCGTTCATCCCGTGCATGACCGAGCCCGCGCCGAGGAACAGCCCGGCCTTGAAACAGCCGTGCGCCAACAGGTGCGCGATCGCCAGGGCGTAGCCGGCGGGACCGAGGCCGGCGGCGAGCACCATGTAGCCGATCTGGCTCATCGTCGACGCGGCCAGGGCCTTCTTGATGTCGTCCTTCGCGCAGCCGATCACGGCGCCGAAGAGCAGCGTCACCGCGCCGACCGCGAGCACGAAGCCCTGCGCCACGGGCGCCGCCTCGAAGACCGGGCCCGTGCGCACGATGAGGTAGACGCCCGCGGTGACCATCGTCGCGGCGTGGATGAGCGCGGAGACGGGGGTGGGGCCCTCCATCGCGTCGCCGAGCCAGCTCTGCAGCGGCACCTGCGCCGACTTGGCGCACGCGGCGAGCAGCAGGAGCAGCCCGAGCCAGGTGAGCACGCCCTCGCCGGCCTCACCGGTGCGCGGCAGGAACTCGCCGAAGGTGGTGGTGCCGAACGTCGTCAGGGTCACGGCCACGGCCAGGGCCAGGCCCATGTCGCCCACACGGTTGACGATGAACGCCTTCCGCGCCGCCGTCGCCGCCGAGGGCTTGTGCTGCCAGAAGCCGATGAGAAGGTACGAGGCGAGGCCCACGCCCTCCCAGCCGAGGTACAGCACCACCAGGTCGTCGGCCAGCACCAGGATCAGCATCGCGCCGAGGAACAGGTTGAGGTAGCCGAAGAACCGGCGCCGGCCCGGATCGGCCTCCATGTAGCCGATCGAGTAGACGTGGATCAGCGTGCCCACGCCCGTGATCAGCAGCGCGAAGCACACCGACAGCTGATCGAGCCGGAGGGCCAGGTCCACCGAGAGGTCGCCGCCCGAGAACCAGTGGTAGAGAACAGTGCCGACCGACCGGTCCGCCGGATCGCGGGCCAGGAGCAGGCCGAACGCGACGGCCGCGACGACGAAGGAGAGCGCCGCGACGGCGGTCCCGAACAGGTGCCCCCACGCGTTCGTGCGGCGACCGCCGAGCAGCAGCACCGCCGCTCCGGCGAGGGGGATCAGCGGCAGAGCCGCGAGGAGTACGGTCACCGGTCACCGCCTCAGCAGGTGCGGCTCGTCGACGGACACCGACTTGCGGACCCGGAAGATCGCGATGATGATCGCCAGGCCCACCACCACCTCGGCGGCGGCCACGACCATGGTGAAGAAGGCGAGCACCTGCCCGTGCGGGACGGCGTGCATCCGCCCCGCGGTGACCAGCGCCAGGTTCGCGGCGTTGAGCATCAGCTCCACGCACATGAACACGACGATGGCGTTGCGGCGCAGCAGCACCCCGGCGGAGCCGATCGCGAACAGCAGCGCGGCGAGGTACAGGTACAGGTGCGGGTTCACGGCGACACCTCCTCGTCGCGGTGCACGTGCGGGACCTCGTCGTCGAGCGAGGGCGCGCGGTCGGGCAGCGCCCGCCGTTCCCCGGGCACACGCGGCGCGAGCGTGTGGTTGACCGAATCGAGGGCGGGCGACCCGTCGGGCAGGCGGGCCGGCAGGTCGACGGCGTTGCCCAGCGCGTAGACGCCGGGGTTGGGCAGCGGCGTGGCGCGGCGGCCCTCGCGGAACCGGCGGATCGACTGCTCGCGCTGGCTGAGCGCGGTGGCGAGCTTCTCCCGGTGCGCGAGGATCATCGCGCCCAGGGTGGCGGTGATGAGCAGCGCCGCGGTGAGCTCGAAGGCCCACAGGTAGCGCACGAAGACGGTGTCCGCCAGGGCCTCCACCGAATTCGGCGGGTACTCGCCCGACGGTGCGCCGGGCCCCGGCAGCGAGGCCCGAGCCACCAGGCCGATGAGCAGCATCCCGAAGGCGAGTCCCGCGACGGCGGCGGCGATCCGGTGCCCGCGCAGCGTCTCGACGAGGGAGTCGGAGGAATCGACGCCGACGAGCATCACGACGAACAGGAACAACATCATCACCGCCCCCGTGTAGACCACGATCTGGACCACGCCGAGGAAGGTCGCGCCCTGCGCGATGTAGAGGATCGCGAGCAGGATCATGGTGGCGGCCAGGCACAGCGCCGAGTACACGGCCTTGGAGGCCAGCACGACGCCCAGGGCGAAGACGACGGCGGGCACCGCGACGATCCAGAACGCCCACTCCTCGCCCGTCACGAGTCCACCGAACCCCGGTAGTAGTCGGCCGCGGTGAGGCCCTCGCGCATCGCGTGCGGGGGAGGCTGTTCGCCCTCGTGCAGCGGCGCCAGCAGGTCGTCCTTGTCGTAGATCAGCGCGCCGCGGTCCCGGTCCGCCATCTCGTAGTCGTTCGTCATCGTCAGCGCGCGCGTCGGACAGGCCTCCACGCACAGGCCGCAGCCGATGCACCGCAGGTAGTTGATCTGGTACGTCCGACCGTAGCGCTCGCCGGGCGAGTACCGCTCCTCCTCGGTGTTGTCGGCGCCCTCCACGTAGATCGCGTCCGCCGGGCAACTCCACGCGCACAGCTCGCAACCGATGCACTTCTCCAGCCCGTCGGCGTACCGGTTCAGCTGGTGCCGACCGTGATAGCGGCCGGCGGTCTCCGACTTCTCCTCCGGATAGTTCTCGGTGACCGGCTTGGTGAACATCGTCCGCAGGGTCACGCCGAACCCGGCGAGGCCGAGGGGATCAGCCATGGGACGCCTCCTTCGCATCGGCCTCGCGCGGCAGGGCGCGCCGCGCGGGCTCGGACAGGTACTGGCCCGGCATGGGCGGCACCGGGAAGCCGCCGGCCATCGGATCGAAGGGCAGCGAGAACGTCTCCGGATCGGGGCCGGGCTCGGGCGCCTTCTGCCGACGGTGCCGCGCCACCAGGACGGCGAGCACGGCGAGCGTGAAGAGCAGCGAGACCACCGGGGCCAGCACCGTCGTCGAGTGCCCGGCGAGCGCCCAGGCCTGCACCGCCCCGGCGACGAGGACCCACGCCAGCGCCGTGGGGATCAGCAGCTGCCAGCCGAACCGCATGAACTGGTCGTACCGCAGGCGCGGCAGCGTGGTGCGCAACCAGATGAAGGCGAACAGGAAGCACCACACCTTGCCCACGAACCAGACCACCGGCCACCATCCGGTGTTCGCGCCCTCCCATAGGTTCAGCGGCCAGGGTGCGTGCCAGCCGCCGAGGAACAGGGTGGTCGCGAGGGCCGAGACCGTGGTCATGTTCACGTACTCCGCGAGCATGAACATCGCAAACTTCAGCGAGCTGTACTCGGTGTGGAAGCCGCCCACCAGCTCGCCCTCGGCCTCGGGCAGGTCGAACGGCGCTCGGTTCGTCTCGCCGACCATGGAGACCACGTAGACGACGAACGAGGGCAGCAGCAGGAAGACGTACCAGGTGCCCTCCTGCCGGGCGACGATCCCCGACGTGGCCATGGTGCCCGCGTAGAGGAAGACGGCGGCGAACGAGAGGCCCATCGCCACCTCGTAGCTGATCACCTGGGCCGTGGAGCGCAGCCCGCCGAGCAGCGGGTACGTGGAGCCGGACGACCAGCCGGCCAGCACGATGCCGTAGACGCCGATGCTGGTGATCGCCAGGATGTACAGCACCGCGACCGGAAGATCGGTGAGCTGCAACGGCGTCCACGTCCCGAACACGGACACCTGCGGCCCGAACGGGATCACGGCGAAGGCCATGAACGCGGGGATGGTGGCGATGATCGGGGCCAGCAGGTAGACGGGCTTGTCGACGCCGGCGGGCGTGATGCCCTCCTTGAGGGCCAACTTGATGCCGTCCGCGAGGGACTGCAGGACGCCGAACGGGCCCAGCCGGTTCGGCCCGTACCGGTGCTGCATCCGGGCCATGACCTTGCGCTCGATGAGGATCGCGGCGAGCACCGTCAGCACGAGGAAGGCGAAGATCGCCACGGCCTTGATCAGGATCAGCCACCACGGGTCCCGGCCGAAGGCGGAGAGGTCGACGGGGTCGTGCGGTCCGAGGGCGAGCGTCATCGCGCCACCCCGATCCCGACCACCGCGCCCCACCCGACGCCGAGCGTCGCGGCGACGGTGGACCCCGGCGAGTTCCGCGGCACCCACACCACGCCGTCGGGCATGTCGGTCACCTCCAGCGGCAGGGTGATGGTGCCGAGGCCGGTGGAGATCGAGACGTCGGCGCCGTCCGCGGCCAGGATCCCGGTCGCGGTGGCGGCCGACATCCGCGCGACGGGCCGCCGCGCCGTCGCCGCGAGATCGGGCTCCCCGTCCTGCCCCCGGCCGAGGTCGAGCAGCTGCCGCCACGTCGCGAGCAGCGCCTCGCCGTCGCCGGGGACGCCGACGGTGCCGGGACGCCCGGTGACGGGACGGCGCGGCGGGCGGACCGAGCCCAGCGTGCGGAGGGCGGCGGCGGCACCGTCGGTGTCGGTGAACCCGAGGTCGGCGCGCATCGACTGTGCGAGGACGGCGAGCACCCGCGCGTCCGCGAGAGCACCGGGCGAGGGGAGCGCGGCGGCGAAGGATCGGTCGCGCCCCTCCCAGTTGCGGAAGGTCCCGGAACGTTGCGTCACGGTCGCGACGGGGAGCACCACGTCGGCCCGGGCGGTCACCTCGGACTCCCGCTGCTCCAGGCTCACCACGAAGGCGGAATCCAGTGCGCGGCGGGCCGCCCCGGGATCGGGGAGGTCGCCGACGTCGACCGCGCCGCAGACCAGGGCGGGCAGCTCGCCCGATGCGGCGGCGGCCAGGATGCCCGCGGTGTCGCGGCCGGGACCGTCGGGCAGCGTCACGCCCCACAGCGCCTCGACCTCCATGCGGTGGGCGTAGTTCGCGGTCAGGCGGCCGCCCGGCAGCATCCCCGCCAGCGCGCCCGCGGCGACCGCGCCGGGCTCGCCCGCGCGGCGCGGGATCCAGGCGAGCCGCGCGCCGGACGTGGCCGCGAGCGCGGCCGCCGCGGCGAGCGCCTCGGGGATCTCGGCGAGCCGCTCGCCGACGAGGATCACCGCGCCGGGGACGGAGAGCTGCTGCGCGAGGCCGGGATCCGCGAGGGCGGCGGGCTCGCCGCCGGGCGCGCACGCGAGCAGTGCGCCGTCGAGACGCCCCAGGCCGCGGGAGGCGAACGGGGCGATCGACAGCACCCGGGTGCCGCCGGCGCGCACCGACTTGCGCAGCCGGAGGTGCACGATGGGCGACTCCTCCTCGGGCTCGAAGCCCGCGAGCAGCACGACCGGCGCGGTCTCGAGATCGGCGTAGGTCACGTCGCCCGCCACGCCGGAGGCGAGGAACGACGCCTCCTCCGCGCTGTGCGGCCGGATCCGGAAGTCGATGTCGTTGGTGCGCAGCGCGATGCGGGCGAAGGCCGAGTAGGCGTAGAGGTCCTCGACGGTGCCGCGCCCGCCGGTGAGCACGCCCGCCGCCCGGCCGGCGAGCCCCTGCGCGGCGGCCGCGATCGCCTCGGGCCACGAGGCGGGGACGAGCGCACCGTCGGCCCCGCGGACCAGCGGCGTGGTGAGCCGGTCCGGCGCGGAGGCGTAGGTGAAGGCCCAGCGGCCCTTGTCGCAGCTCCACTCCTCGTTGACCTCCGGGTCGTCGCCGGCCAGGCGCCGCAGCACCTCGCCGCGGCGGTGGTCGACGCGCAGGCCGCAGCCGCTGGCGCAGTGCTCGCAGGCCGACGGGGTGGAGGTCAGGTCGAAGGGCCGGGCGCGGAACCGGTAGGAGGTGGTGGTGAGCGCGCCGACCGGGCAGATCTGCACGGTGTTGCCGGAGAAGTAGGAATCGAGCGGCTGATCGCCGGCGACGCCCACCTGTTGCAGCGCACCGCGATCCATGAGCTCGATGAAGTCGTCGCCGGCGATCTCGTCGGAGAAGCGGGTGCACCGGGCGCAGAGCACGCAGCGCTCGCGGTCGAGCACGATCTCCGCCGAGAGCGGGATCGGCTTGGGGTAGGTGCGCTTGTCGGCCGACGGGAAGCGCGACGTGGCGCGGCCGGCGGACATGGCCTGGTTCTGCAGCGGGCACTCGCCGCCCTTGTCGCACACGGGGCAGTCCAGCGGGTGGTTCACCAGCAGCAGCTCCATCACGCTGCGCTGCGCGCCGGCCGCGGCTGCGGAGGTGGCCTGCGTGCGCACGACCATGCCGTCGGTCACCGTCGTGGTGCAGGAGGCGAGCGGCTTGCGCTGGCCCTCCACCTCCACGAGGCACTGTCGGCACGCCCCCGCCGGGGCGAGCAGGGGGTGGTCGCAGAACCGCGGGATCGCGATCCCCAGGTCCTCGGCGGCGCGGATCACGAGAGTGCCCGGGGGGACCTCGATCTCGATGCCGTCGATGGTGGCCTTCACCGGCTCGGGGGCGGTCATCGCGCACCCCCCGGGACCGGGGCCTCGCGCATCGACGCCGCGGGGTCGAAGGGGCAGCCGCCCTCGGCGACGTGCCGCTCGTACTCCTCGCGGAAGTACTGCAGCGAGCTCTGGATGGGGCTGGCGGCACCGTCGCCGAGCGCGCAGAAGGCCTTGCCGAGGACCCCGTCGGCCACTTCGGCGAGCGTGTCCAGGTCCTCAGCGCGGCCCTCGCCCTCCTCCAGCCGGCGCAGTAGTCGCACGAGCCAGTAGGTGCCCTCGCGGCACGGCGTGCACTTGCCGCAGGACTCGTGGGCGTAGAACTCGAGCCAGCGCAGCACGGCCCGGACGACGCAGACGGTGTCGTCGAAGATCTGCAGCGCCTTGGTGCCCAGCATCGAGCCGGCGCCCGCGACGCCCTCGTAGTCGAGCGGCACGTCGAGGTGCTCCGCGGTGAGCAGGGGCGTGGACGAGCCGCCCGGTGTCCAGAACTTCAGTTCGTGCCCGGGGCGGACGCCGCCGGCGAGCTCCAGCATCTCGCGCAGCGTCACGCCGAGCGCCGCCTCGTACTGGCCGGGCCGCACCACGTGCCCCGAGACGGAGTAGAGCGTGAAGCCGGGCGACTTCTCGCTGCCCATGGTGCGGAACCACTCGGCGCCGCGGGCCAGGATCGCGGGCACGCTGGCGATCGACTCGACGTTGTTCACGCACGTCGGGGAGGCGTACAGGCCCGCGACCGCGGGGAACGGCGGCCGCAGCCGCGGCTGCCCGCGGCGGCCCTCCAGCGAGTCCAGGAGCGCCGTCTCCTCGCCGCAGATGTACGCGCCGGCGCCGCCGTGGACCACCAGCTCCAGGCTGAATCCGCTGGGGCCCATCGGCTTGCCCAGGTAGCCGGCCGCGTACGCCTCGGCGACGGCGGCCCGCAGCCGCCGCTGCACGCCCAGTACCTCGCCGCGGACGTAGATGAAGGCCTGCCGTGCGCGGATCGCGTAGGAGGCGATGATGACGCCCTCGATCAGCGTGTGCGGCGTGGCGAACATGAGCGGCATGTCCTTGCACGTGCCCGGCTCGGACTCGTCGGCGTTCACCACGAGGTAGTGCGGCTTGTCGGCGCCGGGCTTGGGCTCCTCGCCGTCGCGCAGCTGCGGGATGAAGCTCCACTTCAGGCCCGTCGGGAAGCCGGCGCCGCCGCGGCCGCGCAGGCCCGCGTCCTTCACCAGCGCGATCACCTCGTCGGGCGTCATCGTCAGCGCGCGCTCGAGGCCGTCGTACCCGCCCGCCGCGCGGTAGGAGGCGAGGGTCCAGGGCTCCGGGTCGCCCCAGCGCGCGGAGAGCACGGGCGTGAGGTGCGCGGTCATGACTCCGCCTCCCGGACGGCCTGCAGGCCGGCCATCGTGGGGGCGCCGCCGGCGCCGGACGCCGAGACGGCGCCGGGCCGGGTGTCGTCGAAACCGGCCAGCAGCCGGGCGGTCTCGCGGAAGGTGCCCAGCGGCGCGCCGCGCGTGGGCGACGGCGGCCGGCCGGAGCGCAGCGCGTCGACGACCTCGCGCGCGCTCGCCACCGTCTGGTCGTCGAAGAACTCCCAGTTGACCATGACGACGGGGGCGTAGTCGCACGCCGCGTTGCACTCGATCCGCTCGACGGTGACCTTCCCGTCGTCGGTGGTGCCGCCCGGCGCGATCCCCAGGTGCTCGCACAGCGAGGAGAGGATCGCGTCGCCGCCGAGCACCGCGCAGAGCGTGGTGGTGCAGACGCCGACGAGGTACTCGCCGGTGGGGCCGCGCCGGTACATCGAGTAGAAGGTGGCGACGGAGACCACCTCGGCGGCGGTGAGGTCCAGTGCGGCGGAGCAGAACTCGATGCCGGCGGGGGTGATGTAGCCGTCCTCGGACTGCACCAGGTGCAGCAGCGGCAGCAGCGCGGACCGCTTCTCCGGGTAGCGGGCGACGAGCTGCGCCGCGTCGGCGGCGAGCCGCTCGGCGACGGCCGCCGGGTACTCGGTCGGCGCCCCGGGCCGGTACAGCTGCACGGCCTCCTGCGGCCGTGCGCCCAACGCGAGGAAGACGGGTTCGCTCATCGGTCCACGCCTCCCATCACAGGATCGATGCTGGCGACGGCCGCGATGACGTCGGAGACCATGCCGCCCTCGCACATCGCCGCCACCGCCTGCAGGTTCGTGAACGACGGGTCGCGGAAGTGCACCCGGTAGGGGCGGGTGCCGCCGTCGCTGACGGCGTGCACCAGGAGTTCGCCGCGCGGTGCCTCGACGGAGACGGCGACCTGCCCGGCGGGGACGGCGAAGCCCTCGGTGACCAGCTTGAAGTGGTGGATCAGCGATTCCATCGACTCGCCCATGATCTCGGCGATGTGGGCGCGGGAGTTGCCGAGTCCGTCGCGCCCGACCGTGAGGTCGGCCGGCCAGCCGAGGCGGGCGTCGTCGACCATGACGGGCCCGGGCGTCAGCTTGTCGAGGCACTGCTCGACGATGCGCAGCGACTGGGTCATCTCCAGCACCCGGATCAGGTAGCGGCCGTAGCAGTCGCACCCGCTGTCGGTGATCACGTCGAACTCGTAGTCCTCGTAGCCGCAGTAGGGCTCGCTGCGGCGCAGGTCGTGGGGGAGGCCCGTCGACCGCAGCACCGGACCGGTGATGCCGAGTGCCATGCACCCGGTGAGATCGAGGTAGCCGATGTTCTTGGTGCGCGCGATCCAGATCGGGTTCTCGGTGAGCATCGACGACATCGACGCCAACTGTTTCGGCAGCGTCCTCAGCAGCTCGCGGATCTGCGGGATCGCCTCGTCGGGCAGGTCGGCCGCGACGCCGCCCGGGCGGATGTAGGCGTGGTTCATCCGTAGCCCGGTGATGGTCTCGAAGACATCGAGGATCTGCTCGCGGATCTCGAAGCCGCGCAGCATGGGGGAGACCGCGCCCAGCTCCATGCCGCCGGTGGCGAGCGCGACGAGGTGGCTGGTGATCCGGTTGAGCTCCATCAGCAGCACGCGGATCACCGTCGCGCGCTCGGGTATCTCGTCGGTGATGCCGAGCAGCTTCTCCACGGCGAGGCAGAAGGCGGTCTCGTTGAACAGCGGAGCGAGGTAGTCCATCCGGGTGACGAACGTGGTGCCCTGCGTCCAGGTGCGGAACTCGAGGTTCTTCTCGATGCCCGTGTGCAGGAACCCGATCCCGCAGCGCGCCTCCGTCACCGTCTCCCCGTCGAGCTCGAGGATCAGACGCAGGACGCCGTGCGTGGACGGGTGCTGCGGGCCCATGTTCACCACGATCCGCTCCTGGCCGATCGCCTCGGCGGCGATGTCGTCCCAGTCGGAGCCCATGGCGGTGAACTCGCTGTAGTCGGTGGTCACGAGTACGACCTCCGGGTGTCGGGTGCCGAGACCTCGGCGCCGTGGAACTCGACGCCGATGCCGCCCAGCGGGTAGTCCTTGCGCTGCGGGTGGCCCTCCCAGTCGTCCGGCATCTCGATCCGGGTCAGCGAGGGGTGCCCGTCGAAGACGATGCCGAAGAAGTCGTACGTCTCCCGCTCGTGCCAGTCCGTGGTCGGGTAGACGGGGAACAGCGACGGGATGTGCGGATCGGCGTCGGGGCAGGAGGTTTCGAGGCGAAGCCGGCGGCCGTGCGTGATCGATTGCAGGTGCGTGACCGCCCGCAGCTCCGCGCCCGCGTCCTCCGGGAAGTGCACGCCCGAGGTGCCCAGGCACATCTCGAAGCGCAGGGCGGGCTCGTCGCGCAGCAGGCGCGCCACGGCCACCACGTGCTCGCGCGGCACGCGCAGCGTGACCTCGCCGCGGTACACGACCACTGCGCGGATCGCCTCGGCGGACGGCGCACCGTCGGAACGGTCCAGCGCGTCCCGCAGGACCGCGACGACCCCGTCGTAGCCCGGTGGCAGCGGCTCCTCGCCCGGTCCCGGCATGGCGACGGGGCGGGCGATCCGCCCGTAGCCCGAGGTGTCGCCGGTGCCCCCGCTGAACATGCCGGTGCGGGTGCGCACCACGTCGGGCTGCGGCGCCGACGGCTCGACGGTGCCGCCGGGCTCGGGCAGATCGGGGGAGTCGGTCATCGCAGCAGGCCCTTGAACTCGATGGTGGGGCGCGACGCGAGCGCGGCCTCCTCCGCGGCCCGGCGCGCGGCTTCGCGGTTCACGCCCATCGGCGTCTCCGCGACCTTCTCGTGCAGGGCCAGCAGGGCGTTGAGCAGCATCTCCGGGCGGGGCGGGCAGCCGGGGAGGTAGATGTCCACGGGCACCACGTGGTCGACGCCCTGCACCACCGCGTAGTTGTTGAACATGCCGCCCGAGCTGGCGCAGACCCCCATGGCCAGCACCCATTTCGGCTCTGCCATCTGGTCGTACACCTGCCGCAATACGGGCGCCATCTTCTGGCTGACGCGGCCGGCCACGATCATGAGGTCGGCCTGCCGGGGCGAGGCGCGGAAGGCCTCCATGCCGAACCGGGCGATATCGAACCGGGGGCCGGTGGTCGCCATCATCTCGATGGCGCAGCAGGCCAGGCCGAACGTGGCGGGCCAGAGCGATCCCTTCCGCGCGTACCCCGCCACCACCTCCAGCGTCGACAGCAGGAATCCGCCCGGAACCTTGTCTTCTAGTCCCAACTCAGTCCCCCTCGTCGCCACTCGTAGACGTAGGCGACCGTGACGTTCACCAGGAACAGCGCCATCGCGAGCAGGCCGTACGTGCCCAGCACGTCGAAGTGCACGGCCCACGGATAGAGGAAGACGATCTCGATGTCGAAGATGATGAACAACATGGCCGTCAGGTAGAACTTCACCGGGAACCGGCCGCCACCGGACGCGGGTGTGGGCGACGGGTCGATGCCGCACTCGTACGCCTCGAGCTTCGCCCGGTTGATCCGGCGCGGCCCCACGAACCGGGCGACACCGACGGAGAACACCGCGAAGGCGGCCGCGATCGCCCCCAGTACGAGGATGGGCACGTACAGGTTCACGGCGATGCTCCTTCCGCGGTGTATGCGAAATCCCATTCAGCAGAACCGGTTAGGTTCCCCTGAGTGGAGTTGTGAGCTACATCACGACTATATGTCCAACCTCTGATCGGGGTGGGCTTTTCGGCGCGAGCGTGTCTGATTCTCAGAGCGTCGCCGTGGCCAGCAGCCGCCCCGCGGCGCCCGCGAGTTCGAACGGGTCGAGCGGGTGGCTCACCCAGTCGTCCGCCTGGGACCACCGTGCCAACCAGCCGTCGGCACGCCGTGCCGTGATGACCAGTAGGGGCGGGCACGGCTCGATCTCGTCGCGCACCTGCCGGGCCAGCCCCATCCCGCCCGCCGGGGCGGCCTCGCCGTCGAGCACGACCAGGGCGACCCCGCCCTCGTCCAGCCGGGCGATCACGGCGGGCGCCGTCGCGGCCTCGAGGACGGTGATCGGGGGTCTGTCCGGCGCGGGGCGCGTCCCCAGGGCGGCCGTGATCTCCGCGCGATGCCGCGCGTTGGAGCTGTAGACGAGGACGAGCGGGGCTGCGCCGGTCATGGTCCCCACGATAGGGACGCGGGTCGGGTTACGAAGCGGATTGCGGGTAGTGCCGCGCCGCCACGTCCGGGTGCGCCCGCAGGCGGCTCTTCCAGGCGTTCTCGCCGTAGGTGTCGAAGATCGGGTTGTCCGGGTCGACGGTGACACCCGTCCGCAGCTCCGCGGGGAGGGGCAGGTGCGGCATGTGCGCGGTGACCGACGGGTTGAAGAAGTACGGCACCGAGATCCGGTCGGCACCCGCGCTGCGGTTGAGCACGCGGTGCTCGGTGGCGTGCAGGTAACCGTCCGTGCCCACCTCCAGCATCTCGCCGATGTTCACGATGAAGGCGCCGGGCAGCGGCGGCACGTCGATCCAGGCGGTCGCACCCGGCGGCAGCACCTGCAGGCCCTGCGAGGCGGGGTCCACGAGCAGCAGCGTCAACACCCCCGAGTCCTTGTGCGCGCCCACGCCCTGCTCCGACGCCGTTCCCGCGGGATAGCGGACGATCTTGATCAGCGTCGCCGGCTGCTCCGCGAAGGCCTCGTCGAAGACGTGCGGGTCGGCGCCGAGCGATCGTGCCCACGCCCGCAGCAGCGCGAGCGAGATCCGGGACAGGTCCGCGTCCCACCGCTCCATCACGGCGCGCAGCGCGGGGAGCGACGTCGGCCACTGGTTCGGGCCGAGCAGGTTCCGGTAGTCCGGCCCGGGGCCCGGCGGTGCCGGATCCTCCCGGCCCAGGTCGATCTGCTCACGCCAATCGACCTCGCCACGGGTGAGCTCGCCGCCGAGGCGGGTGTAGCCGCGGAAGTGCGGCGAGTTCGTCATCGCGATCGCGTCCTTCTCCGCCTGCGGCAGCGCGAAGAAGGCGCGGGCCACGGCCAGGACCTCGTCGCTGCGCTCCGGCGGAAGGCCGTGCCCCGTCAGGTAGAAGAAGCCGACGTCGTGTGCGGCGGCCCGCACCGCATCGTCGAACCGCGCGGGGGCGGTGTCGAGGAGGGCGAGGTCGAGCACCGGGATGGACATGACCGCAGGGTAGCGCCGCGCGACGCCGGTATGAGGAGATCCGATCGGTGTGATCGGGACTTCGTGCGCGCCGGGCTTCGTGTCGTGGGTGCCGGGCACTAGGCTGGCGGCTGAGTTGCCCCCGAGCTCGGCCAGTGCATAAGGAGAGACCGTGTCCGAAATCATCCAGGTAGGCGCCCGCGAGATCCTCGATTCGCGTGGTAACCCCACGGTGGAGGTCGAGATCGTGCTGGCCGATGGCAGCTTCGCGCGTGCGGCGGTGCCTTCGGGTGCGTCGACCGGTGAGCACGAGGCGGTGGAGCTGCGGGACGGCGGTGACCGGTACCTCGGTAAGGGTGTGACGAAGGCTGTCGAGGGTGTGCTGGAGGTCATCGCCCCGGAGGTGATCGGTATCCCGGCTGATGAGCAGCGGGTCATCGATCAGACGCTGTTGGATCTGGATGGCACGCCGGATAAGAGCCGCCTGGGTGCGAACGCCCTGCTGGGTGTGTCTTTGGCGGCGGCGAAGGCCGCGGCGGAGTCGGCGGCGCTGCCGCTGTTCCGGTACTTGGGTGGGCCGAACGCGCACATTCTGCCGGTGCCGATGATGAACATCCTCAACGGCGGCGCGCACGCGGACAGCGGCGTCGACGTCCAGGAGTTCATGGTCGCGCCGATCGGTGCGGAGACCTTCAAGGAGTCGCTGCGCTGGGGCGCGGAGGTCTACCACGCGCTCAAGTCGGTGCTCAAGGCCAAGGGTCTGAATACGGGCCTGGGTGATGAGGGTGGTTTCGCGCCGTCGGTGGCGGGGACGCGGGAGGCGTTGGAGCTGATCTCGGAGGCGATCGGCAAGACCGGTCTGCAGCTGGGCTCCGATGTGGCGCTGGCGTTGGATGTGGCGGCGACGGAGTTCTACACCCCGCAGGGCTACAAGTTCGAGGGCAAGGTCCTTTCGGCGGCGGAGATGGGGGAGTTCTACCGGGGTCTGATCGGGGAGTTCCCGATGGTCTCGATCGAGGACCCGCTCTCGGAGGACGACTGGGAGGGCTGGGTCGACCTGACCGATGCGATCGGTGACAAGGTGCAGCTGGTCGGTGATGACCTGTTCGTGACGAACCCGGAGCGGCTCGAGGACGGCATCGCCCGGGGCGCGGCGAACGCCCTGCTGGTGAAGGTCAACCAGATCGGCACCCTCACCGAGACCCTCGATGCGGTGGCGTTGGCGCACAACAACGGCTACAAGAGCATGATGAGCCACCGCTCCGGTGAGACGGAGGACACCACCATCGCCGATCTGGCGGTCGCCGTCGGTTCGGGGCAGATCAAGACCGGTGCGCCGGCGCGGTCGGAGCGGGTGGCGAAGTACAACCAGCTGCTGCGCATCGAGGAGGAGCTGGGTGACGCCGCGCGGTACGCCGGCGACACCGCCTTCCCCCGCTTCGAGTTCACCAGCTAGACGCCGTAGTACACCGAGAGTCGAAGGAGCACAGCCGAAGTGAGCAGCAGGTCCCGCCTCGTGCGCAGCCCGTCGGGCGGCGAAGCCCGTGCGGACGGACGGAGCGCCGGGCGGACCGTCGTGCTGTTCCTCGTGCTGTGCGTCCTCGCCCTCACCCTCGCGGTGCCCGTTCGGACCTACATGTCCGAGCAGGCCCGCGAGGAGAAGGTCGCGGCCGAGCACGCCCAGCTGCTGTCCGACATCGCGCGGCTCGAGGAGCAGAAACGCCTGCAGGACGACCCGGAGTACATCAAGGCGCAGGCCCGGATCCGGCTGCAGTACGTGATGCCCGGCGAGACGCCGTATCGCGTGCAGGTGCCCGGCGCCCCGAAGCCCACGCCGGAGCAGGTCGAGGCCGAGCAGGCCAAGCAGAACCCCTGGTACACCAATGTCTGGCGCACGATCGCGGTGCCGCACTGATGAGTGACGCAGTCGCCCAGGAAGATCTGGACCGGGTCGCCGCGCAGCTGGGCCGCGCGCCCCGCGGCGTGCTCGCCATCGCCTACCGCACGCCCGACGGCGAGCCCGCCGTGGTCAAGACCGCGCCGCAGCTGCCCGACGGCACGCCCTTCCCGACGCTCTACTACCTGACGGATCCGCGGCTCACCGCCGAGGCCAGCCGCCAGGAGAGCGCGGGTGTGATGCGGGAGATGGAGGCGCTCCTCGCCTCCGACGAGGCCATCGCCGAGAACTACCGCGCGGCGCACCGTCATTACCTCGAATCCCGCAACGCTCTGGAGGACCTGGGCACCGATTTCACCGGCGGCGGCATGCCGGACCGGGTGAAGTGCCTGCACGTGCTCATCGCCTATGCGCTCGCCGAGGGCCCCGGCGTCGTCCGGCTGGGCGACGAGGCCGTCGCGCTCGCCGCGGCGGCCGGCCTGCGTGGCAGCGCGATCCCGGCCGACTGGCCCGAGCCGCAGTTCCCCTGGGGTGGTGAGTGACCTCCCTCGTCGTCGCGGCGATCGATTGCGGTACCAACAGCATCCGCCTGTACGTCGCCCGATCCTCCGAGGCCGGCCTGGTCGAGTTGCATCGCGAGATGCGGATCGTCCGGCTCGGGCAGGGCGTCGACGCCACGGGGGAGTTCGCCGCCGAGGCCCTCGAGCGGGTCCGCGCGGCGCTCGACGACTACGTCGCCACCGCACTCGAACTGGGCGCGACGCGGGTGCGCATGGTCGCGACCTCCGCGGCCCGTGACGTCGCCAACCGCGAGGCCTTCCTCGACCTCACCGCCGCGGCACTGGGCCGGATCACCCCGGGTGCCCGCGCCGAGGTGATCGCCGGCACCGAGGAGGCGGAGCTCTCCTACCGCGGCGCCACCGCCGGCCTCGACGCCGCCGACCCGGCGCTCGTCGTCGATCTCGGGGGCGGCTCGACGGAGCTCGTCGTGGGCTCGGCGGGCACCGTCGCGCACGCCCATTCCGCCGACATCGGCTGCGTTCGGATCACCGAACGCGCGCTGCCCACCGACCCGCCGACCGAGGCCGAGGTGGCGGACGCGATCTCCCACATCGACGCCGCGCTCGACGGGGCGACCGCCGTGGTGCCGCTCGACGGCGTGTGCACCTGGATCGGCGTCGCCGGCACCTTCACGACTCTCGCCGCGCTGGCGCACGGACTCGCCGAGTACGACCCCGCGCTCATCCACGGCTCGCGGGTGCCGCTCGACGACCTGATCGCGCTGTGCCGCCGGCTCGTGGGCATGACCTCCGCGGAGCGCCTGGCGCTGGGGCCGATGCACCCCGGACGCGCCGACGTCATCGGTGGCGGCGCGCTCGTGGCGATGCGGCTGGCGGAGCGACTGGGGGCCGTCGGCGTGACCGAGCTCACCGTCTCCGAGCACGACATCCTCGACGGCGTCGCCATGGGGCTGGCCGAACCCGGGAATTAACGCACTGTTGACGAACTCACAGCCTTTCGGCAGCGCACGAAGCGGTTCGGCAGCCTAACGTCTTCTGCAGACGGCGAAAGGAAGTCGACAATGACGAAGGCAACCGAATGCGTGATCGTGGTGCTGGACGGCACCGACGCGACGGCACGACTGGTCGCTGAGCTCTCCGCTGCGGGGAACCGGGTGACGGCGGTCGGCACCAACTTCCGCGACGTGGTCTCCGTACTCTCCGGCGAGGTCTACGCGCTCGTCGCGGACCTCGCCGACCCCGAGCAGTGGGCGACGGCCGTGTGCCGCGCCGAGGCGCGGCACGGCACCGTCGACACGGTGCTCGACCCGGCCGGCCGGCTGGCGGCGCGCGCGGCCTGAGCCGACGTGGGGGTCGATCTCCGGGTCTTCACGGAGGCGGCACCCGCCTGCCGGACCGTACGGTCACGGCATGTCGACGATCACCGAGGCGGGCACCCGCATCGCGCCGCTGGACGCGCTGCGCGGTTTCGCCCTGGGTGGCATCTTCGTCGTCAACATCGGCCTCATGGCGGACCCCGAGGGCTTCGGACCGGGTGTCGTTCGCGACCTCGTCGACGTGCTCTTCCACCACAAGTTCTACGTGCTGTTCTCCTTCCTGTTCGGGTACTCGCTGACCCTGCAGTTCCGGTCGGCGCAGCGCGACGGGGCGAGTGCACGGGCCCGCACGGCCCGCCGGCTCGCGGCACTGGCGGTGATCGGCGCTCTCCACGCGGTCCTGCTGTTCACGGGTGACGTGCTGTTCGGCTACGGCGTCATCGGGATCGCCCTGCTGGCGCTGAGCCGAATCCGGCCGCGCTCCGCCCTCCGCCTGGCGACGGCGCTGTACGCGGGCTGCCTGCTCCTGCTCACGGGCCTCACGGTGGCCCGCGTCGTCACCGCCCCTGCGGAACCGGGGCACGCCGCAGCGCTCGACGCGATCCGCGCGGGATGGGGGCGGGCCGCCGCGTACCGGTTCGACTACTGGTTCTCGGGATTGGCCCCGATGGTGGTCTTCGGGCTGCTCAACGTCCTGCCGCTGTTCCTCGTCGGCCTCGCCGCCGGAAAGGTCCGCCTGCTCGAGGATCCCGCCCGCTACCTGCCCCACCTGCCGCGCGTGCAGGCGATCGGGTTCGGTCTCGGCCTACCGATCGCGGCGATCCCGGTGCTGCTGCGCATTCCGAACACCGAGGCGCTCGGCTACCTCTCCGGGCCGCTGCTCGCCGCCGCGTACGCCGCCACCTTCCTGCGGATCATCCACGCCCGGCCTGCGGTGTCCGCCGCCTTCGCGCCGGCCGGGCGGATCAGTGCCACGGTGTACCTGTCGCAGTCGCTGATCGCAGCGATCGTCTTCACGGGCTACGGGTTCGCGCAGGCCGGGATGTGTTCCGACGGTGCGGTACTCGCCTTCGCCGTGGGCGTCTTCGCCCTCCAGCTCGTGGCCGCGCGGTGGTACACGGAACGGTTCCGGTACGGCCCCGTCGAATGGGTGCTGCGGGTGGCGACGTACGGCGGCACCGGCCGCATGCGGGCGCACGCCCGCGCGACGGTCAGTGGGCCAGCTTGAGTCCGACGACACCGCCGACGATGGCCATGATGCAGACGACCTTGACCAGCGATGCGGACTCCTCGCCCGTGGCCATCGCGTAGACCACCGTGAGGGTGGCGCCGATGCCGACCCAGACCGCGTAGGCGGTGCCGGTGGGCAGATCGCGCATGGCGTACGCGAGCCCGGCCATGCTGGCGACGAGCGCGACGCCGAAGACGATCGACGGGGTGAGTTTGGAGAAGCCCTCGGACTTGCCGAGCGCGGTGGCCCAGACGGCCTCGAGAACGCCGGAGACGATCAGAACGATCCATGCCATGATGCGAACCTCCTCAGGTTCGCACCGTCTTTTCGCTCGCCGGGTACGGTGCGCCTCGTCCGGATGTCCTTTGCGACGACAACCAGATTACTCGACGGTGTTCGATGGTCAAGTGGCGGTGACGAATCTGACCCGCGCACTAGTGTGGGCGGTATGACGCGCGAACTGGTGTACACGGGATTCATCTCGCTCGACGGGGTGGCGGACTCGCCCGGAGGGACCGTCGAGGGGCATCGCAGCGGCGGCTGGGTGGCGCGGCACGACTTCCTCCCGGAGGCCTTCTCGCTCAAGGGGGAGGAACTGGCGGACACGACGGCGCTGCTGTTCGGGCGGCGCAGCTACGAGGCCTTCGGCGCGGTGTGGCCGCAGTCCGAGGATCACGCCGCGTACCGCGACCTGCCGAAGTACGTCGTGTCCACGACGATCGGCGAGGGCGACCTCATCGACGGGTGGGGTGGCACCACGATCCTGCGGTCGGCCGAGGACGTCGCCGCTCTCAAGGAGACCGACGGCGGCTCGATCTTCATCCACGGCAGCTGTGAGCTCGCGCGCAACCTCGCCGACGCGGGCCTCATCGACCGGTACAACCTGTTGGTGTTCCCCTACCTGCTGGGTGCGGGCAAGAGCATCTTCGGCCGTGAGGACCGCGACGCCACTGCGCTGCGGCTGCGGGAATCGCAGACGTACCCCAACGGGGTGCTCAAGGTGATCTACGACGTGATGCACCAACACTGATCCGACCATCCGCCGTTGACGGAACTTGCGCCTGGCGCGAGCGTCCGTACCGTCGGAGGCATGTCCGATCTAGCCCTTCCGTTCAGTGTGTCGGGACAGCAGTGGCTGATCCACAAGCCGTTGGAGATCGGCATCTACGTGGTGCTGGCCGTGGTCCTGCGGTGGGTGCTCCATCGCGCGATCGACCGCCTCGTCCGCGGCGGCAGCGGGCGCGATGCCGACTCGGCCCCACGACGATTCGGCCTCGACCGACTCCGCGGCAGGCTCGGCAGCAGCCGCCTGCCCGCCGTGCGGCGGCGTACCGTCGACGATCCCGCGAAGGCGCAGCGGGACCGGGAGGCCCGGGCCCGGCGGGCGCAGCGCGCCGAGACCATCGGCTCGGTGCTCAAGTCCGCGGTCTCGTTCCTCGTGCTGATCTGGGTGGTGATCCAGTCGCTGGCGATCCTCGGGGTGAACGTGGCCCCGCTCATCGCCTCCGCCGGCGTGGTCGGCGTCGCGCTCGGTTTCGGCGCGCAGAACCTGGTGCGGGACTTCATCTCCGGCATCTTCATGCTGATCGAGGACCAGTACGGCGTGGGCGATGTCGTGGACCTCGGGGAGGTCACCGGCACCGTCGAGACCGTGGGGATGCGGATCACGACGGTCCGCGACGTGCAGGGCACGCTCTGGTACGTCCGCAACGGCGAGATCATGCGCGTCGCCAACTTCAGCCAGGACTACGCGGTGGCCTTCCTGCAGTTGCCGATCTCGTACTCCGCCGATGTGGATCTGGCGTGCCGCGTCGCCCTCGAAGCTGCGCTGGAGGCGGTCGCCGACGAGCCGCTGTCGGACGACGTCCTCGGTGCCCCGGACATGCTGGGCGTCGACGGAGCCACCGCCGACCGGGTGAGTATCCGCCTCACCGTGCGTGTGCGCGCGAACCGGCAGTGGGCGGTGGAGCGCGAACTGCGCCGCCGCATCCTGCGCGCCTTCGACGAGCACGACATCGCCCCGCCCTACCGCAGCGGACTCCCGGTGGCCGCAGGGGTGCAGGACTGACCTGGGTCTCTGCCGGGAGTGCCGCGGGGACCGGACGATTCGGTCATCATGGACGGATGCGCAGTGTCACCTACTCCCTGAGCACGTCGGCGGACGGGTACATCGTGGGGCCGGACGGGGCCTTCGACTGGTCGCAGCCCGACGAGGAGGTGTTCCGCTTCGCCACCGACGAGGTGCGCGGGCTGGACGTGCACCTGATGGGGCGGAAGCTCTACGAGACGATGCTCTACTGGGACACCGCTGCGGAGACCCAGCCGCTGGACGCCGACGAGAGGGTCTTCGCGGCGCTCTGGAAGGACCTGCCGAAGGTCGTCTTCTCCACGACGCTCACCGAGGTGCAGGGCGCCAACACCCGCCTCGCCGACGGCGACCTGTCCGAGGAGGTCGCGCGGCTGCGCGCCGAACCCGGCGGCGGGAACATCGGCGTCGGCGGCGCCGGCCTGGCCGCCGAGGCGGCGCGGCTCGGCCTGCTCGACGAGTACCGCGTGCGCGTCTACCCGGTGCTCGTGGGCGGCGGTATCCCGTACTTCCCGCAGCAGGGTGCGTCGACCGCGCTCGAGCGGGTCGGGGGCCGATCCTTCACGTGCGGTGTCGATTTCGTGCACTACCGCGTGCTGCGCTGACGGGATCGGCGATCGATATCTCCCGCACTGTTCGAGTTCTTACATGTATAGTTGCATATCCTGTTGCTGCTGCCGACGATACGAACGGTTCAACACGGAGCCAGCCAGCAACGGAAGCAGGAACTCATGACGAAGTACCTCGTGCTCTACCGCGCCGATCAGTCGGCGGCCGAGCAGATGGCTCAGGCGTCTCCCGAGGAGCAGCAGGCAGGCATGGCGGCCTGGATGGAGTGGTTCGGCAAGGTGGGCGAAGCCATCGTCGACGGCGGCTCGCCCGTCGCGGGTGGGGACGGCACCGTGGGCGGCTACTCCGTGCTCCAGGCCGACACTCGAGAGACGCTCGACGCTCTGCTGACAGGCCATCCGCATCTCCAGGTCGGCACGATCGACGTGCTCGAGTTCCTGCCGATGCCGGGGATGTAGTCCTGCGTGATGCGGCCCAGCCGTCCGGCGAGGGCGACGGGGCCGGCGTCGTCCGGTGTGGTTCGGCGGGCGCGGTGCCCCCAGTCGGACTCGAACCGACACTCGGCGGATTTTAAGTCCGCTGCCTCTGCCAATTGGGCTATAGGGGCGCGGGGGAAGCGTAGCGCGCGGCGCACCGTCGAATCTGTCAACATGCGTTGACATCCGGACGCTGTCAACGTAGATTGACGGGTGTGAGCTCACCACCCACCCTCGTCGGATCGGCGGCATCGGAGGACCCCGCGGAGGGGCTCCGCGCCGTCGTCGCACTGCGGAAGCTGGCCGACCAACTCGAGGCGGTCCAGGTGTCCAACGCCAGGAATCTCGGCTGGTCCTGGCAGGACATCGCGGAACACCTCGCGGTCAGCCGCCAAGCGGTGCACAAGAAGTACGGCAAGTAAGCCGGGAACAGGACTGCTGTGTTCGAACGGTTCACCAAGAGCGCCCGCGTCGCGGTCGTGCTCGCTCAGGAGGAGGCGCGCGACGGCGGCGCCGACAAGATCACGCCCACCCACCTACTGCTCGGGGTGCTCGGCACCGTCGACGGTCCGCTGCAGCACGAACTGACCGACGTGGGCCTCACACCCGAGGCGGTGCGCGCCTCCGCGGCCGGCCGGGTGCTCACCGACAACGACGCCGAGGCGCTGCGCGGCATCGGCATCGACGTGGGCGCTGTCGCGGACGCCGTCGAGAAGCGCTTCGGCTTCGACATCCTGCGCCCCATCCGCAAGAAGTTCCGGGCGGGGCACATCCCGTTCGACCCAGCGTCGAAGAAGACACTGCAGCTCGCGGTGCGGGAGGCGGCGCACCGCAAGGACAGGAGCATCGAGAGCGCTCACATGCTGCTCGGGGTACTGCGCAGCGACGACGCCGACTCGCTCGCGGCCGTGGAGTCCGTCGTGCCGCGCGACGAGCTGCGGAGCCGCCTCTACGACCTGCTCGACCGTCCCGCGGCATAGGCACCTGCGCATCCGGCCCGACACGGTTAAGCTGTTCGTAAAGAACGTCGCCGAAACCGGGAACGCATCCGCGGACTCGAGCGTTGAACAATACGTACAGGTGCACGACCAGGGAAAGGACCCCACGGTGCGCGAAAGCAGTAACCCGATCTTCCGCGGGTTGACCAAGGAGAACCGCCAGCAGGCGCCCGCCGGCTATCAGCAGGGCTACCCGCAGCAGGGCTTCGGTCAGCAGCAGGGATACCCGCAGGGCATGAACCTGGGGATGGGTGCCGCAGGCGCCGCCCAGGGCATGCAGTTCCAGCAGTACCAGCAGCCGCCGCAGGCCCCGTACCAGCAGGGCACGGGCGCGCGTTCGATGACCATCGACGACGTCGTGACCAAGACCGCTGCCACGCTCGGCGTGCTCATCGTCTTCGCGATCGGCTCGTTCTTCCTCGCCGACTCGAACCCCGGCCTCGCGGGTCCCCTCGCGATCGTGGGTGCGATCGGCGGCCTCATTCTGGTGCTCGTCGCAAGCTTCGGCCGCAAGCAGGACAACCCGGCGATCGTGCTGTCCTACGCGGCGTTCGAGGGCCTCTTCGTCGGCGCGATCTCGATGGCCATCTCCTATCGGGTCAGCGGATCCGTCAGCGCGTCCGCGCTCATCGGCCAGGCGGTGCTCGCCACGATCGGCGTCTTCGTCGGCATGCTCGTGGTCTACAAGACCGGCGCGATCCGCGTGACGCCGCGCTTCACCCGCATGCTCTTCGCGGCCATGATCGGCGTACTGGTCCTGGCGCTCGGCAACATGGTCATCGCGCTGTTCAGTGACTCGAACCCCCTGCGCGGCGGCGGCACCATCGCGATCATCTTCTCGCTGGTGTGCATCGCGATCGCGGCGTTCAGCTTCCTGCTGGACTTCGACCAGGCGGATCAGCTGATCCGCGCCGGCGCACCGTCGAAGGCGGCGTGGGGCGTGGCCCTGGGCCTGACCGTCACGCTGGTCTGGCTGTACGTCGAGATCCTGCGCCTGCTGAGCTACTTCTACAGCAGCGACTAGGTTCCACTCGTCCGAACGCCCCGCAGCCCCGGCTGCGGGGCGTTCGGCGTTTCGGGGAGGTCAGTCCCGGCGCAGCGCGCGCGACAGGCGCGCCGTGAGCCGGTTCGCGTCGGCGGCCTCGGAGACCTCCGGCGGCGACGGGAGCGGGCCGTGCCACTCGCCGAGGGCGGCCAGCACCTCGGGGAGCAGCAGGCGCGCCGCGAGTTCGTAGCCGGCCGACGACGGGTGGAAGTTGTCCGGCGAGAACATCCGCTCGGGCGCCTCGAGGAACTCGGGCGTCAGGGTGTCGGCGAAGGGCACGGGGTGCCCGCCGGCGGCGAGCACGTGCGCCCGCTGCCGCGCCGCCAGCTGCAGCCCGTACCGCCGGATCACCGAGCGCAGGGGCTGCGGGATGGACTGCACCACGCCGATGTCGGGGCAGGTGCCGACCACGACCTCGGCGCCCGCGCCGCGCAGCTGGGCGACGGCCGCGCCGAGCCGCCGTGCGGAGGGCTCGATCGCGTTGAGCGCCGTCACGTCGTTCGCGCCGACGATGATCACCGCGACGTCCGGGATCTGCTTCGCGATGAATGCGGCCTCGATCTGCGCGGCCAGGCCCTTCGACGTCGCGCCCACGATCGCCTTCACCGCGAGCCGCACCGTCCGGCCGGTCTCGGCCACGACGCCGCGCGCGATCAGGACGCCGGGCGTGTGCTCGGCATCGTCGACCCCGAGGCCCGCGGCCGTGGAGTCCCCGAAGACCATGAGGCTCACGTCGGCGGGCTGGTGCGGTCCGGGCCGCTCGACCACGGCGGTGCCGGGGGCGTAGATCCCGTCCTTCGACGGTGCCTTGTCGGTGCGGTGGGGGATGACGGTGCGCGCGGTGCGCGCCTGCTTGGTCAGCAGCGCGTAGGCGCCCCAGGTGGCTCCGGCGCCGCTGACGGCGGCGGCCGAGGTGTACAGCGCGTCACGGGCGAGCCGGCTCCGGGAGTACCCCATGCCGCCAATCTACCCACCGAGGCGGGCACCGGGCGCGCGCCCCGCGGAGCGTGAATGGGACCATGGAGGCATGCGTATCGCAGGACACGTCAGCGAGTTGATCGGCGACACCCCACTGGTGCGACTGAACTCCGTGGTGAAGCCCGGATCAGGCCTGGTCGCGGCCAAGATCGAGTACCTCAACCCCGGCGGCTCCAGTAAGGACCGGATCGCGGTGAAGATGATCGACGCCGCGGAGGAGTCGGGCGAGCTCAAGCCCGGCGGCACCATCGTCGAGCCGACGTCCGGCAACACCGGCGTGGGCCTCGCGATCGTCGCGCAGCAGCGCGGCTACAAGTGCGTCTTCGTCTGCCCCGACAAGGTCAGCGAGGACAAGCGCAACGTCCTCAAGGCGTACGGCGCGGAGGTCGTCGTGTGCCCGACCGCCGTCGCGCCCGAGCATCCGGACTCGTACTACAACGTCTCCGATCGCCTCACGCGCGAGATCCCCGGCGCCTGGAAGCCGAACCAGTACTCCAACCCCAACGGTCCCGCGTCGCACTACGAGACCACCGGCCCGGAGATCTGGCGCGACACCGAGGGCAAGATCACCCACTTCGTGGCGGGCGTCGGCACCGGCGGCACCATCACCGGCACCGGCCGCTACCTCAAGGAGATCTCCGGCGGCACGGTCAAGGTCGTGGGCGCCGACCCCGAGGGCTCCGTCTACTCCGGCGGCACCGGCCGCCCGTACCTCGTCGAGGGCGTGGGCGAGGACTTCTGGCCCACCGCCTACGACCCCGACGTCCCCGACGAGATCATCGCCGTCTCCGACGCCGACTCCTTCGAGATGACCCGCCGCCTCGCCCGCGAGGAGGGCCTGCTCGTCGGCGGCTCGTGCGGCATGGCAGTCGTCGCCGCGCTGCGCGTCGCCGAGCGCGACCCCGACGCCGTGGTCGTCGTGCTGCTGCCCGACGGTGGCCGCGGCTACCTGTCGAAGATCTTCAACGACAAGTGGATGTCGAGCTACGGCTTCCTGCGCGCGCCGCTCGACCCCAAGGAGCAGGAGGCCCTCGTCGGCGACATCCTGCGCGGCAAGAAGGGCGAGCTGCCCGACCTGGTGCACACGCATCCGTCGGAGACGATCCGCGACGCCATCGAGATCCTCGCCGAGTACAACGTCTCGCAGATGCCCGTCGTCGGCGCCGAGCCGCCGATCATGGCGGGCGAGGTCGCGGGCGCCGTCACCGAGCGCGAGCTGCTCTCCGCGGTCTTCGAGGGCCGCGCGAACCTCGCCGACCCGGTGAGCAAGCACATGGGCCCCGCGTTCCCGCTCATCGGTGCGGGCCAGCCGATCTCGGCCGCCAACACCGCCTTGCGCGAGTCCGACGCCCTCATGGTGATCGACGACGGCAAGCCCGTCGGCGTGATCACCCGGCACGACGTGCTGAACTTCCTCTCCCACGGCAAGTAGAAAGGGCCGCACCATGAGCGAGCAGAAGAGCGCGATCGACAAGCATGCGGCGCAGGGCTTCTCCACCCGCGCGATCCACGCCGGCTACGAGCCCGACCCGCTGACCGGCGCGGTCAACGTCCCGATCTACGCCAGCTCCACCTTCGCCCAGGACGGCGTCGGCGGCATGCGCGGCGGCTTCGAGTACGCCCGCACCGGCAACCCGACGCGTCGCGCGTACGAGGCGAACCTCGCCGCGATCGAGGAGGGCACCTTCGGTCGCGGATTCGCCTCGGGCATGGCCGCCACCGACACCCTGCTGCGCGCCACCCTGCGCCCGGGCGATCACCTGATCATCCCCGACGACGCCTACGGCGGGACCTTCCGCCTCATCGACAAGGTGTTCTCGCAGTGGGGGATCGAGCACACCCCGGCGCCGGTCACCGACGTCGACGCCGTGCGCGCCGCGATCCGCCCCAACACCAAGCTGGTGTGGATCGAGACCCCGACCAACCCGCTGCTCAACATCGGCGACATCGAGGCGCTGGCCGAGGTGGCGCACGCCGGCGGCGCGAAGCTGGTGGTGGACAACACCTTCGCGAGCCCCTACCTGCAGACGCCGCTGACCCTCGGTGCCGACGTGGTGCTGCACTCGGTGACCAAGTACCTCGGCGGGCACAGCGACACCGTCGGCGGCGCGCTGGTGACCAACGACGAGCAGCTCGACACCGACTTCGCCTTCCTGCAGAACGGCGCGGGTGCGGTGCCCGGCCCGTTCGACGTCTACCTCGCGCTGCGCGGCATCAAGACGCTCGGCGTCCGCATGGACCGGCACTGCGACAACGCGGAGAAGATCGTCGAGTTCCTCTCCGGCCGCCCCGAGGTCTCGACGGTGCTGTACCCGGGCCTGGAGAGCCACCCGAACCACGCGGTCGCGGCCAAGCAGATGAAGCGCTTCGGCGGCATGATCTCCGTGCGCCTCGCCGGCGGCCGCGAGGCCGCGCAGCGGTTCTGCGCCCGGACCGAGGTCTTCACCCTCGCGGAGTCGCTCGGCGGCATCGAGTCGCTCATCGAGCACCCCGCCGCGATGACCCACGCCTCCACCGCCGGCTCGCAGCTCGAGGTCCCCGAGGACCTGGTGCGCCTGTCCGTCGGCATCGAGGACGTCGGCGACCTCATCGCCGATCTGGAGAACGCGTTCAGCTGACGCCGCAGTAGCGCCACGCGCTGGACTCGTAGCGGAACCGCACCAGCGTCGTCGCCCGGACGGGGTCCTCGTCCGGGTCGCTCGGGGCGCCCAGCGGGGAGTAGTGCACGACGATCGTGGCGGCATCGCCGTCGATCGTGACGTCGCCGGTGGATCGCGGTCCGGGCGGGAACCACCGGGAGCTCGCGTCGCCGTTCGCCAGCCGGGTGCACCACATCACCGAGACGTCGCGCGAGGCGTCGACGTCGCCGGCGTAGGTGCTGAACCGCGTCCGCACCGCGCGCTCGTCGTGGGCGTCGACGGGGACCGGCTCGGACAGCGCGTGCACGAACAGCACGCCCAGTCCGAGCAGCAGTCCGGCGCCCAGCGTGAGGACGACCAGCACGATCGCCGTGATCATCAGGACGACGAAGGCGGCGGGGTGACGCCGATGCCACGGCGCGAAGTAGTTCGGATGCACGCCGCGATCGTCCGTCGCGGTCCTTGTCGGCCTCTTGTCTCGGAGTAACGACTCGGTCACCATCTGAACCTTCGACTTCCCCTTCAGGGTTCGTGGGACTAAAGTGGCTCTTGTTGTAGAACGTGACACAAGTGGCTGGAGTGAGTTCTTGAGGCCGAAGCAGAGCCGGAAGGTCCGCAACTACGCGGTCGCGGGGAGTGCCCTCGTGATCGCGGCTGCCGTCGCGGTCGGATGCGGCGTGACCGGCGGCGACCCGAGCCGCCTCGGGTCGAGCCTCACGTTCGACCCGTTGCCGTCGGCACCGTCGGGTGCCTCCGCGAAGCCGGGCGCGGGAGTCAATCCCGGGGCGCTGCCGCCCGGGCAGACCACCGTGCCTCCGTCGCCGCAGGCACCGGCCACGATGACCGTCGTGGTGCCGCCGCCGGGCGCGCCCGCGAAGCCGCAGCCCACCGTCGCCGGGCCCACAGCGCCCGCGGTCCCGCCCGCTCCCACCACGGCTGGGGGTGGCGGCGACGCCGCGAACCGGGACGAGGGCGCACCGTCGGGCCGGGGCGGCGGACCGTCGAACCCCGCGCCCGCCCCGCAGGCGGCGGCGAAGCCCGTGACCAAGCCCGTGTACCTGCCCGACGGCAGCGTCGACTGCGCGAAGAGCAAGTGCGTCGCCCTCACCTTCTCCGGCGGCCCCGGACCCGTGACCAGGCAGTTCCTGCAGATTCTCGACAACCACAGCGCGAAGGGCACGTTCTTCGTGACCGGTGCGCAGGTCAACCTCAACCCCGACATCATGACGGCGATCGCCGGCACCGGGAACGAGGTGGCCAACGGCACCTGGACCCAGCCGGACATGACGACGCTGTCCGAGGCCGACGGCACCGCGCAGCTGCAGCAGACCAACGACGCGATCCGCAGTTCCGTGGGCAGCGCGCCCACGCTGTTCCGGCCGATGGGCGGACACACGTCGCCGTCGGTGGTCGACGCCGGCAAGCGGCTGGGCCTGACCCAGATCCTCTGGGACCTGGACTCGATGGACTACAACTACCAGGGCAACCCCGACGGTCTGACGGACGTGTTGCTCAAGGTGAAGCCGGGGCAGATCGTGATGCTGCACGACACCTTCGTCTCGTCGGCGACGGCGCTCGACCGCGCGATGACGCAGCTGGCCGACCAGGGGTACGCCTTCGTCACCGTCAGTCAGCTGCTGAGCAGCCGCGCCGGGTAGCGACACCCACCGCATACGACAGCGGCCCGTCCCCCCTCGGGGGACGGGCCGCTGTCGACGGTGCGGGGAGCCTCAGGAGTGGTACGGCTCCGCGCTCACGAGCGTGACCTTGACGACCGCGCCGCTCGGGATGGTGTACTCACGGGTCTCGCCGACCTTCGCGTCGATCAGCGCGGCGCCGAGCGGGGAGTTCGGCGAGTAGATCTCCAGCTCACCGTCGCCGCCGCCCTCCTCGCGGGTGGCGATGAGGAAGGTCTCGGTGTCCTTCTCGTCGCCGTCGTAGTAGACCTTCACGACCGAGCCGGGGAGCGCCACACCGGACTGGGTGGGGGCCTCGCCGACCTTCGCGTTGTTGAGGAGCTCCTGCAGCTGGCGGATACGCGCCTCCTGCTGGCCCTGCTCGTCGCGCGCGGCGTGGTAGCCACCGTTCTCCTTGAGATCGCCCTCTTCGCGGCGCTCGTTGATCTCGGCGGCGATGACGGGGCGGTTGGCGATCAACGCGTCCAACTCGTGCTTGAGGCGCTCGTGGGACTCGGGGGTCAACCACGTCACCTGAGTGTCCGTCATTTCTTCGTCCTTCGTCGTAGTCGGCAGGCCCGCTGCGGGATGTCACCACCCCACAGCCGACCGGCCCCGGAACGGCGCCCGGGGCCCGTAAATGCAGCAATACACGGCTCCATCCGGAACCGTGTATCCGCTGATTCTAGCATGGGAAACGGAAACGGGCATCCGGTTCAGGCGGCCAGCAGCGCCTGCTGGTAGGTGGGCTCGCGGCGCTTGAGGAAGCCGCAGGCCGCGTAGCTCAGCGGCATGATGACGATCTCGACCAGCGTCTTCCACACGAAACCGAGGATCAGGTAGTTGAGGAACTGCCCCGGGGTGGTGAACCCGAGCGCCGGCGCGGCGATCGAGCAGAAGACCAGGGTGTCGAAGAACTCGCCGACGACCGTCGAGCCGAGCAAGCGCGACCACAGGTGTTTTTCGCCCGTCCAGGCCTTCATCCGCACCAGGACCCAGGAGTTCATGAACTCGCCTACGAGATAGCCCGCGAGGCCGGCGATGAGGAACCGCGGGACGACGCCGGCGACGGTCTTGAAGGCTTCGTCGTTGGGCCAGCCCGGGGCCGGCGGCAGCAGCGTCGTCACCCAGAAGCACAGGGCGGCGAGCGCGAGGATCGCGAAGCCCGTGAGGATCACGCGGCGCATGGCGCGGAAGCCGTAGACCTCGGAGATGACGTCGCCGAGGACGTAGGCGAGGGGGAAGAGGTAGAAGGCGCCGTCGGTGGCGATGCCGTCGACCTGCAGGCCGAGGATCTCGACGTGCAGTGACGGGGCGAACAGCACGGCCTTCGTGCCCGTGATGTTGCTGATGATCATGACGCCGACGAACAGGCCGACGAGGGCGGGGAAGTAGTGACTGGAAACGGTGGCGAACGCCGGCGCGCGGTTGCGGGCCGGCTGCCCAGACTTCGGGGTGGGGGAGTCGTCAGTGCTCACGCACGGTCAAGATACGCGGGCACGTTCGTGCCGCAACCGAAGACGTCGCCGACGGCGGGCGGCTCGGTGGTCCGTACCTCGCTGGTCACCACCACGACGGGGTCCGGCGACGGGGCGACGTAGAACTCGCGGCGGCCGATCTCGTCGCCCGCCTTGTTCTTGGCGTAGACGATGCAGCTGACCGCCTGCTGCGGATCGGTGCGGGTGACGGTGACCTGCACGTCCACGGCGGAATCGGACAGGACCTGGTAGCCCGCCGTCTCGCCGGTGACCGGCTGCCGCGAGAACTTCTGGTAGCCCGCCCACGCGAGTCCGACGCCGAGGATCACGACCACGACCAGCCCGATGATGCCGATGCGGCGCGCGCGAGCGGGATCGCGCTCGTCGGGGTAGCGATCGGAGGGGCGGACGGGGGCGGTCGACATGCTTCCATCGAAGCACACCCGGCGCGGCGCGCCCTCGGCCGATCGTGGAACACTGGGGGTCATGACCGGATACCGCCTCCTCGCCGTTCACGCGCACCCGGACGACGAGTCGAGCAAGGGCGCCGCCACCATGGCGCGGTACGCGGCCGAGGGGAACGACGTGCTGGTCGCGACGTTCACGGGCGGCGAACGGGGCGACATCCTCAACCCCGCGATGGACGTCGCGGGCGTCAAGGACCGCCTGCCCGAGGTGCGCCGCGAGGAGATGGCCAAGGCCGCCGCGATCCTGGGCGTCGAACACCGCTGGCTGGGCTTCGTCGACTCGGGCCTGCCCGAGGGCGACCCGCTGCCCCCGCTCCCCGAGGGCTGCTTCGCGTTGGAGCCCGTCGAGGTGCCGACGGAGACGTTGGTGCGCCTGATCCGCGAGTTCCGCCCGCACGTGATGATCACGTACGACGAGAACGGCGGCTATCCGCACCCGGACCACATCATGACCCACACGGTCTCGCTGGCGGCGTACGAGGCCGCGGCCGACCCCGAGCAGTTCCCCGAGGCCGGCGAGCCCTGGCAGATCTCGAAGGTCTACTACAGCCACGGTTTCCTCCGCGGCAAGTTCCAGGCCTTCGCGGACGAGTTCGAGAAGAACGGCCTCGAGAACCCCTACACCGAGTGGCTCGCCCGGTGGAAGGACGAGAAGAACGACATGATGGCCCGCGTGACCACGCAGGTCGAGTGCGGCGAGTACTTCCCCGTGCGCGACGACGCGCTGCGCGCGCACGCCACCCAGATCGACCCCAACGGACCCTTCTTCGCGGTGCCGATGGAGTGGCAGCAGCGCCTGTGGCCGACCGAGGAGTACGAGTTGGCGAAGACCGTCGTCAGCAGCAGGATGCCCGAGAAGGACCTGTTCAGCGGGATCGAGAAGTGATGGGACCACTACTGCAGCTCGCCACCGACGTCGCGATCCTGGCGCAGGATCCGCAGAAGCCGAAGGGTCCGGAGTTCGGCAAGTCGGGACCGCTCGGCCTGGCCGTGATCGTCGCGCTCCTGGCCGTGACCTTCCTGCTCATCCGCTCGATGAACAAGCACGTCAAGAACCTCCCCGAGTCCTTCGACGACGAGGCGCCCGGCGAGGGCGACGAGGCCGGCGGCACCGACCATGCCGGGATCGAGGCCGACGGGGCCTCCCTGACGAAGGGCGACGGCGCACCGTCGGGCGGATCCGACGGTGACGGGGGCGACGGGCCCCGGTAGGGCCTCACAGCGACCTCCCAGGCGCACGGCCGCGGCCGCCCAGTTCCGCCCGCGACGGTGGAGTCCGTGAAGTACATGACTCCGCGGCGCTGCGCCGTGACCGCACTGCTCGCCGCGACGGCGCTGCTCTATTGCTGGAACCTGTCGATCAGCGGCTACGGCAACGACTTCTACGCCGCCGCGGCGCAGGCCGGCGGGCTGAGCTGGAAGGCCTGGCTGTTCGGTTCGCTCGACCCGGGCAATGTGATCACCGTCGACAAGCCGCCCGCGGCGCTGTGGGTGACCGGCCTGTTCGTGCGCGTCTTCGGGCTCTCGTCCTGGTCGATCCTGCTGCCGCAGGCGCTGATGGGGGTCGGGACCGTCGGGCTGGTGTACCTGACGACGCGCCGGCTCCTCGGCTCGCTCCCCGCGCGCATCGCGACCGGAGGAGCCCTCCTGGCGGGCGCCGTGTGCGCCCTGACTCCGGCCGCGGTGCTCATCTTCCGGTTCAACAACCCCGACGCGCTGCTCGTGCTGCTCATGACCGCCGCCGCCTACTGCACCGTGCGGGCCTGCCAGGCCGCGTCGTGGCGATGGCTCGTGGCGTGCGGCGCGCTGCTCGGCTTCGCGTTCCTGACCAAGATGCTGCAGGGCCTGCTGGTGCTCCCCGGTTTCGGCCTGGCCTACCTGCTGTTCGCGCAGACCTCCTGGCTGCGGAGGGCGCGGGACCTGGCGCTGGGCGTCGTCGCCGTCGTCGTCTCGGCCGGCTGGTACGTGCTGCTGACGGTGCTGTGGCCCGCGTCCTCGCGCCCGTACATCGGGGGCTCGAAGGACGGCACGTTCATGGACCTCGTGCTCGGCTACAACGGCCTCGCACGGATCGTCGGGAACAGCGGCGGCTCCGGTTCCGGCGGATTCGGCGGCGGGCCGGGTGGGAACGGTGCGACCGGCACGTCCTTCGGCGGCACTCCGAGCCTCGCGCGCCTGTTCAGCAACGAATTCGGCAACGAGATCTCGTGGCTGCTGCCCGCGGCTCTGCTGGTCCTCGTGATCGGCCTGGTGCTGGTGGCGCGACGCCGCCTGGACCGCGATCTCGCGCTGGGGCTGACGGTCTTCGGCACCTGGCTCGTGGTGACCGGCGTGGTGTTCTCGTACATGAGCGGCACGGTGCACCCGTACTACACCGTGGCCCTGGTCCCGGCGATCGCGGTGCTCGTGGGCGGCGGCGCGGCCGTCGCGTGGAGCCGCAGGTCGACGGTGCCGGGCACGCTCGCGCTCGTCTCTCTGGTGGTGGCCGCCGGTGGCTGGGGCATCGTCCGAGCGTGGCGGGCGGGGTACGCCTGGCCGTGGCTGGGGATCGTCGTGGGCGTGCTGATGGCTGCGGCGATCGTCGCGCTGGTCGTGACCCGGCGCGGTTCCGGCCGGGCGGTCGCCGCCGCACTGGTGCTCGCGCTGCTCGCCGGTGGCGTTGCGACGGCGGCGTTCTCGGTCTCGACGGCGGGTACCGCGCACAGCGGCGGCGTGCCGACGGCGGTGAAGACCGCGAAGTCCGGCGACATGTTCGGCGGCGGTCCGGGTGGCGGGCGCGACGGGAAGGCACCGTCGGGCGGCGGGGCGGAGGTCGCGCTGCCGGCGGGCGTCGAGCTGCCCGACGGTGCGCGCGACGGGGGCGGGAGGCCCGACGAGAAGGCGAACGCCGCGCTGGTCGAGCTGCTCAAGGACACCACCACGCAATGGGCGGCCGCGGTCAACGGTGCGCAGAGCCAGGGCTCGCTGCAGCTGAACTCCGGCCGGCCCGTGATCGCGATCGGCGGGTTCAGCGGTTCCGACCCCGCGCCCACGCTCGCGCAGTTCCAGCAGTGGGTGAAGGACGGGAAGGTCTCGTACTACGTCTCCTCCGGCGGCTTCCGCCCCGGCGGCGGGAAGTCCGAGATCCAGAGCTGGGTGGAGAAGAACTTCACCGCGACGAAGGTCGGGAGCGCGACGGTCTACCAGCTGGTGGCGTAACCGCCGGTGCCGCCCGCACCAGGCCCCGGCGCGGGCGGCACCGTCGGGTTAGGCGACCGCGGTGCCCTCCAGCTCGACCTTCTGCCCCGGGATCGCGAGCCGCGTCACACCGAGCATCGTGGTGGTGGGGGCGACGCCCGCGGCGCCGAGGCGCGCCGCGAGGGCGCCGTAGTGCGGGAACAGCTCGTCGATGTCGGTGCTGTAGACGTTCAGGCGCACCAGGTTCGCGAGCGACATCCCGGCCGCGTCGAGCACGGCCTCGAGGTTGTCCACAGCGAGCGCGAGCTGCGCCGCGACGTCGCCGTCGTGCTCGGGTCGACCGTCGGGGCTCATGGCGGTCTGTCCGGAGACGAACAGTGTCCGGGTGTGCCCGCTGACGAGCTCGCCCTGGTTGAACCCCAGCTCCTGCGACCAGGTCACCGGGTTGACTGCCGTACGTTCCATGTCACTTCTCCGATCGGTGCGGCGGGCATCCGGCGGTCCCGTGACCACCCGTCGACACCCGTACGACCAGGTTCGCAACGAATCACGTCACCTCATGTCGTGATTTTCGGCGAGAATGTCCAGCATGCGCGCCGATCGACTGGTCTCGCTGGTGCTCCTCCTGCGCCGGCGCGGACGGATGACGGCCGACGAGCTGGCCGCGGAATTGGAGGTGTCGCCGCGCACGGTGCAGCGCGACATCGACGCGCTCTCGACCGCGGGCGTCCCCGTCTACGCCGACCGCGGCCGTCGGGGCGGGTACTCCCTCCTGCCGGGCTTCCGCACCGAGCTGACCGGCCTGAATCACGACGAGGCCCTCGCGCTGCTCACTGCCGGGGCGGGCCCGGGGCGCCGGACCTTCGGCCTCAGTGGCGCCCTCGCGTCCGCGATGCGCAAGGTCGTCGACGCCCTGCCCGAGGGGAACCGCGCGGAGCTGGACCGGGCCACCGCACGCTTCCTCGTCGAGCCCGAGGCGGATCTGCTGTCGCGGCGCGCGGCGGTCGAGAACGTCGACCCGCACGTGATCGGCGAGGTGCGTCGCGCCGTGCTCGCGGGCCGCGTGCTCCGCTTCCGGTACGGCGCGCCCGAGAAGGAGCCGCGGTGGCACACCGTCGACCCGATCGGCCTCGTCACCGTGCGCGACCGCACCTACCTGCTCGCGGCGAAGGCGGGGGAGGACCGCACTTACCGGGTGTCGCGCATGCTCGCGGCCGAAGTGCTCGCAGACGCCGCGGAGCGCCCGGCGCAGGTCGACCTCGACCGGATCTGGGCCGATCGCAGCGCGCAGTTCCTCGCGGAGAACCACATTCCGGTTCTCGTCCGCGTCGAGGCGGCGCGACGCGACGAGCTGCTGAACCACGCGCGCGCCGTGCGCGCCGAAGTCGTCGAGCCCGACGGGCGGGTCCGCCTCGACGTCTCCTTCGAGGACCTGCGCCATGCGGTCTGGGCCCTCTGGCAGATCGACACCGCCGCTGAGGCGCTCGCGCCCGAGGAGTTGCGGGCGGCCCTGCGTGCTCGCGCGGAGGTCCTCGCGGACCGGTACCGGGTCACCTGACGATCAGGCCCCGTGGTCGCGGACGTCCGTCCCGTGCTCGGCGAACGCCTTGAAGTCCTCCATGTGCTGCAGCTGCTGCTTGCGGAACATCCCGGGCATCAGGAGCGCCATGAGCCGCATCAGGGGATTGCGGAAGCGGTACTCGTTCTCGCTCTCCCACCGCGTCCGGTCCGGGCCGGCCTCCGTCAGGCGCTCGCGCGCGGCGTTCCACATGCCCGAGCCTTCGATCTCCCGCTCGAACCGCACGACGGTGCCGGCGGGGAGCGTACGCAGGTCCGCCGGCTCGCGGCGGGTAACGGTCTCGGTGAGCTCCATCGCCTGCTTCCCCGACCGGAGAACGACGCGCGAGACGGTGCCGAGTTCTCCGTGCTTCCCGCTCACCGGCTCGTGGACCTCCATGCCCCGCAGCCACATCGGCAGGTGCGCGGGGTCGGAGAGCAGCAGCGCGACGCGCTCGAGCGGTAGCGCGATCTCGATGGACGTCGTGCACTTCATGTCGCCGACGGTAGTCGCCGCTCGTCGGCCACGCGCCGGGTCGGCGGTCTGAGGCAGGATGGGGACATGAACCGTCTCGGCGCGTCCACCAGCCCCTACCTGCGTCAGCACGCCGACAACCCGGTGCACTGGCAGGAGTGGACCGAGGCCGCGCTGGCGGAGGCCGCCGAGCGCGACGTGCCGATCCTGCTGTCCATCGGCTACGCCGCGTGCCACTGGTGCCACGTCATGGCGCACGAGTCCTTCGAGAACGAGGCCATCGCGGCGCAGATGAACGCCGGCTTCGTCTGCATCAAGGTCGACCGCGAGGAGCGCCCCGACCTCGACGCGATCTACATGAACGCCACCGTCGCCATGACCGGGCAGGGCGGCTGGCCCATGACCTGCTTCCTCACCCCGTCCGGCGAGCCCTTCTACTGCGGCACCTACTACCCGCCCGAGCCGCGGAACGGCCAGGCGAGCTTCCCGCAGCTCCTCGAGGCCATCACCGACACCTGGCGCGACCGGCGCGACGAGGTGAGCCGGGTGTCCGGGCAGGTGGCCGAGCACCTGCGGCAGGCCTCCGCCGGCCTGCCCGACGGTGCCGCCCCCTCCGCGGACGACCTGGCCGGCGCGGTTCGCGCGATCTGCGCCGACGAGGACCCGTCGGGCGGCTTCGGGCGCGCCCCGAAGTTCCCGCCGTCGGCCACCGTCGAGGCCCTGCTGCGGCACCACGAGCGCACCGGCGACCCCGCGTCCTACGGCGTGGCCGTGCGGTGCGCCGAGGCGATGGCCCGCGGCGGCATCTACGACCAGCTCGCCGGCGGCTTCGCCCGCTACGCCGTGGACGCCGACTGGGTGGTGCCGCACTTCGAGAAAATGTTGTACGACAACGCCCTTCTGCTCCGCTTCTACGCGCACCTCGGACGGCGGACCGGCTCGCCGCTCGCGCTCCGCGTGGCCGACGAGACCGCCGATTTCCTGATCCGCGACCTCGGAGTCGACGGTGGTGGGCTCGCCTCCTCGCTCGACGCGGACACCGTCGTCGACGGGCACGGCGTCGAGGGTGCGACGTACGTGTGGACGCCCGCGCAGCTCGTCGACGTGCTCGGCGAGGCCGACGGTGCCTGGGCCGCCGAGGTTTTCGCCGTCACACAGGGCGGCACCTTCGAGCACGGAACCTCCACTCTGCAACTGCACGGCGAGCCCGACCCGGTGCGCCTCGCCGACGTGCGCCGCCGCCTCTACGACGTCCGGGTGCAGCGCCCGCAGCCCGGCCGCGACGACAAGGTGGTCACCGTCTGGAACGGCCTCGCGATCACCGCCCTGGCGGAGGCCGGCCGGGTCGACGATGCCGAGGCGGTCGCGCGGTACGTCCTCGGAACCCATTGGGACGGTGCACGACTGCGCCGCAGCTCGCTCGGCGGCGCGGTCGGGGAGGCCGACGGGATGCTGGAGGACTACGCCGCCCTCGTCACCGGGCTGCTCGCGCTGGAGCAGCGCACCGGCGGATCTGTCGCGGACGAGTCCGACTGGGCCGCAGCGGCGGCCGCGATCCTCGACGCCGCGATCGAGCGTTTCGCCGACCCGGCGGCGGACGGGAGCTGGTACGACGCCCCGTCGGACGGCGAGGCGCTGCTGACCCGCCCGCGCGACCCGGCGGACGGTGCCACCCCCGCAGGCGCGAGCCTCATCGCCGAGGCCCTGACGTACGCGGAGGTCCTGCTCGGGGAGCGCTACGCCCCGCTCGCCGCGGCGACCCGGGCCCGCTCGGGGGAGCTCATCCGCCGGGTGCCGCGCGGAGCGGGTCACCACCTCGCCGTCGCCGAGCAGGCCGCGGCGGGGCTGCAGATCGCCGTCGCCGACGGGGCGGGCGCCGCCGCGCTGGTAGCGGAGGCGCGACGGTTGGCCCCCGGCGGCGCGGTAGTCATTGCCGGAGCTAAGGATTCGCATCCGCTGCTGGAGGGCCGTGGGCCCGTCGACGGTCGGGCGGCGGCCTACGTCTGCCACGGCACCGTCTGCTCCCTGCCGGTCACCGACGGTGAGACGCTCGCCACAGAGATCGCCCGGTAGCTGTGCTATGTTCGGCTCGTGGGTATGAACGCGTATTGGCGATTTACGTCAGGCTCCGGGTGGGCCTGGGGTGAGTCGCGCACGCGTCGATAGACACCCTACGAATCCGGAGCCGAAGGCAGCGAGATCACTCGCTGCCTTTTTCTATGGCACCGGAAGGGATCTGGTGCCGCCACCAGGAAGGTTTCTCATGACCATCGAACTCGATACACCGGCGTCGACATCGAATCGTCGGGTCTCGGCGTTCCACGCGATCCCCTCGCCCGCGCAGTTGCGCGACGAGCTGCCGCTCGCGCCCCGTCTGGCCGCCCAGGTCGAGGCCGACCGCGCCGCGGTCGCCGACGTCATCGCGGGCCGTGACCAGCGGCTTCTCGTCGTCGTGGGCCCCTGCTCCGTGCACGACCCCGAAGCCGCCCTCGACTACGCCCGGCGGCTCAAGCCCATCGCGGACGAGCTGGCCGAGGAGCTGCTCGTCGTGATGCGCGTGTACTTCGAGAAGCCGCGCACCACGGTCGGGTGGAAGGGCCTCATCAACGATCCCGGCATGGACGAGAGCTACGACGTGCCCCGCGGCCTGCGCACCGCCCGGCAGCTGCTGCTCGACATCCTGGAGATCGGGCTGCCCGTGGGCTGCGAGTTCCTCGAGCCGACCAGCCCGCAGTACATCGCCGACACCGTCGCCTGGGGCGCGATCGGCGCGCGCACCACCGAGTCGCAGGTGCACCGCCAGCTCGCGTCCGGTCTGTCGATGCCGATCGGCTTCAAGAACGCGACCGACGGCAACGTCTCCGTCGCGATCGACGGGGTGCAGGCCGCCGCGGCCCGCCACGTCTTCTTCGGCACCGACGACGAGGGCGCCGCCGCCGTGGTCGAGACCGTCGGCAACGACAACTGCCACATCATCCTGCGCGGCGGCCGCGGCGGGCCGAACTTCGACGCCGCCTCCGTCTCCGCCGCCGTCGGTGCGCTGGAGAAGGCCGGCCTCGCCCCGTCGGTGATGGTGGACTGCTCGCACGCCAACTCGGGCAAGGATCACGTCCGCCAGGCCGAGGTCGCGCGCGAGGTCGCGGCCCGGCTCGCCGCGGGGGAGAAGGGGATCTCCGGCGTGATGCTCGAGTCCTTCCTCGTCGCGGGCGCGCAGCAGCCCGGCCCCGGGCCGCTCGTCTACGGCCAGTCCGTCACCGACAAGTGCATGGACTTCGGTACCACCGACTCGGTGCTGCACGACCTCGCCGCCGCGCTGCGCTGAGCGGGGTGGTTCACGAATTCGTGTTCTGGAGAGGTGCGAGTGCACAGGCGCACGTGTGCCTCGGCAGAACACGAATTCGTGAGCCGACAGGGGCGCAGTAGATTTGCAGACGTGGCGATCACACCGGACACCAAGGACTGGACCTGGGTCATCGAGCGGCCGTGCGCGGCCTGCGGATTCGACCCGTCGACCGTCCGACGTGACGACGTCGCCGACCGAATCGCGCGGTCGGCCGTCGGCTGGGACGCGGCGCTCGCCCGCCCGGAGGCCCGGGACCGGCCCGACGAAGCGACCTGGTCGGTGCTCGAGTACGGCTGCCACCTGCGCGACGTGCACCGGATCATGCGTGAACGCCTGGGGCTGATGCTGGCCCAGGACGGCGCGGCGTTCGCGAACTGGGACCAGGACGTGACCGCCGTCGAGGACGCCTACGGCGAGCAGGACCCCGCCACTGTCGCCGCGGAGCTGGCCGCCGAGGCAGCGGCCTTCGCCGCCGCCTATCGCACCGTGGGCGACGACGACTGGGCGCGGACCGGCCTGCGCTCCAACGGCTCCGCGTTCACCGTCGAGTCGTTCGCGATCTACGCACTGCATGATCTGGAGCACCATCGGGTGGATGTGGGCCTGGCCGCGCGTCCCGCCGACTGAGCACGATCCCCGCGAGGACGATCAGCCCACCCAGTGGCTGATTCCACGCCGGCCGTTCACCGAGGACCGCGACGCCCAGCACGACGCCGACGACCGGCGTCAGGTAGGTCACCGTTGCCGCTGCGGCGGCGCCCCACGCCGCGACGATGTTCGTGTTCCACAGGTACGCCAGGCCCGTGCCGAGGGCCCCGAGCGCGAGCATCGCGGAGATCACGCGGGGCGTCGCGCTCGCCGGGTGCGGGTCGGCGACCAGCACCCACGCGTCGATGATCGCCGCCCCGATGCCCACCTGGTACAGCGCGACCGACGGGGCCCGCAGCGCGAGCGGGGTCACGAACCGGCGCAGGTACACGAAGGCGATGCCGTAACTCGCGGTGGCCGCGAGACACGCGAGCTGCCCCGAGACCGCTCCGGACCCGCCCGACGCCCAGGGCGCCAGCACCACGAGGACGCCCGCGAAGCCCACGCCGAGGCCCGCCAGTTGGCCGGGTGTCGGCCGCTCGGAGCGCAGCGCCACACAGGTGACCAGCACTGTCATCAGGGGCGTCGTCGCGTTGAGGATGCTCGCGAGCCCCGAATCGATCCGCTCCTCCGCCCAGGCGAAGAGGGTGAAGGGCACGACGCACAGCGTGACCGCGACGATCGCGATGTGCGCCACGGCCCGCGGCTCCCGGATGAGCGGCGCCCGCGTGCCGACCGCGACGACGGCGAGCGTGAGTGCGCCGATCGTCATGCGCGCGGCGGTGACCTGCGTGGGAGACAGCCCGGCGAGCCCCTCCTTGATGAACAGGAAGCTCGAACCCCACGCGATGGCGAGGGCGGCGAACTGCAGCGGGATCGTGCGCATGCGTCGATCCCATCCCGGGCGGCGACCCGGCGCTGGCGGGAATCGGTCGGATCGCTCGCGCCCTCGCCCCGACGGTGCGCCGGCGGCGGCGATACGGTGAGGGGCCACCGTCCCCGTCCCGAAGCAGGAGCAGTCATGGCTGAAGTCGCCGTCGTCACCGGAGCGAGCAGCGGGATCGGGGCCGCCACCGCGCGGCACCTGGTGCGCGCGGGGTTCGACGTCGTGATCGGGGCCCGCCGCGTCGAGCGGCTGGAGGCGCTCAAGGCCGACATCGAGGCCCAGCATCCCGAGCGGATCGTCACCGCGCTGCCGCTCGACGTCTCGGACGTGGACTCGGTGAAGGACTTCACCGACGCCATCGAGAAGGTCGACGTGCTGGTCAACAACGCCGGCGGCGCGCTCGGCGTGGACCGGATCGAGACCGCCGACGAGGCCGACTGGTCGCGCATGTACGACATCAACGTCCTGTCGATCCTGCGGGTCACCCAGGCGCTGCTGCCCAAGCTGCGGGCGTCGCCGGCCGCGAGCGTCGTGACCATCGGGTCCGTCGCCGCGCTCGAGGCCTACGAAACCGGCGCCGGCTACAACGCCGCCAAGCACGGCGCCCGCGCGGTGACCCGCGTGCTGCGCCTGGAGCTCAAGGGCGAGCCGATCCGCGTCATCGAGATCGACCCGGGCCTCGTGGAGACCGAGTTCTCCGTGGTCCGCCTCGGCGGCGACCAGGCCGCGGCCGACAAGATCTACGAGGGCGTCGACAACCTCACCGCCGACGACATCGCCGACGCCGTGACCTGGACCGTCACCCGCCCGCCGCACGTCAACATCGACTCGATTCAGATCATGCCCCGGGACCAGGTAGCCGCGCGCAACGTGCACCGCCGCACCTAACGATCACCACGATTCGAACGGTTCCGATGCGGATCGCCGCCTGACAGAGTTTCCTGTTCGTGTGCCCACTGGGGCGCCGGAGAGGAATTCATGGCAGGGGAGCCCCCGCTACTGAGGGTCAAGAACGCCGTCATCGAACCGCTGCCGCTGGCGGTCAGGTCGTGGCTCGTCCGGATCGTCGCGCTGGTCGCCTTCGTCGCCGTCTGGTGGCTGGTGAGCGGACTGCGGCTGATCGACGAGACCTTCCTGCCCACGCCGAAGGCGGTCTGGGACGCCGCGGTGCGCGCGAGCACCTGGCATCAGGTGGCGCCCGGCGTGCCGCGCGAGGTGCTCGGCGAGCAGAACTACTTCCTCTGGGAGCACCTCGTCGCCAGCCTGCAGCGGATCTTCGCCGGCGTCGGCGCGGCGATCATCATCGGCCCACTGCTGGGCTTCGCGATGGGCACCTCGACGACGATCAACACGATCATCGAGCCCTACCTGAACTTCCTGCGCGCGCTGCCGCCGCTGGGCTACATCGGCCTGCTCATCGTATGGTTCGGCATCGGCGACACGTCGAAGATCTGGCTGCTCTTCCTCGCCGCCTTCCCGGCCATCGCGATCTCGACCGTCAACGGCGTGCAGGGCGTGAGCCAGGACCAGATCAACGCCGCCCGCGCGCTCGGCGCGAACCGGCTGCAGACGATCCGCGGCGTCATCGTCCCGGCCACGCTGCCCGAGGTGATCAACGGCATCCGCATCGCCGTCGGCTTCGCGTGGACCACCGTCGTCGCGGCCGAGCTCAACAACGGCATCCCCGGCGTCGGCGGCCTCGCCTACCTCGCCGGCCAGCAGCTCAACACCCCGCTGACCATCGCCTGCATCATCGTCATCGGCGTCACCGCGCTCCTGCTGGACTCGCTCATCAAGTGGATCGGCCTGCTGGCCGTCCCGTGGAAGGGGAAGGCATGAACCGCCTGAAGCGCCTCGCGCGCACGGCGCTCGTGGCCGGCACCGTCGGCCTCACCCTGACCGGCTGCATCGTCGAATCCGGCCGGGCGGAGCAGTCCCGCTCCATCGGCGGGACCACGGCGTGCCCCGTCGACCCGGACCCGACGGTGCGCGGCACCGTCCGGATCGGCTGGCAGGAGATCCCCAACGGCGATCTCGTCGTCAAGGACACCGGCCTGCTCAAGACGTGCCTGCCCAACGTGAACGTCGTGTGGAGCAAGTTCGCCTCGGGTGGCGACGTCATCCAGGCGTTCGGCGCCAACAGCCTCGACGTGGGCCTGCTCGGCAGCGCGCCCGCCGCAAAGGCGCTCAGCGCGCCGCTGAACATCGACATGAAGGTCATCTGGATCCAGGACCGGATCGGGGCCGCGGAATCGCTGGTCGCGAAGGATCCGGCGATCAAGACCGTCGGCGACCTCAAGGGCAAGAAGATCGCGGTGCCGTTCGCGTCGACCGCGCACTACAGCCTGCTCACCGCCCTGGACAAGGCCGGCGTCACCGACGCGCAGGTCATCAACCTGGCACCCGACGCCATCCGCGGCGCGTGGAACGGCGGGCAGATCGACGCCACCTACATCTGGGAGCCGACGCTGAGCCAACTCGGCGGCACCGCGCTCACCACCAGCGCGCAGGTCGCCGAGCAGGGCGCGCCGACGTACGACCTCGAGGGCGCCCGCGGCGACTTCGTGAAGAACAACCCGGGCTTCCTCAAAGCCTGGACCGCCGCGCAGGGCTGGGCCGCGAACCTGCTGAACACCGACCCGAACAAGGCCGCCGAGCACATCGCGGGCCAGCTCGGCGTGCCGTTGGACCAGGTGCTGACCCAGATCAAGGGTTACGCCTACTTCGACGCGAAGACCCAGGGCGGCCCCGACCACCTGGGCGGGCAGCTCGGCGCCGACATCCGCCGGACCGCCGAGTTCCTGCTCCAGCAGGGCCAGGTGCAGGGCGTGGGCCCGGCGCAGCACTACACCGACGGCGTCTACGCGGCGGCCGCACAGGGGGGAACGAAGTGACCGGCACGGAACGCGTCGAGCTGACCGGGCTCGGCAAGACCTACGACACCGCCAGCGGGCAGACCGTCGCGCTGCAGCCCACGGACCTGACGATCGAGCCCGGGGAGTTCGTCTCCATCGTCGGGCCGTCGGGCTGCGGCAAGACGACCCTGCTCCGGCTGATCGCCGGCTTCGAGGACCCGACGGAGGGCGTCGTCGAGGTGGGCGGCGCGCGGGTCACGGCACCGTCGGCCGACCGGGGCGTGGTGTTCCAGGCCCCCACCCTGTACCCCTGGCTGACGGTGCGCGGCAACGTCGAGTTCGGGCCCAAGGTGAGCGGCGTGGGCAAGGCCGAGAGACGCGAGCAGGCGCAGAAGCTGCTCGACCTGGTGGGCCTCGGCGACTTCGGCGACAAGCGGCCCTACGAGCTGTCGGGCGGCATGCAGCAGCGCGCGCAGATCGCCCGGGTACTCGTGAACGATCCTGCGATCGTGCTCATGGACGAGCCGTACGGCGCCCTCGACGCGCTGACCCGCGAGCGGCTGCAGGTGGACCTGCTCAAGATCTGGCGGGAGGCGGGCAAGACCATCGTCTTCATCACGCACTCCGTCGAGGAGGCGGTGTTCCTGAGCACCCGCGTGCTGGTGATGAGCGCCCGGCCGGGCCGCGTGGTGATCGACCGCAAGGTCGAGCTGCCGGGCGACGGGCCCGACACCGTGCGCGACCCGTCGGTGACCGGAACGCCCGAGTTCCAAGCCCTGCGTACGGAGCTCGCCGCCGCGATCTACGCCGCACACGGCTGAACCTCAGCGGGCGCACAGGTCGCGCGGCGTAGTGTTGCCACCGTGGTGAGTGCCCCCAAACTGCCCGTATCGCTGCCCACGGACGCGGCCCGCAAGCTCGTCTCGCCGGCCTACGCGCTCTACGAGCGACGGCTGGTGAACGAGCTCACCAACGCGTACCGCGACGGGGCGCAGCGGCCGCGGCACGTCGCCGTCCTCTGCGACGGCAACCGGCGCTGGGCCCGCGCCGCCGGGTTCAGCGACGTGAGCCACGGCTACCGCATGGGCGCGAAGAAGATCGCCGAGATGCTCGAGTGGTGCGACGAGGCGGGCATCGAGCTCGCCACGATCTACCTGCTCTCCACCGAGAACCTCCAGCGCGATCCCGACGAGCTCGCTGCGCTGCTGGAGATCATCACCGACGTCGTCGAGGAGATCTCCGGCCCGGACAAGAACTGGTCGGTGAAGATCGTCGGCGCGATGGACCTGCTGCCGCCCGACGCCGCGCGCCGGCTCACCGCCGCCGCCGAGGGCACCAAGGGCCGGACGGGCACGCACGTCAACGTGGCCGTCGGGTACGGGGGCCGCAAGGAGATCGTCGACGCCGTGCAGTCGCTGCTGCGCAGCGAGCTCGCCGAGGGGATGTCGGGGCAGGAACTGGTGGACGCGGTCACCGTCGAGGGGATCGACCAGCACCTCTACACGAAGGGGCAGCCCGATCCCGACCTGGTGATCCGGACGTCGGGGGAGCAGCGGCTCTCCGGGTTCCTACTGTGGCAGAGCGCGTACAGCGAGATCTGGTTCACGGAGGCCTACTGGCCCGAGTTCCGTCGCGTCGACTTCCTGCGCGCCCTGCGCGACTACGCCGCGCGGCACCGTCGTTTCGGGGCCTGAGGCCGGTCCCACCTGCGTCGATCGGCCGAGTGAGGGGCGATCGCGAAATTTCTATCACCAACTCCTGGTGACGCGCGCCACTCGCTGTTACGATTTAAATATCAGTCGTAACATCGAGGAGGCGGGCATGACCCAGCTGGCGACACCCGAGAGCCGTACCGACCCCGTCCGAGTGCCCGAGCGCTACGGACCCCGATCGCAGTTCGTCGACCCCCTGGGGATGAGCGGCACCGTCGCCGGGCAGTGGTCCTTCCTGCCGATCAACGGCGCGGCGTTCGTGATGCAGCTGATGCATCCCGTGATCGGCGACATCGTGGGGGAGTACAGCGTGGCGTACACCGACCCGGTCGGCCGCGCCATCCGCTCGATGGACTCCGTGCAGCGCTGGTACTTCGGCGAGGACACGGCCATCGAGGAGGGCTACCGGCTGCGCGCCCAGCACCGGCCGCTGCAGATGCGCAACGCCGCGGGCAAGCACATCAGTGCGCTCGACCCCGAGGCCTACGGCTGGGTGATCGCCACCGGCACGATCACCGGGATCGACTCCCTCCCGCGCAGCCTGGGCCGGCCGCTCACCGACGCGGACGTCCTCGAGATCTTCGACGACTCGCGCAAGATCGCCGCGATCGTCCAGGTGCCCGACGGTGCCGTCCCCTGGGAACCGGACGCCTTCGCGCGGTACTACGAGGACATGCTCCCGAAGCTCATCGCGCATCCCGGTGCGCTGCGATTCCTCGACGACTTCGCGCACGGCCATCCTCCGCTCCCGCCCGAGGCGGGCCCCTTCCTGCGCGCGATCGAACCCGCGCTCACGCCGCTCGGGGTCTCCGTGAACCGGGCCGTGTACCTGCTCACCGTGGGCGTGCTGCGCCCCGAGATCCGCGAGATCCTGGGCGTGACGTGGAGCCGCCGGGAGGACCTCGCCTATCGCGGCGTCACCGCTGCGATCCGCCAGGCCTACAAGGTGATCCCCGAGCGCGTCGGCTACACGCCGCTGGCCTACTACGCCCGTGGGAAGGCGCGCGCGCTGCGCGCGATGAAGCAGCGGGATCTCCCGGACTTCACCGCCTTCCAGCGCGAGCGCGCGTCCGCCGCGGGCTGCCCGTTCGGCTGAGCCGCGCGGCCGTCGGCCGGGTCACCGCACCAGGGGGACGAGCGCCGCGCGGGCGTAGGCGCGCGCGGCGTCGTCGTCCTCGAGATCAAACGGTGCGGGCGCGATCGCGAAGCACGCGGCCGTGATCCGGACCAGCGCGTCGGCCCGGATCTCGGTATCGCCCGCGGGCACGTTCCCGGCCTCCTGCTCCTGGGCCATGATCGCGGTGATGAACCGGATGCCGTGGCCGACGGGATCGAGGCGCTCATCGGCGAACAACGCGGCGCGCTCGTCGGGCGACGAGGTGGGCAGGAGGGAGCGGCCGAACCGGCAGCACAGCACGAAGACCTCCTGGATCCGCTCGGCGACGTCGGGAGTCGCCGCCACCACGTCCATCGTCTGCGCGAAGAGGCGGTTCAGGGACCAGGCGAGCGCGGCGGCCAGGATCTCGTCCTTGGAGCCGAAGCGGCGGAACAGCGTCATCCGGCTCATTCCGCACTCGGCGGCGATCGCCTCGACGGTGGTGCGCCGGGTCCCGGTGGCCCCGAGGACCTTCAGCGCCGCGCGGTAGACGCCGGCATCGGCGTCGCTGACGTCGGTGTGCGCACCCGCCTGGAGCAGCAGCTCGGACAGGGACGCTCCGGGGCGGGTCATGACCATCGATCCTAGGCGCGACGGTGCGCCGCGGGGCGCGGACCGTCAGAGCTTGCGCAGCCGAACGCGGTTGATCGAGTGGTCGGAGTCCTTGCGCAGCACCAGCGTCGCGCGCGGGCGCGTGGGCAGGATGTTCTGCACCAGGTTCGGGCGGTTGATGCCCGCCCAGATGCCCTCGGCCCGGTCGCGCGCCTCGGTATCGGAGAGCCCGGCGTAGTGATGGAAGTGCGAGGCGGGGTCCGCGAAGGACGTCGTCCGCATCGACAGGAACCGGTCGACGTACCAGCGCTCGATGTCCTCGATCCGCGCGTCGACGTACACCGAGAAGTCGAACAGGTCCGAGACCATGAGCCGCGGGCCGGTCTGGAGCACGTTGAGCCCCTCGACGATGAGGATGTCGGGCCGGCGGACGTGGATGAACTCGCCGGGCACGATGTCGTAGAGCTGGTGCGAGTACATGGGCGCCGTCGCGTCCTCCGCGCCCGACTTCACCGTGGTCACGAAGCGGAGCAGCGCGCGCCGGTCGTAGGACTCGGGGAAGCCCTTGCGGTGCATGATGCCCCGTCGCTCCAGCTCCGCGGTGGGGTGCAGGAAGCCGTCGGTGGTCACCAGGTCCACGCGGGGGTGCGAGTCCCAGCGCGCGAGCAGCGCCTGCAGCACGCGGGCCGTCGTGGACTTGCCGACCGCGACCGAGCCGGCCACGCCGATGACGAAGGGGACCTGCGCGTTGTGCCGCTGCTCGCCGAGGAAGGTCGCGGTCGCGGCGTAGAGCCGCTGCCGCGCGGCGACCTGCAGGTGGATGAGGCGGGAGACGGGGAGGTAGACCTCGGCGACCTCGGCGAGGTCGATCTGCTCGCCCAGGCCGCGGAGGTCGGACAGGTCCGCCTCGGTCAGCGACAGCGGCGTCGACTGTCGGAGCTCGCGCCACTGAGCGCGGTCGAGCTCGATGTACGGGCTCGGTTCGCTCACCGGACGAGGCACCCCGCGTCAGACATGCCCTCTAGTCTGGCACGCATGGAGGAGCTGAGCGTCACCGACCGTTACCTGCGGCTCGGCCTGCGGTTCGACCGCATCGAATCCGGATTCGTGGACGCCTACTTCGGCGACCCGGCGCACCGTCGGGCCGTGGAGGCCGAGGACGCGCCCGACCCGGCCCGGCTCGCCGCCGAGGCCCGCACCCTGCTGCGCGATGTCGCGGCCGAGGCCTCGCTGACCCCGCAGCGACGGGAGTTCCTGGCCGGGCACGTCGCGGCGCTCGAGTGCTCGGCGCGCAAGTTCGACGGTGCGCCGATCGGCTTCGTCGACGAGGTGAAGGCCTACTTCGACGTCGACATCGCGCTGGGCGACACGGCCGACTACGAGGCGGCGCACGCCGCCCTCGACGAGCTCCTGCCCGGGTCGGGCCCACTGCAGCCCCGCATGCAGGCGCAGCGCGACCGCTTCCTCGTGCCCGCCGAGCGCGTCCCGGAGGTGGTCGACGCCCTGGCCGGTGCGCTGCGCGACGTCGTGCGCGAGCGGTATCCCCTGCCGGACGCGGAGACGGTGCGCTTCGAGATCGAGCACGACAAGCCCTGGTCCGGCTTCAACTACTACCTCGGCGACTACACCTCGCGGGTCGCGGTCAACGGTGACCTGCCCCAGTACCTCTCGGGGCTGCCCCACCTCATCGCGCACGAGGCCTACCCCGGGCACCACACCGAGCACTGCCGCAAGGAACACCTCCTGGTGGCGGGGGAGAACCAGCCCGAGCAGACGATCTTCCTGGTCAACACGCCGCAGTGCCTCATGGCCGAGGGGCTGGCCGACCACGCGCTCGGCGCCGCGATCGGCCCCGGCTGGGGCCGCTGGGCCCAGGAGATCTACGCCGACCTCGGCCTGACCTTCGACGGGGAGCTCGCCGAGCGGATCGCGGCGGCCTCGTCGGGCCTGCTGCACGTGCGACAGGACGCCGCGCTGCTGCTGCACGACCAGCACGCGAGCGAGGACGACGTGGCCGCCTACCTGCAGCGCTGGGGCCTCATGGCCGAGCGCAGCGCGCGGCAGTCGCTGCGCTTCGTCGGCTCGCCGCTGTGGCGGGCGTACATCAGTACCTACGTCGAGGGCTACGCGCTGCTCGGCACCTGGCTCGATCGCGCCGATTCCGGGCCCGCGCGGCTCGACCGGTTCGGGAGGCTGCTCGACGAGCCCCTCACCCCGTCTGCGCTGCGGCGGGAGCTCGCGGCTTAGGATGACCGCATGAGCGATTCCAGCGTGAACTCCGCGTCCCTGGCCGAACTCGATCCCGAGGTCGCGGCCGCCATGAACGGCGAGCTCGCGCGGCAGCGCGACACGCTGGAGATGATCGCCTCGGAGAACTTCGTGCCGCGCGCCGTGCTGCAGGCGCAGGGGTCCGTGCTCACCAACAAGTACGCCGAGGGCTACCCCGGCCGCCGCTACTACGGCGGCTGCGAGTACGTCGACGTGGTCGAGGATCTCGCCCGCAACCGGGCCAAGGAGCTCTTCGGCGCAGACTTCGCCAACGTCCAGCCGCACTCGGGCGCGCAGGCCAACGCGGCCGTGCTGCAGGCGCTCATGGAGCCGGGCGAGACGCTCATGGGCCTCGACCTCGCGCACGGCGGTCACCTCACGCACGGCATGCGCCTGAACTTCTCCGGCAAGCTCTACGAGAACGTCTTCTACGGCGTCTCCAAGGAGGACCACCGGGTCGACATGGACGAGGTGCGCAAGATCGCCCTCGACACCAAGCCCAAGGTGATCGTCGCCGGCTGGTCCGCGTACCCGCGGCAGCTCGACTTCGCGGCCTTCCGCTCGATCGCCGACGAGGTGGGCGCCCACCTCTGGGTCGACATGGCGCACTTCGCCGGTCTCGTCGCCGCGGGCCTGCACCCCAGCCCCGTCCCGCACGCCGACGTCGTGTCGAGCACCGTGCACAAGACCCTCGGCGGCCCCCGCTCCGGCATCATCCTGGCGAAGCAGGAGTGGGCCAAGAAGCTCAACTCCGCGGTCTTCCCCGGCCAGCAGGGCGGCCCGCTCATGCACGTGATCGCGGCCAAGGCCGTCGCACTCAAGGTCGCGGGCACGGAGGAGTTCCGCGAGAAGCAGCAGCGCACGCTCGACGGTGCCAAGATCCTCGCCGACCGCCTGAACGGCAAGGACGTGGCCGACGCCGGCGTCACCGTCCTCACCGGCGGCACCGACGTGCACCTCGTGCTCGTCGACCTGCGCAACAGTGATCTCGATGGCCAGCAGGCCGAGGACCTCCTCCACGAGGTGGGCATCACCGTCAACCGCAACGCCGTGCCCTTCGACCCGCGCCCGCCGATGGTCACCTCCGGCCTGCGGATCGGCACCGCCGCCCTCGCGAGCCGCGGCTTCGGTGAGAAGGAGTTCACCGAGGTCGCCGACATCATCGGCACCGCCCTCGCGCAGGGCAAGGCCGCCGACACCGCAGCGTTGCGCGCCCGCGTCTCCGCCCTGGCGCTCGAGGTCCCGCTGTACGAGGGCCTCGAGGACTGGGGACTGCTCTCGCGCTGACCGGCGACGCCGGGGGAGGGATCGTCGGATGAAGCGGACGGGCGTGATCGCCGGGATCGCGACGGTCCTCGCCGTGGCCGCCGTGGCGGTCGTCGTGCTGCTGGTCACCCGGTCCGGCTCCGACGAGAACGTCGAGTGCAGCGGCCGCGTCTACAGCGGGGGCCATCCGGCCATCGTCTACGGACAGGGCCTCACCAGCCGCGCGACCGCGACGCCCACGACACAGCCCGACGGGCGGCCCGCACAGCGGGCGATCACGCTCGGAGTCGGCCGATCGGAGCAGCTCGCCGGCCGGGCGGCCGACTACACCGTGATCGGCCCCGCCGGGGTCGTGGACCTGGCGGATCGGGAGGTCGCGGCCGCGTCCGACGGCTGCCGGATCACCCAGACCGATCGGTACGTCGAGGTGACCGGCCGCGCGCCCGGCGTGGTCGCGGTCGCCGGGGTCGTCGTCACCGTGGTTTGAAGGCCGGGTGGGCGCTGCCTTACAGTGTCCGGGTGACTTCCAGCACTTCAGAGGACGACCTGACGCTCGCCATCGACAAGGCGCTGCCGGACATCCGCGCGGCTTACGTCGAGGCCGGCGACGCCTGGCAGCCGCACGACTTCGTCCCGTGGGACGACGGCCGCAACTACGCCTTCCTCGGCGGCGAGGACTTCGTCCCCGCCGACGTCAAGGTCGACGCGGTGGTCAGCAACGGCCTCATCCTGGGCCTGCTGACCAAGGACCACCTGCCGTCCTTCCACCGCCTGCTGGCGCAGCACCACCTCATCGAGTCGGACTGGGGCAAGTTCGTCGGCCACTGGACCGCCGAGGAGAACCGCCACGGCATCGCCCTGCGCGACCACGTCGTGGTCAGCCGCACCTGCGACGTCGAGCAGCTGGAGATGTGGCGCCTCGAGGCGGTGACCCGCGGCTACCGCCAGTACGAGGGCACCCGCGACGAGATCCACATCGCCGAGCAGATCGCCATGGTGATCGTCCACGAGGCGCTCTCCGCGGACTACTTCGACCGCCTCGCCGACTACGCCGAGACCGCCGAGGGCACGCCCGCCGGCCTGGTCACCACGCTCCGCAAGGTCGCGAACGACGACCGCGTGCAGCAGCAGTACTGGACCGAGCTGCTGACCGTCGCGCTCGACGTCAACGAGGGCCACGTCAAGGACGCCCTCCTCGGCCAGGCGCGCCTCGCGTCGCCGATCGGGGCCGAGACCGCCGACGGCCTGGACGAGGCCCGGCGCATCGTCACCGAGGCCGGTATCAGCTCGCCCGAGCGCGACCGCGAGATCCTCAACGGCCTCCTCGCGACCTGGGGTCTGGCCCTGTAACAACGGGTCCCCGGCCCGTAACGAAGTGTTCACGAACGCGCCGCGCAGCCTCCGGGCCGCGCGGCGCGTTCGGCGTTAGTTTGGCGGTGACGGATTGCGGGGAAGCAGTTCGTCCCGGGAGGTTCCAACCGTGACTCGACTCATCGTCGCGAGAGGGCCGGCCCCGGTCCTCGTCGTCGGGGCGTAAACCGCGCACCGAGGGCGTTTGGACCGGCCGGCCGCAGCTACACGCTTGCGTGGGCGCCGCGCAGGCTAGGAGCGTCACCGTGTCTTTCCGTGAGACCCCCCGCACGTACGTGCTCGACACCTCCGTCCTGCTGTCCGATCCCTGGGCCATCACCCGCTTCGCCGAGCACGACGTCGTGCTCCCGCTCGTGGTGATCAGCGAACTCGAGGGCAAGCGTCACCACGCCGAACTCGGCTGGTTCGCCCGCGAGTCCCTGCGCATGCTCGACGACATGCGGCTCGAGCACGGCCGACTCGACCAGCCGATCCCCACCCCGGGCGGGGGCACGGTCCAGGTGGAGCTCAACCACATCGATCCGACGGTGCTGCCGGTCGGTTTCCGTACGGAGACCAACGACTCCCGCATCCTCGCGTGCGCGCTGAACCTGCGCGCCGAGGGCCGCGACGTGGTGCTGGTCTCGAAGGACATCCCGCTGCGGGTCAAGGCCGGCGCGGTGGGCCTCGATGCCGACGAGTACCGGGCGCAGGACGTGGTGACCTCCGGGTGGACCGGCATGGAGGAGCTGGAGGTCTCCCGCGAGGTGATCGACGGGCTGTTCGCGAACGGGGTGGTCGACCACGACGCCGCGCGGGACCTCCCGTGCAACACCGGCGTGCGGCTGCTCGGAGGAACGTCGAGCGCGCTGGGCCGCGTGACGGCGGAGAAGCAGCTGCAGCTGGTGCGCGGCGACCGCGAGGCCTTCGGGCTGCACGGCCGCAGCGCCGAGCAGCGCGTCGCCCTCGACCTACTGCTCGACGAGTCGGTGGGCATCGTCTCCCTCGGCGGCAAGGCCGGCACCGGCAAGTCGGCGCTGGCGCTCTGCGCCGGCCTGGAGGCCGTGCTGGAGAAGCGGACGCAGCGCAAGGTCGTCGTCTTCCGCCCGCTGTACGCCGTGGGCGGCCAGGACCTCGGCTACCTGCCCGGCTCCGAGAACGAGAAGATGGGGCCGTGGGCGCAGGCCGTCTACGACACCCTCGACGGCCTCGCCTCCCCGGAGGTGATGGACGAGGTGATGTCGCGCGGGATGCTGGAGGTGCTGCCGCTCACGCACATCCGCGGCCGTTCGCTGCACGACTCCTTCGTCATCGTCGACGAGGCGCAATCCCTGGAGCGCAACGTGCTGCTCACGGTCCTCTCGCGCCTCGGCTCGGGCTCGCGGGTGGTGCTCACGCACGACGTGGCGCAGCGCGACAACCTGCGCGTCGGCCGGCACGACGGTGTGGCCGCGGTCATCGAGAAGCTCAAGGGCCACCCGCTGTTCGCGCACGTCACGCTCACGCGGTCCGAGCGCTCGCCGATCGCCGCGCTCGTCACCGAGATGCTGGAGGAGTTCGCCCCCGGCGCGTAGGGCTCGTAGATTCGACGGTGCCGGGCCGCCCGGTCCGGCACCGTCGAAACCTGGGAGAGCGACGTGCAGCAGCTCCGGCGAGCGAGGACCGACGACCACGGCGCCCTGGTGCGCTGCGTACAGCGCTGGTGGGGTGATTCGCGATCTCCTGAACAGTCGCGCGAGCTCTCGCTCCTGCTGCCCCGCCTGTTCCTGCAGCACTTCGCGGGCACGAGCCTGGTCCTCGAGGACGCGTCCGGGGTGCGGGCCTTCCTCGTGGGATTCGATTCCGCCGACCGGCGCGCGGAGGCGTACATCCATTTCGTCGGCGTGGACCCCGACCTGCGTGGTCAGGGCGTCGCTCGGCGTTTGTACTCCGCGTTCTTCGAGCGTGCGGCCAGTGCCGGGCGAACCTCGGTCCGTGCGATCACGTCGCCGCAGAACCGGGGTTCGATCGCCTTCCACCGCGCCCTGGGGTTCGAGGTCGAGCCCGGCGATCGCGAGGTCGACGGGGTGCCGGTGCACGCCGACTACGACGGTCCGGGGCAGGACAGGGTGGCGTTCCTGCGGCAGCTCTGAGCCCTGCCGGGAGTAGGCCGGTGTCGTCGATGCCGACTACGACGGTGCGGAGCCGGAGGGGTTCTCGACGGGGCGCAGGAAGCAGCGGGCGACGGCGAGGCGCTCGGCGTCGTAGCCCTCCCACTTCGTTGCCGGGACGTCCCGGTGCCCGACCTCCCGGAAGCCTCGCCGGGCGAAGAAGTCGGCGGCGCTGTCGCTCACCGTTACGGCGAAGACGTGCGTCAATCCCCGGGTGCGGCAGAGCTCGAACAATCCGTCGATGAGGAGGCTCCCGGCGCCGAGACCGGAGAACTCGGCGACGGTGATCAGGCCCGACACCTCGCCGTAACCGGTGCCGGCGTACCGGTCCACCTCCAGTCCGACCACGCCCGCGAGGTGACCGGTGCGGAGCACCCGGGCGCCGAGGCCGCCGGCCGCCATCCTGGCGATCTCGGCGCGGCTGCGAGGTTTGAGGATGCCCTCCCGGACGCCCTGGCCCACCAGCGATTCGATCCGGGCGAAGTCGTCGACCTGGAGCGGTGTCAGGTGCAGGTACCGGCCGTGCGTGAGCACCGTGCCGCGCCCGTCGAACGTGAGGAGCTCGTAGGCGAGGTCCTCGGCGCGGCAGAGGTTCACGCTGTACGCCCCGCCCACGAGCGCCGCCTGCGCGGCGGGCGCGTAGTCGGGGAGTCCGCGTTCGGCCAGGTGGGCCGCGAGCCGCTCACCGTGCAGGTCGATGTCGGCGTAGCTGCGGGGCGGGGTGCCCCAGCCCCCGCCCGGGTCGGTGAGCACCATCTTCGAGGCGCGGACGCTCGTGGACACGGCCCCCGCGGTGCGCGCCAGGGCGGCGGGATCCGCCCCGACGACGACACGCTTCGCGTCGGTGACGGTGAGCCAGAGGTCGGCGACGAAGTCGTCGTTCCAGGTCGACGCTCCGTGCACCGCACGCCCCCCGATCGCGGCGGCGGCCACCTCGACCCGGTCGGCCGGAACGACGAAGACGAAGCGCGTGTCCCCCGCCCTGAAGGCGTCGACCGTGCGGCCGGCCGCCCCGAGAGTCGCGTCGTCGATCAGGGGCAGCGCGACGACGATCGTGATCCCCCGGAACTCCTCGACGAAGAATTCGTGCTCGGGGAGTGGCACGCCCTCGCCGGAGGCGGACGCGATGGCGCCCGCGCGCGATCCCGGGAGCGTGGGCGGCACCGGCCGTGCGGCCACGTGGGGGACTTCGGTCACGTCTGTCCAGGGTACTGGATGTGCATGCCCGCCACCGCAGGGTCGTAGCGGGCGGCGGAGGGCTTGTCGTACCTAGAACCGCAAGGTATATGTGTACCTAGTGGCTCTAGGTATGGAGGAGCGATGCACATCGACAAGGATCTGGTCGCCGCGTCGGCGACCCCGCTGGTGCTGAGCATTCTCAGCCACGGCGACAGCTACGGCTACGCGATCCTCACCCGCGTCCGTGAGCTCTCCGGCGGGCGGCTCGAGTGGTCCGACGGCATGCTCTACCCGCTGCTCCACCGGCTGGAGCGCCTCGGCCACGTGGAAGCCCGCTGGGAGGTCGCCGACACCGGCCGCAAGCGCAAGCACTACGCCATCACGCCCGCCGGACGGGAGGCCCTCGCGGACCGTCGGGACCAGTGGCGGGTCGTCAGTGCCGCCCTCGACGGTCTCTGGTCCGGCGGTGCGCCGCAGCCGGGGCTCGCATGACCGGCCCGGTCGACGCCCAGATCCGGCAGTGGCGCGGGTACCTGGAGGGCCGGCGCCGCATGCGGGCCGACGAGGTCGATGAGCTCGAATCCCACCTGCGCGACCAGATCGCCGACCTGGAGACTCGCGGCCTGGACGGCGACGAGTCCTTCCTCGTCGCGGTGAAGCGCATGGGCGCCGCCGACGCGGTGGCGCACGAGTTCGCCCGCGAGCACTCCGATCGACTCTGGAAGCAGCTCGTGCTGGGCAGCGCCGACGACGAGACCGGGCGCCGCGGCGAGCTGCCGGTGGTTCTCACCCTCGGCGCCGCCGCCGGGCTGGCACTGCTCACCGTACTGCATCTCCTCGGCGAATCCGCGCCGCGGTTCGTCGGTTTCGCGATCGCGCCGTTCCTGGTCGGCTACTTCGCGTGGAAGCGGGCGATGCCGGCGCGGGTGGCGGCGACGGTGCTCGGCGGGTTCGCCGTGATGGCAGGGCTGCTCGCGGTGTATCCGTTCGCGTCCGGCGGGTCCACCGAGATCCTGGCCGTCGTCGGCGCTCCGGTGGTGCTGTGGGCCGGCGTGGGCGTCGCCTACACGGGCGGCGCGTGGCGCTCGGCGCCGCGGCGGATGGACTTCGTGCGATTCACCGGCGAATTCGTCATCTACTTCCTGCTCATCGCCCTCGGCGGCGGCGCGATCATGGGGCTGACGATCTCCGCGCTGAGCGCCGTCGGGCTGGACGCGGAGTCGCCGATCACCGAGTGGGCGCTGCCGGCGTGCGTCGGCGGAGCCGTGTTGATCGCCGCGTGGCTCGTCGAGGCCAAGCAGGAGGTGATCGAGAACATCGCGCCGGTCCTCACGCGGATCTTCACCCCGATCACGCTGGTCATGCTCGTCGTGGTGCTGGGGGCCTTCGCCTCGCGCCCCGGCCTGGTCGGCGGCGACCGCGACCTGCTCGTGCTCATGACGGTCGTGCTCGTCCTCGTCGTCGGGCTGCTCCTGTACGCGGTCTCGGCCCGCGATCCGCGCCGCCGCCCCGACGTCTTCGACCGGCTGCAGGTGGCGCTCGTGGTCGCCGCGATCGCCGTGGACCTCGTGGTGCTGGTCGCGATGATCACCCGCACCGCGGAGTTCGGCACGTCGCCGAACAAGGCCGCCGTGCTGGGGCTGAATCTGATCCTGCTGGTGGTCCTCGCCGGTGCGGCGTGGCGGGGGATCGGATTCGTCCGGGGGCGCCGCGACTTCGCCGCGATCGAGCGCTGGCAGACGAGCTCGCTCCCGGCGTACGCGGGGTGGGCCGCGGTCGTCGCCCTCGCCTTCCCTCCGTTGTTCGGATTCAGCTGACCGGAGCAGCGGCGGTCTCGACGGGTGCCGCCGCCTCGCGGGCGCGGAATTGCGACGGGCTCAGGCCGTGGTGCCGCTTGAACGCGGCGCTCAGGGCGAACGCGGAGCCGTAGCCCACGCGCCGGGCGATCGCGTCGAGCCCGTCGTCGGAGGAGGTCAGCGCGTCGGCCGCGAGGGTGAGCCGCCAGAGCGTGAGATACCGCCCGGGCGGCTCACCGACCCCGGCGCGGAACCGCGCGGCGAGCCCGGCCCGGGAGACGTGCAGCGCGCCGGCGAGCGAGGCGACCGTCCAGGGCCGCTCCGGCGACTCGTGGATCAGGTCGAGGGCGCCGGCCACCACGTCGTCGACGGTGCCCGACAGCCAGCCCGTCGGGGCGGTGCGCGCCGCCGACCGGATGGCGGCGCACACCACGACGTCGAGGAGCCGGTCGATGACGAAGCTGTGCCCGGGCCGCGGATCCGCGAGCTCGCGCCGCATCAGCCCGATCAGCGCGTCGTCGACCTCCCCGGGCGGCAGCACCGTGAATTCGGGGAGCTGCTCCACGAGGTGCCGGCCCACCTGGGAGGCCGAGGCGTACGTGCCGACCAAGAGCTGATCGGGCCCCTCGTCGTGGTTGCCCCAGGTGAGTAGCCCGCGGTGCGTGGTCGACCGCATCGACTCGGTGAGCGGCACGCACGTGCCGCCCTGTTCGATCCGCACGGTCGGCGGCCGATCGGGCTCGTCGGCGACGACGTAGTGCGGCCCGTGCGCGACCAGCGCGACGGCGCCCGCGTCGAGCCGGATCGGGCTGCCCGTTCCGGCGATCCACGCGGCGCCGCGGTCGACGGCGATCACGCTCAGCGGAGCGCCGTCGTCGATGTCGACCGACCACGGCGGCACCATCGAGATGCGCAGGGAGAACAGGCCGTGCGCGCGGAGACCGGACACCATCCGGAACAGCGGGTCCATGCCGTCAGATTAGACGAATGCGTATGGAATCAGGGGGTTTGACCATGGATCACGCCACGATCCGGCGCGATCCTTGATCCATGACACTCAAACTCCTCCTCGGATCGGCCGCCCTGCTCAGCGCGGTGCTGGCCGGCTTCTACTTCGCTTACGCCACGGTGATCACGGCCGAGCGGGGCGCACCCGACGGCGCCGACGCCATGCGCCGGATGAACGTCGCGGTCGAGCGGCCGCCCTTCCTGGCGCTCTTCATGCTGGGCGCGCTGCTGCCGGTCGTGGCCGCGATCTGGCTGGTGATCGCAGACGGTTTCGACGCCCGGACGGTCGCGGGCGTGCTGGGCGCGCTGTGTGCGGTAGCGGCGTTCGTCTTCACGGTGGCGGTGAACGTCCCCCTGAACCAGCGGCTCATGGCGGGCACCGTCGAATGGTCCGAGTTCGCGCGTACCTGGGGAGTATGGAACCTGGCACGCCTGTGGCTCAGCGTCGTGGCCGCCGTCGGTCTCGCGATCCCGGCCCTGCGCTGACGGCACCGTCGGGCCCGGATCCCCGCAGGTAGGGCAGCCTAACCCGGACCGGCGTCAGGCCGGGGAATACCCTCGATGCGTGACTTCGAACAGCCCCGAATTCATCTATTCCGACCTGCTGCCCATCGGTCCCGACTCGACGCCGTACCGGCTCGTCACGGCCGAGGGCGTGGAGACCTTCGAGGTCGACGGGCAGAAGTTCCTCAAGGTCGCGCCCGAGGCGCTGCAGCAGCTGACCGCGGAGGCGATGCACGACATCAGCCACTACCTGCGGCCCGCCCACCTACAGCAGCTGCGGAGGATCATCGACGACCCCGAGGCGTCGGGCAACGACCGCTTCGTGGCGCTCGACCTGCTCAAGAACGTCAACATCTCCGCCGGCGGCGTGCTGCCGATGTGCCAGGACACCGGCACCGCGATCGTGATGGGCAAGAAGGGCGAGGGCGTGCTGACCGGCGTCGACGACGGGGAGTGGATCTCCCGCGGCGTCTACGACGCGTACACCAAGCTCAACCTGCGGTACTCGCAGAACGCGCCCATCACCATGTACGAGGAGAAGAACACCGGCACCAACCTGCCGGCCCAGGTGGAGATCTACGCCACCGAGCAGGGGCCGAAGGGGCCGGAGTACAAGTTCCTGTTCATGGCCAAGGGCGGCGGCTCGGCCAACAAGTCGTTCCTGTTCCAGGAGACGAAGGCGATCCTCAACCCGGACCGCATCCTGACGTTCCTCGACGAGAAGATCCGCTCGCTCGGCACCGCGGCCTGCCCGCCGTACCACCTCGCGATCGTCATCGGCGGCACGTCGGCGGAGTTCGCGCTGAAGACCGCGAAGTACGCCTCGGCGCACTACCTCGACGAGCTGCCCGAGACCGGTTCCATCGCGGCGCACGGCTTCCGCGACAAGGAGCTGGAGGAGAAGGTCTTCGAGCTCACCCAGTCCTTCGGCATCGGCGCGCAGTTCGGCGGCAAGTACTTCTGCCACGACGTGCGCGTGGTGCGCCTGCCGCGGCACGGCGCCTCCCTGCCCGTGGCCATCGCCGTCTCCTGCTCCGCGGATCGCCAGGCGCTGGGCAAGATCACGGCCGACGGCGTCTTCCTCGAGCAGCTCGAGACCGACCCGGCGCAGTACATGCCGGACGCCGGCGTCGCGGAGGACATCGAGGGCGGCGCGGTCGTCGAGATCGACCTGAACCGGCCGATGCCCGAGATCCTCGCCGAGCTGTCGAAGTACCCGGTGAAGACCCGCCTGTCGCTGACCGGCCCGTTGGTCGTCGCGCGCGACATCGCGCACGCCAAGATCAAGGACCTGCTGGACTCGGGGCAGCCCATGCCGCAGTACCTCAAGGACCACCCGGTCTACTACGCCGGCCCGGCGAAGACGCCGGAGGGCATGGCGTCGGGCTCCTTCGGCCCCACCACCGCGGGCCGCATGGACAGCTACGTCGACCAGTTCCAGGCCGCGGGCGGCTCGATGGTCATGCTGGCCAAGGGCAACCGGTCCAAGCAGGTCACGCAGGCCTGCAACGATCACGGCGGCTTCTACCTCGGCTCCATCGGCGGCCCCGCCGCGCGCCTGGCCCTCGACTGCATCAAGTCGCAGGAGGTCATCGAGTACCCCGAGCTCGGCATGGAGGCGGTGTGGAAGATCGAGGTCGAGAACTTCCCCGCGTTCATCGTCGTCGACGACAAGGGCAACGACTTCTTCACCGATCCGTCGGGTGAGGTCGCGCTGCCGCTCAGCGGGATTCGGGTGCGCTCCAAGGAGCGGTAAGCCGTCCGGCGCACCGCCGTCGGGTTCGACGGTGCGCCGCTCGTTCCGTCAGGCCGGGCGCAGGACCGTCACGGCGAAATCGGCGTCGGCGTGCCACGGCTTGACGTCCCATGTCGCGAGGCGGAGATCGGTCCGCAGCCCGGCCTCGGCGGCGTGGGCGTCCAACTGCTCCGGGGTGAGCCCGCGGTCGGTGTGGAAGCCGACGATCGCGAAACCCTCCGGTGTCAAGTGCTTCCGGAAGTTCGCGAGCACCGTCGTCTCCGTGCCCTCGGCGACGAAGACCAGCACGTTGCCCGCGCAGACGATCGCGTCGAAGGTCCCGTCGAGGTCCAGCTCCGCGAGGTCCTGCACGAGCCACCGCGGGCCCGGGTGATCCTGCTGCGCCGCGGCGATGAGCTTCGGGTCCACGTCGACGCCGGTCACGTCGTGGCCGACGGAGTGCAGGTATCCACCGATCCGGCCCGGCCCGCACCCCGCGTCGAGGATCCGCGACCGGCGGCCCACCATCGCATCGACCAGCCGCGCCTCACCCGCGAGGTCCGCGCCCTCGCGCGCCATCGCCCGGAATCGCTCGATGTACCACTCGCTGTGGCCTTCTTTGGTGTCCGTGAACCAGCGCGGCGTGCTCATGCCGTCCAAGCTACCCGCAGGGATTCGTTCCTATCGCGACGCCGTTGCGGAGCGTCCTCACGTACGTCTGGTCTCTGTGCTGAACGGCGTAACACGCTGCGCTCAAGTTCGTTCCGTAGTCGATGTACGGCGTGTAGAACCGCTCGCCGTTCGTGTCGACCGCGTTGATCGAGTTGCAATTGAGTGCGCCGCTGTAGAAGTACTGCGCGGTCGGTTCGGCCGTGAGTCGTTGGCCGATGAGCGTCCGCAACGATGGGTTCGACTCCTCGATGGAGACCAGCACGAGGATGTATCGCCCGTCGCACGAGGGTGTGCTCACCGGTTTGGTGAGTCCCAGGTCCGAGGGAGGTCGTGCTGGAAGGGCGGTCACCGTCGCCGGCGGCTGGACGGTCACCGTCGATGGTGTCGCCGTGATCGTGGAGGGGTGCCCCGCCGCCGACGCGGCGACGCTCGCTGCGGGATTGGCGGCGGTAGGGGGCCCGGATTTGTCGGGGCGGGTGAGGACGACTGCTCCTGCGACCGATGCGCCGACGACCACCGCTGTCGTCACGGCCGCCGGGAGAGCCCATCGCCGGCGTCCCCCTCGACGCGGCGTCGTTGAACCCGCGAGGCCCTTCGTCGGATGTGCAGGCAGCGGCGTCTGCGCGGGAGCGATCACAGTGGAGTCGTACTGGTGATCCGCAGGAACCGGTCGGACGATCGTGGAATCACCCGAGCCGGCGGTAGCTGCCGACGACAGTTGCTCGGCGAACTCTCCCGCCGTGGCGGGGCGGTCACGCGAGGCGCTGGCCATCCCATTGGCGAGAACGGTGTCGATGGCCGGAGGCAGATCGGGCCGGGCCGTGAGGGCCGACGGAATCTGCCCCTCAAGGGCAGCGGCCACAACCGCCGCGGGGTTACTGCGTTCGAACGGCCGGTGGCCCGTGAGCAGAGCGAATGCGGTGGCGGCCAATGAGTAGACGTCGGCAGCGGGGCCGACGGGCTCTCCTCGGAGTTGCTCCGGTGCGGCGTACGCGACCGAGCCGATGGTCGTTCCCGTTGCTGTCAGATCCGACGTGTCGCCGGCGGCGCGGGCGATCCCGAAATCCGAGAGGAGCGCCCGTGATCCGTCGAGAAGTACGTTGGCCGGCTTCACATCGCGGTGGAGCACGCCCCGTTGGTGCGCGTAGTCCAGCGCCGACGCCGTGTCGCTGATGATCGCCGCGACCTCGGAGAGGGGGAGACCGTGAGGACTCGCGTGCAGGCGTTCGGCGGCGTCGACCCCCTCGACGTACGGCATCGACAGCCAGAGACGACCGTCGTCCTCCCCGCGGTCGAGGACGCCGACGATGTTCGGGTGATTCAGTCCTGCGGCAAGGTCTGCTTCGCGGAGGAATCTGAGCCTGAAGGCCTCGTCGGAGGCGAGGTGCGGAGGCAGCACCTTGATCGCGTCCTGCCGAGGAAGTCGCGGGTGTTGCGCGAGGTAGACCTCGCCCATACCGCCCGCGCCGAGCTTCCGAACGATCGTGTAGCCGGCGAAGACCTCACCCTGCTCCAATGTCATGCTGACCTCCCCGCGAAGAACCTACCGCGAGCGCACACCGTTGGATCACGGGTTCATCCCGAGAACCATGCGCCTTGGTTCGCCGCGGTTTCGGCGACGGCGACCTGCGATTCGTGCGCCGAAACCGCAGGCGATCGAGCGCTACCCGCAGGCCGCAGATCTACTACGCACGGTAGTGGGTAATGTCGGGGCATGACGAAGATCATCGACCGGATCGGCACCGCACCGATCGCCGCAGCCGGCCTCGTGGGCGGGTACTACATCGCACGGGAGACGGGGATCCGCCCGCTCGGCGGCGTCGTGCTCGCCGCGGCGGGCGCCGCGGCGGCGCAGGGCTGGTACGCGAAGGCCGGAGCGGGGACCGCGGCCGCGCTCGGGGCGGTCTACCTGGGCGGATTCGGTGCCTCGCACCCGCTGGCGAAGAAGGTCGGCGCATGGCCGTCCGTGCTCGGGGTGGCCGCCGTGGCGGCGGGCGCGTCCTACTTGCTCGTCGACCGTCGCCGGGGATAGTCGCGCGCCGCGCGACGGCGACAGGCTATCCTCAGCGGGTGGGATGGAGAACAAGTTTCACGGCATTGACCTGCGCGGCCGCGCTCGCGACCGCCGGCTGTGGCGCGCAGGCGGCACCGTCGGACGAGGCGCACCCGGGCGCGCACAGCGTCGAGGCGAAGGCGGCCGCCGCGTCGTCGGCCACCACGATGGAGCAGGACGAGCCGACGCCCACCGGCACGCCGCTCTACACCCGGCTCGCGTCCTCCAGCGCCGTCGGCGACACCGGCCAGGCCCTCACCGCGACGCTGGCGGGCACCACGTACCGCAGCGCTACCGGCGTCTGGATCGGTTGCGAGGGCACGGCCTCGACGGCGGTCTACCGGCTCGGCGGCGAGTTCGCGAGGCTCACCGGCGTCCTGGGACTCCAGCCGCACACACCGCCGGCCCTCCGGGTGCGGATCTCGCTCATCGTCGACGGGGAGACCAGGCTGGCCGCCACGCTCACGCGCGACGGCCGGCCGCAGGACGTCGCGATCCCGCTCGACGGTGCCCGGTCGGTCACCGTCTCCGCCCTCGCGATCGACGGCGAGTGCGCGCCCGCCGCGGCGCCCTACGGCGCCATCGGCGCGGCGAGTCTCACCTGATCGTCCGGACGGGCCGCCGCGGCCTCACCTGACCCGGTCGACGTTCGCCATCGCCAGCACGTCCAGTCGACGATCGAGTTCCTCCAGCGTCAGCTTCTCGCCGATCAGCCCGCGATCGATCACGGTCTGCCGGATCGTCTTGCCCTCCTTGAGCGCCTGCTTCGCGACGGCCGCCGCCTCCTCGTAGCCGATGAGCGAGTTCAGCGGCGTCACGATCGACGGCGACGACTCGGCCAGCGTCCGGAGCCGGTCCTCGTGCGCGACGAGCCCCTCGATGCAGCGGTCCGCGAACAGCCGGGAGACGTTCGCCAGCAGCGCGATCGACTCGAGCACGTTGCGGGCCATCATCGGGATGTAGACGTTGAGCTCGAAGGCGCCGTTGCCGCCGCCCCACGCGACCGCGGCGTCGTTGCCGATCACCTGCGCGGCCACCTGCGTCACCGCCTCGGGGAGGACAGGATTGACCTTGCCGGGCATGATCGAACTGCCGGGCTGCAGGTCGGGCAGCGCGATCTCGCCGAGGCCGGTGAGCGGGCCGGAGCCCATCCAGCGCACGTCGTTGGCGATCTTGGTGAGCGAGACGGCGATCGTGCGCAGCGCGCCCGACAGCTCCACGAGCCCGTCGCGCGCCGCCTGCGCCTCGAAGTTGTCCTTCGCCAGGCGGATGTCCTCCACACCCGTGAGGCGCACCAGCTCGGCCACGACGAGCGAGCCGAAGCGCTCCGGCGCGTTGAGCCCCGTGCCCACGGCGGTGCCGCCGATCGGGACCTCGCCGACGCGGGGGAGCGTGGCGCGGACCCGCTCGACGCCGGCCTCGACCTGCCGGGCGTAGCCGCCGAACTCCTGGCCCAGCGTCACGGGCACCGCGTCCATGAGGTGCGTGCGGCCGGACTTGACCACCTCGCGCCAGGAAACGGCCTTCGCCGCCAGCGCCGCCTGCAGGTGCTCCAGCGCGGGGATCAGGGTGGTCACGGCGGCCTCGGTGGCCGCGACGTGCGTCGCCGTCGGGAACGTGTCGTTCGACGACTGCGACATGTTCACATCGTCGTTCGGGTGCACCTGCACGCCGGCGCGGCCGGCGAGGGAGGCGATCACCTCGTTGGCGTTCATGTTCGAGCTGGTACCCGAGCCGGTCTGGAAGACGTCGATGGGGAACTGGTCGTCGTGCAGCCCGTCGGCGATCTCCTGCGCGGCGGCGACGATGGCGGCGGCCTTCTCCGGCGCCAGCAGCCCGAGGTCCTGGTTCACCTGCGCCGCAGCCGCCTTCAGCAGCCCCATGGCGCGGATCTGCGCGCGCTCCAGCGGGCGGAAGCTGATCGGGAAGTTCTCCACCGCGCGCTGCGTCTGCGCCCGCCACAGCGCGTTCACCGGCACCCGGACCTCGCCCATGGTGTCGTGCTCGATGCGGTACTCGGTCTCCGGGGTATCAGCGTTGTTAGCCATACCTTAGAAAAGTACTCGGGCCCCGGGATCATTCCCAGGGCCCGAGGAGAAGATCACTCTCAGTCGAAGATCTGCGCGTACGTCTTCAGCTTGGTCAGGCGGTGCGTCGCGTCGACGGTGCGGACCGTGCCCGACTTGCTGCGCATCACGATCGACTGCGTGGTCGCGCCGTCGGCGCGGTACTTCACGCCGCGCAGCAGGTCGCCGTCGGTCACGCCGGTCGCTGCGAAGTAGACGTGGTCGCCGCGCACCAGGTCGGTGGTGCCGAGCACCTGGTTCGGGTCGATGCCCAGGTCGGCGAGGCGGTGCTTCTCCTCGTCCGACGTCGGCGCCAGGGTGCCCTGCAGCTCGCCGCCCATGCAGCGCAGCGCGGCCGCGGCGATGATCCCCTCGGGGGTGCCGCCGATGCCGACGAGGATGTCGGTCTTGGCCTCGGGGCGGGCGGCGGCGATGGCGCCGGCCACGTCACCGTCGGAGATGAGGCGCACGATCGCGCCGGTCGCGCGGATGTCGGCGATGAGCTGCTCGTGCCGGGGGCGGTCGAGCACCGTCAGCGTCACATCGGTGACCTTGATGCCCTTGGCCTTGGCGACCTTGGCGATGTTGTCGGCGATGGGCGCCTGGATGTCGATGACGCCGGCGGCCTCGGGGCCCACGGCGATCTTGTTCATGTAGAACACGGCCGAGGGGTCGTACATGGCGCCGCGCTCGGCGACCGCGAGCACCGCGATCGAGCCCGGCATGCCCTTGGCCATCAGGGTCGTGCCGTCGACGGGGTCCACGGCGACGTCGGTCGACGGGCCGAAGCCGTTGCCCACCTCTTCGCCGTTGTAGAGCATGGGCGCCTCGTCCTTCTCGCCCTCGCCGATCACGACCACGCCGCTCATCGACACCGTCGAGACCAGCTGGCGCATCGCGTCCACCGCCGCGCCGTCGCCCGACTCCTTCTGGCCGCGCCCCACCCAGCGGCCCGCGGCGAGCGCGCCGGCCTCGGTCACGCGGACCAGCTCCATGGCCAGGTTCCGGTCCGGCGCGATGGGGTTCTTCTCAGCGTGGGTATCGGACATGGATTCCTCCGGATCTCGATGCGCGCGGGTGGGCGCGGCGGGCCTCGCTCGATTCTTCCATGCCCTACCGTTCGGCGACGGGGCCGGTCGGGCCGGGGCGCCGAGACGCGCGGCCGGACCATGCCCGCCTCCACCGCCGGCCGTCGCGCCCGGGATACTGGACGTCGTGGCTGACAAACCCCGGATCCTGCAGAACCGTCGCGACATGGTGTTCACGATGGTCCCGCTGATCGCGCTGTGCCTGATCGTCCTGTTCGCGTCGGGCAACTTCAAGCTCGGCTTCGGCGCCGACCCGAAGGACGAGACCGTGGAGGCGATCAACCCCAAGGGCGTCTACCAGGTGTCCGCGGACACGCTCGGCTTCCCGGTGCGGATTCCGGGCGGCGCGGACGTGGTCGACGGGGTGCCGGCGGGCTGGAAGGCCACGGCCACCCGCGACGACGACGTCGTCGGCGGCAAGGTCTTCTCCGTCAATTACGTGACGCCCGAGAAGAACTCGCTGCAGCTCTCGCAGTCCGGCTCGCCCGTCGACGTGGTGCTCGAGTCCGTCTACGGCACCAAGGCCAAGCCCTCCGGCACGGTCCCCGTCGAGGGGCGGACCTGGGACGTCTACGGCCCGAACGACAAGAACCGCAGCGCGTGGGTCCTCCAGGTCGACGGTGCCGTGCTCGTCGTCTTCGGCGGTGGCACCGTGCCGCGGTTCACCGAGCTGGCGGCCGCGGTGCAGTCCCAGCAGCCGCTGCCCCGGTCCGGGGCGCCCGCGCCGAAGTAGGGCGGATGGCCGGGGTCACTCCTCGGCGGCGATCGCCTTCTCGATCCGCTCCCGCGCGCCCGCGAGGTGCTCCTCGCAGCGCTTGGCGAGCGCCTCACCGCGCTCCCACAGGTTCAGCGACTCGTCCAGGTCGATCCCGCCCTGTTCCAGCAGCTTGACCACCACCGCGAGCTCGTCGCGGGCCTGCTCGTAGCCCAGCTCGGCCACCGGTGTCTCGTCGGTCATCGCCCATCCTCGGTTCGTACGGAGATCTTCGTCACGCCCATCACCGCGGCGGAAGCGGCACCATCGGGCAGCCTGACCCGCAGTTGCGAGCCGGGCGCGAGTTCGTCGATGCCGCGGACGACGGGGTTCTCGCCGTCCGGCGTCACCTTCTGGACCACGGCGTAGCCGCGCGCCATCGTCGCGGCGGGGCCGAGCGACGTCAGCCGCGCGGCCAGGTGCGTCGTCCGGTCCGTCTCCCGTTCGACGGTGCGCCGCACGTCCCGTCGCACGTCGCGCAGCAGCCGCTCGACGTCGGCGGCGCGGTCGTCCACGAGCCGCAGCGGGTGCGCGAACACCGGCCGCGAGCGCAGCGACTCGAGGGTGTGCGCCTCGCGATCGACCCACCCGCGCAGCGCCGCGGCGGCGCGCTGCCGCAGCTCGGCGATCCGCTGCAGCTCGGCGACCACGTCGGGCACCACGCGCTTGGCGGCGTCCGTCGGCGTCGCGGCGCGGACGTCCGCGGCGAAGTCGCAGAGCGGGTTGTCGGGCTCGTGGCCGATCGCGGAGACGATCGGGGTGCGGGCGGCGTGCACGGCGCGGCACAGCGTCTCGTCGGAGAAGGGCAGCAGGTCCTCCACGCTGCCTCCGCCGCGGGCCATGATGATCACGTCGACCTCGGGGTCGGCGTCCAGGGCTCGGAGGGCCGCCACCAGCTGGGGGACGGCGGTCGGGCCCTGCACCGTCGCGTACTCGGCGCGGATCCGCACGTCGGGCCAGCGGCCCTCGGCGATGGACCGCACGTCGCGCTCGGCGGCGCTGGCCCGCGCGGTCACCAGGCCGACGGTGCGCGGCAGGAAGGGCAGGGGCCGCTTGAGCCGCGGGTCGAACAGGCCCTCGGCGTGCAGCAGCTGCCGCAGCCGCTCGATGCGGGCGAGCAGCTCGCCGACGCCGACGGCGCGGATCTCGGTGATCCGCAGCGACAGGCTGCCGCGCCCGGTCCAGTACGTGAACTTGCCGCGGACGATCACCTGCGTGCCCTCGTTCAGCGGCACCTCGGAACGGTCGAGCACGGCGGGCAGGCACGTGACCTGCACCGACACGTTCGCCGACGGGTCGCGCAGTGTGAGGAACGCCGTGCCCCCGCCCCGGCGGTTGAGCTGGGTGATCTGCCCCTCGACCCATACCTCGCCGAGGCGGTCGATCCACTGCGCGATCTTCATGGAGACCACGCGCACCGGCCAGGGGTGCTCCGCGCTCGACGGGCCGCCCGCGCCGCCGGGCGCGCTGGTCGAAGCCGGTCCGGTCACCGCGTGATGCGGTTCTCGAGCATCGTGAGGAACGGCGGCCGCGCCTTGTGATCGCGCTCGAACTCGACGAGCGACTCCACCTCGGGTGTGGTCAGGCCGGGCAGCCGCCCGCGCAGCTGCGCGAGGGTGAGCTCGGGGTAGTCGATGCGGCGCGCCACGGCGGGCAGGTCGTCGGGCGCCTCCGCGGTGGTGGTCGCGCCCGTCGGCGCCGGGGCGGGGGAGCTGTAGAGCGCGTATCGGCCCGCGCCCGACGGGGCCTGGTCGGCGGCGTCCTCCGCGGTGGCGACGGCGGACGGCGCGGCACCGTCGCCCTGCGCACCGTCGGCCTTGCCCGGGGCGGGCTCGGTGGCGGGCCGGACGTCGCCGTACGCGGGCCGCGGCGCGGGCAGGTCGACGTCGACGTCCTCGTCGTCGTCGAAGGTCGCCCACGCGGCCTGCTCCTCCTCCTTGGCGGGGAAGACGGACTCGATCGCGCGGTCGCCGCGCACCGCGAGGTCGGCCAGGTCCTGCTGGACGTGGATGAAGGCCTGCGCGGACTTGCTGCCCAGCGTGAGCGGGGCGTTCACGGCGCCCCCGACGATCTCCTGGCCCTTCTCGGCGGCGAGGGCGACGGCCCCGACGGCGACGCGGACCACGAACGGTAAACGGCTCATGTGTCCAGGGTGCCTCATCGCGGCCACCGGCACACCGCCAGGTGCCGTAGCCTGGAGGCATGAGTTCTGGCAAGCGCGTCCTGCTGGCCGAGCCGCGTGGCTACTGCGCGGGCGTCGACCGTGCTGTGGAAACGGTCGAGAAGGCCCTCGAGAAGCACGGCGCCCCCGTGTACGTGCGCAAGGAGATCGTGCACAACCGGCACGTCGTCGAGACGCTGCAGGACAAGGGCGTGATCTTCGTCGACGAGACCGACGAGGTGCCCGAGGGCTCGCTCCTGGTCTTCTCCGCGCACGGCGTCTCGCCCGCGGTGCACGAGGGCGCGGCGCAGCGCAGCCTCCGCACCATCGACGCGACGTGCCCACTGGTCACCAAGGTGCACCAGGAGGCCAAGCGCTTCGCCCGCGACGATTTCGACATCCTGCTCATCGGCCACGAGGGCCACGAGGAGGTCGAGGGCACCGCCGGCGAGGCTCCGCAGCACGTCCAGCTGGTCGACGGGCCCGACGCGGTCGACAACGTCACGGTCCGCGACGAGGACAAGCTGGTCTGGCTCTCGCAGACCACCCTCTCGGTCGACGAGACGATGGAGACGGTGCGCCGCCTCCGCGAGAAGTTCCCCAAGCTGCAGGACCCGCCCAGCGACGACATCTGCTACGCCACCCAGAACCGGCAGGTCGCGGTGAAGGCGATGGCCCCGGAGTGCGATCTGGTGATCGTCGTGGGCTCGCGGAACTCGTCCAACTCGGTGCGCCTGGTCGAGGTCGCGCTGCAGGCAGGCGCCCGCGCCGCGCACCTCATCGACTTCGCCCGCGAGATCGATCCCGCGTGGCTCGACGGTGTGGAGACGGTCGGCATCACCTCCGGCGCCTCGGTGCCCGAGATCCTGGTCAAGGGCGTCGTCGAGTACCTCGACGGCGAGGGCTTCCACGACGTCAAGCCCGTCACCACCGCGAACGAGACGCTGGTCTTCGCCCTCCCGCGCGAACTGCGTCCCCGCGCCAAGGCCTGACCGAGTACTGACCGAGTAGCACGGCACCGTATCTGCGATACGGTGCCGTGTATGAGGTATCTGACGCCCGACGACGTGCGGAACGTCGCCTTCGCCAAGCCGCCCATCGGGAAGCGGGGCTACAACGAGGATCAGGTCGATTCCTTCCTCGACGACGTCGAGGCGACCCTCCGCGATCTCCACGCCCGGCTGGCGCGGTACGAGGGCGCGCCGCAGGCGCAGGCGCCCGTGGCGGAACGGCCCGAGGACCGCGGCTACCGCCGCTACTGACTCAGTCCTTGTAGCGGTGCCGGCGGATCTGCCGGGGCCCGTCGGCGGGCTCTGCGAAGTCGTCGCGGAAGTTGGTCTCCACCGCCGTGTCCTCGCTCTGCGGCCGGTAGCGCGGGGGGCGGTAGTGCTCGTAGCGCCCCGGGTTCGACGGTGCCTCGCCCCGTCGCGAGGGCCGCTCGTCGCCGGTCAGGCTGGGCAGATCGGGCTGGGCCGCGCGGCTGCCGGAGATGCGGGGGAGCGAGGCGAAGTCGTCGCGGGGAATCTGCGAGCGCTCCCGCGCGGCGCGGGGTGCCGACGGGGCCACGCCGCGGGCGCGGTCGATGTCGTGGGCCTCGCGCCGGTAGTCGCGCGAATCCGCGGGGGCCGCCGCCCGTGCGGCGGGGGATTCCGGCCGGCCCTCCGGGGCGCGCGGGGTGCGCCACCGGGGCTGGGGCTCGCCGATCCGGCGCCGCTCCTCGTCGTGGCGCAGCTCCCGCGAGTCGTGGATCCCGGGGCGGGGCCGGTCGCCCTGCGCGACGGCGGGGCGGGGCCGGGCACCGCGCGGCATCGCGCGACCGTCGTCGGCGGGGCCGCGGCGGGGCATCGGGGGCCGCGGGATCTGCCCGGAGTCGGGCCGGACCACGCGGTTGATCTGGGTGGCGGGGGCGCCGGCGTCGCGCGCGGCGATCTCCTCGCGAGTGCGCGCGAGGCGCGCTGCCGAGTCCCGGCGCTGCTCGTCGCGCCGAACCTCGCTGCGGCGGAGCTCGCGACGAGGATCCTCGCGGCGCGCCGCCGAGCTGCGGCCGCGGACCGCGGCATCCGCCTCGGCGGAGGCCGGCTCGCGGCGGTCGGCGCGATCCCGGTCGGCGCGATCTCGGACGGCCCGGCTGGACCGGTGCGCGGTCGCGCGGCTCTGGTGCCGCTCGGAGCGGCCGCCGCCGTCACCGACGAGGGCGGCGGCCCCGACCGCGCCGGCGGCGGGCGCAGGCCGCAGGCGGGCGAACGCGGCGCGGATCCGATCGCCGATCGGGAGCCCGGCGGACTCGGCGGGCTTCTTCGTCGCGGCGGAACTCGTCGTGTCTCCCGTCGTCGCGGCGGCCGCCGCGGCCGCGGGCTTCGCGGTGCCGGGCTTCGCCGCACCCGCCTTGACGGCCGTCTTGGACGCGGACGTCTTCGCACCCGACGCCGCGCTGCTGCGCTGCGCGCTGCGGGCGTTCGCGGTGAGCGCGCGGTACTGCAGCAGGCGCACGCCGCCGATGACCAGCACGGCCACGGTGGTCCAGAACATCCACGGGAACAGCGAGATCATCGGGAACAGCACGTCGGTGAGGATCTGGCTGGTCTTGCGCGGGCTGGGGAGGGAGAACCAGCGGTACAGCGGGATCGCGGTGGCGATGATGAGCGGGGGCTGCACCATCGCGGTGAACAGCGCACGGTTGCGCACGGCGAGCACGGCGACGACCGCGCCCACCGACATCGCGAGCACGCCGGCGTTCGCGCCGGCGAACTCGCCCGACGCGAGGGCGCCCGCCGCGGTGAAGACCAGCATGGTCAGGACGGCGCCCCACCACGGCAGACCGGGGACCGTCGCGAGCACGGAACGCTCGTCGACCGGTACCTGGGAGCGGGACGGTTGGAACTTCGACACAGGTGAACCGTACCGGTTAAGGCTGTGAGAACCGAGAATCTGCCGCCGTGGGGACGGCTCGCGGCGCGCGATCGAGCTCCAGTGGATCCTCGCGGGAACCGTCCGGCAGGGAGTCGAGGTCGGCCAGGCGGCGGGCCGTGACGCCGACGCGGGAGTTGTACGAGCCGACGGTGGCGTTGAAGGCCTCGACGGTCCGACCCAGGGCCGTACCCAGTGAGGAGAAGTGACTGTTCAGAACGTCGAATCGTTCGTTCAGTTCGCGGCCGAGCGCCTGGATCCGGGCGGCGTCCTCGCCGGGGGCGTGCTGCCGCCAGCTCAGCGCGACGGCCCGCAGCATGGCGACGAGCGTGGTCGGTGTGGCGAGCACCACATTCCGGTTCAGTGCGAACTCGAGCAGCTCCGGATCGGCCTGCAGCGCGGCGTCGAGGAAGGCCTCGGCGGGCACGAACATGACCACCAGCTCCGGCGAGCCGACGGCCTCCCAGTACCGCTTGCCCGCCAACTGCACGACGTGGGAGCGGAACCGCCGCGCGTGGTCGGAGAGCAGGGCCGCGTGCTCGGCGGGCGGCGCTTCGAGCAACTGCAGGTAGGCGTCGAGCGGGACCTTCGCGTCGACGGCCAGATCGCGACCGCCCGCCATGTGCACCACGACGTCCGGCCGCACCCGTGCGTCACCGACCGCGCCGCCCACCTGCGTGGAGAAGTCGCAGTGCCGACTCAGCCCCGCCAGCTCCACCACGCGCTCGAGCTGCAGCTCGCCCCAGCGGCCACGCACCGTCGACGACTTCATCGCCGACCGGAGCGTGGCGGTCTCCGCGCGCAGCGCCTCGCTCGTGCGCGCGACGGTGCCGATCTGCTCCCGCAGCCCGGCGAAGGCGGCGACCCGGCTGCGTTCCGCGACGGCGAACTCGTGGCCGAGCGAGTCGAGGGTCTGCCGCAGCGGCGCGAGCAGCGCGTTCACGGGTCCGGCCACCGCATCGGGGGCGGGGACGGCACCGTCGGACCGGAAGGCCGGCGCGGGGAGCGACCGGGCCAGGATGATCCCCACGGCGACGCCGACCAGCAGCGCCAGGAGCGCGACGATCAGATGCGAGAGGTCCATGCCTTCAGCATGGCCGCCCCCACTGACAAGTTTCAGGCCGTGCCGGCCGGGGCGTCCTTCGCGGGCCCGGCGTCCGCCGCCGCGTCGGACTGCGCGGCCGGTGCCGCGGGCTTGCGCCGGAACTTGTCCCAGAAGCTGGGCTTCGGCTCCTCCTCGGGCGGCGGGGTCTCGCCGGTCTGCTCGTCGACCAGCTCTCCGAGGTACCGGAACAGCACCGCGATCGCGGCGGCGACGGGCACGGCGAGGAAGGCGCCGATGATGCCGAACTGGGTGCCGCCGAAGGCGATGGCGAGCAGCACGATCGCGGGGTGCAGCTGCATGGAGCGCGACTGCAGGATCGGCGAGAGCACGTTGCCCTCGAGCTGCTGCACCGCGATGACCACCGCGAGCACCGCCAGCGCCGTGCCGAAGCCGTTGGTCACCAGCGCCACGATCACCGCCAGTGCGCCGGCGACGAACGCACCGACGATCGGGATGAAGCCGCCCAGGAAGGTGATCACGGCCAGGGCGCCCGCGAGGGGGACCTGCAGGATCACCAGGCCGAGGCCGATGAAGAGGGCGTCGATGAAGCTGACGACCGCCTGGGTGCGGATGAAGCCGCCCAGCGTGGCCCAGATGCGGCTGAGCAGTTCGGCGAAGTGCTCCGAGACCGGCGTGCCCGAATGCCGCTTGAGCCACGGCATGAACTTGTCGCCGTCCTTGAGGAAAAAGAAGGTCAGCATCGCGACCATGACGATCGCCACCACGAAGGAGCCCGCGGCGCTGACGCCGGTGAAGACGCCCGTCGCGATGGTCTCGGCGCTCTCCTGCAGCTTCTTGGTGATCGACGTGACGAACTTGCTGATCTGCTCGTCCTGCAGGTTCAGCGGCGGCCCCTGCGCCCACTTCTGCACCTTGCCGACGCCCTCGACGGCGCGGTCGGCGATCTCCTTGGACTGCCCGCCGATGGACGGGGCGATGGCGCCGATGATCCCGCCGAGGAGGCCCAGGGAGAACAGCAGCACGAGCGCGGTCGCGAGCGCGGGCGGTAGGCCCTTGCTCCGCAGCCAGCGCACGGGCGGCCACAGCACCGTGCACAGCAGGATCGCCAGGAGCACGGGAAGCAGGATCGACCAGAATTCGCCGATCACCCAGCTGAGCACGAACAGCAACGCCGCGACCGCGACCGTCCGCCAGCTCCAGGTGGCCAGCCAGCGGCCGGCCTCGCCGTAGACCTCGCTGCGGGTCTTCTTGCCCGGCGGCGGGTTCGTCGTCTCTTCGCTCACGTCGCGATCGTATGTGCCTCGTGCGTCAACAGCCACTCCTTCACGGCGAGTCCCCACCGGAATCCGCCGAGCGAGCCGTCCAGCCGCAGCACGCGGTGGCAGGGCACGAACAGCGCTGCCGCGTTGCGGGCGCAGGCCATCGCCGCCGCCCGGACGGCCGCGGGCCGCCCGGACAGGTCGGCGTACTCCGTGTACGTCACGGGTCTTCCCGGTTCGACGGTGCGCAGCACGTCCCAGGCATGCTCGACGAACGCGCCGGAGCGCTGGCGCACGACGATGTCGTCGATCGCGGTGACCTCGCCGGCGTGGAAGTCCGCGACGGCGCGGGTGACGGCGCCGAGCTCGGCCCGTTCCTCGACGGCGGTGGGCCGCAATGCGCTGTGGATGACGGGGAGGAGATCGCCGAGATCCGCGGTCCACCCGGAGGCGAGCACGGCACCGTCGTCGTCGACGACGGCGGTGAACGGCCCGGTGGGCGTGGCGAGGGTGGAGTACTGGGCGGTCACGGGGCGATCCTCCGGTCGGTGGTGAGGGAGTGGTTCCACAGGTGCAGGGAGACGTAGCTGCCCCACGGGCTCCAGCGGTCGGCCGCGATGTCGAGCCCGAGGTTCTCCGCGCCCTTCGCGACGACGAGGTCGGAGGCGAGCAGGGTATCGGGGTCGGCGAGCAGGCGCATCGCCACGTAGTCGGCGGTCCACGGCCCGACACCCTTGAGCCGGAGCAGTTCCGCGCGGGCCTCCTCCCGGGTCATGCCCGCGTGCAGTACGAGCCGGCCCTCGGCGAGGTCGGCCGCGGCCCCGAGGATCGCGGCGATCCGGGTCCGCGGGCCGGTGAGGACCTCGCCCCCGCGTTCCGCGACCGCGGCCGGGGTGGGGAAGGCCCGCGTGAGCCGGCCCGACGGGTCGTCGATCTCCGCGCCGAGCGCCGCGACGAGCCGCGCCTGGTGGGTGGCTGCGGCGGCGATGGATATCTGCTGCCCGATCATGGTGCGCAGCAGCAGCTCCGCGGGGTCGACGCAGCCGAACAACCGGATGCCGGGTGTCGCCGCCACCAGCGGGGCGAGCTGGGGATCGGCGGCGAGCGCTTCGTCCACCGCGGCCGGATCGGCGTCCAGGTCCAGCAGGTGCCGCAGCCGGGTCACCGCGGTCGACAGGTCGCTCATCGCGGCGAGCGAGAGGTTGGCACGGACGTACCCGTCTCCCGCGGATCCCAGGTCGACGGTGGCGATCCCGTTCCCGCCCGGCAGGCTCAGGACGCGGGCGTAGCGGTCGCCGTCGGCGTGCTCGAGGCCGGCGACGGCGTGCGCGGCGAGGAACCACCGCACCCAGCCGGTGGCGTACGGTCCGCGGAGCGCGAGGCGCAGGCTCAGCTCCCCGGTCGACGGCCCCGCCGGTTCGGGGCCGCGCTGCGCCCGCAGCTCCGACGGGGTCCGCGCGAAGACCTCGCGGATCGTGTCGTTGAACTGGCGGATCGAGGTGAAGCCCGCGGCGAAGGCGATGTCGGAGAAGGGCAGTGACGTGCCGGTGATGAGGATCCGCGCGGTGGTGGCGCGGTGCGCCCGCGCGAGGGCCAGCGGCCCCGCTCCGAGCTCCGCGGTGAGGACCCTGGTCAGCTGCCGCGAGCTGTACCCCAGGCGCTCGGCGAGGCCCGTCACGCCGGTCCGGTCGACCACCCCGTCGGCGATGAGGCGCATGGCGCGCGCGGCGAGGTCGGACTCGAGGTTCCACCGGGGCGAGCCGGGCACGGCGTCGGGCAGGCAGCGCCGGCACGCCCGGTACCCGGCGGCCTGTGCCGCGGCGGCCGTGAGGTGGAAGCTCACGTTCTGCGCCTTGGGTGTGGTCGCCGGGCACGACGGGCGGCAGTAGATCCCGGTGGTGGCGACGGCCGTGTAGAACTGGCCGTCGAATCTGGGATCGCGCCCGGCGATCGCCCGGTAGCACCGGTCGAAGTCGAGGTGGGGTGAGCTGGTGGTCACGCCATCGACTCTCGCATCGCCGGGCGGCGAGCGCTAGCGGCTTTCGGACACCACCGTGCGGCGCGGCTCAGCAGCAGCGGGCCTGGACCGTCGCGCCGTCATGCCGGGCCTTCCAGTACTCGCGCTCGGTCATCACGGGCTCGCCCGGATGCGTCGCGCGACGGTGCTCGACGTACCGCTGGTAGTGGTTGTCGCCCATCACCGAGCCCACGTACCAGCGGATCGCCTTCAGTGCCCGGATGATCGGGTCACGCCCAGTGCGTCCCATTGCTCCTGCACCTTCCTCTCCGCCGGCGTGGGGATGAGGCCGCTCGGCGCGAACAGTTTGCTCGGTACCGGTTCCTCCTCGGTGAGCGGGCGGCCGTTGCCGGTCACCGTGCGGTAAATGGTCCACGCACCCATGATCACCACGATGAGCACCATGATCGCGAAGACGATCGACAGTGTGCCCTGGATGAAGGTGTTGCGGACCACGGCGTCGATGGCCTCGGGCGTCTTCGCCGAGCCGAAGGACGACTTCCCGGCCTCGGCGGCCGCCTTGAAGTTGCTGTGCTGCTTCCAGTAGCCCACGGCGGGATCGGAACTGAAGATCTTCTGCCACGACGCGGTCATCGTGATGATGAGGTCCCAGACCAGCGGGATCGCGGGTATCCAGACCCACTTGTAGTAGCCCTTCTTGACCACCACCACGACGACCACGGTGAGCGCCATCGCGGCGAGCAGCTGATTGGCGATGCCGAACAGCGGGAAGAGCGTGTTGATGCCGCCCAGCGGGTCGGTCACGCCCATGAGCAGGATGCTGCCCCAGGCCGCGACGACGAGCAGCGACGCGACCCACGCTCCCACGCGCCAGCTCGGATCCTTGAGCCGCTGGAACGGGCCGCCCAGGTTGCTCAGCGCGTCCGAGACGAGGAACCGGGCGACGCGGGTGCCGGCGTCGACGGTGGTGAGGATGAACAGCGCCTCGAACATGATCGCGAAGTGGTACCAGAACGACTTCATCGACGAGCCGCCGAAGACCTGATGCAGTACCTCGGACATGCCGAAGGCGAGCGTCGGGGCACCGCCCGTGCGGGAGACGATCGACTCCTCGCCGACGTCCTTCGCCGCCTGCGACAGTTGCTGCCCGGTGACCGGATCGCCGCTCAGGCCCAGCGAGTTGACGTACGTGGCCGCGGTCTCCGCGGTGCCGCCGGTCTTGGCGATCGGCGCGTTCATGGCGAAGTAGAAGTGCTGGTTGATGATCGACGCGGTGATCAGCGCCATGATCGCGACGAAGGACTCGGTGAGCATGCCGCCGTAGCCGATCAGCCGCATCTGGCCCTCCTTCTCCAGCAGCTTCGGCGTGGTGCCGGAGCTGACCAGGGAGTGGAAGCCGGAGAGGGCGCCGCACGCGATGGTGATGAAGAGGAACGGGAACAGCGAACCGGCGAAGACGGGGCCGTCACCGCGGGTCGCGAAGTCCGAGACGGCGGGTGCCTCCATGAGCGGGCGGGCGATGAGGATGCCCACGGCCAGCAGCACGATGGTGCCGACCTTCATGAAGGTCGAGAGGTAGTCGCGCGGCGCGAGCAGTAGCCACACGGGGAGCACGGAGGCGGCGAAGCCGTAGATGATGATCGCCCAGCTGAGCTGGACCGGCGTGAGGGTGAACAGGTCCTTGCCCCAGCTGCTCTCGCCCACGTAGCGCCCGCCGATCACCGCCGCGAGGAGCAGTACACAGCCGATGAGCGAGACCTCGGAGACCCGGCCGGGGCGGAGGAAGCGCAGGTAGACGCCCATGAACAGGGCGATGGGGATCGTCGCGGCGATGGAGAAGACGCCCCACGGGCTGTGGCCCAGTGCCTGCACCACTACGAGTGCGAGCACGGCGATGAGGATGGTCATGATGGCGGCGATGCCGATGATGGCGGCGGCGCCGCCGACGGGGCCGAGCTCGTCGCGGATCATCTGGCCCAGCGAGCGTCCGCGGCGGCGGGTCGCGACCCACAGCACGAGGTAGTCCTGGACGCAGCCGGCGACCAGGGCACCGACGATGATCCAGATCGTGCCGGGCAGGTAGCCCATCTGCGCCGCGAGCACGGGGCCCACGAGCGGACCGGCGCCGGCGATCGCGGCGAAGTGGTGGCCGAACAGCACGCGCCGGTCGGTGGGGAGGTAGTCGGTGCCGTTCTCCAGGACCTCCGCCGGGGTGGCGTGGTCGTCGCGGGGGCGTACCACCTTGAGTTCGATCAGGCGCGCGTAGAAGCGGTAGCCGACGACGTAGGTGCAGACCGCGGCGAGCACGAACCACACCGCGTTCACCGATTCGCCGCGGGCGAGGGCGATCATCGCCCACGCGACGGCGCCGACGAGCGCGATCACGCCGAAGATCACCTTGTGTTTGGTGGTGATGGGGCTGCGGTCGATGACCGCGACGGGCGGCAGGTCCGGGTCCGTTCGGACGTAGGTGATGTCGCCGTCGGTCTCCGTGGTCGACGGAGCGGTGGGAGCTGACACGAGGCCTCCTGGGATGTCTACGCCACGGTGGTGGTTCGCAGGGATCATCGTTTCATCCGAGTGCCCCGGACGTCGTGGAATCCGTCGCGTTGGCTCAGGGGGACGATCGACGGGAGGAATGGCTGCCGCCGTGGTCGCTATCGGTAGAACATCTGATGTGTGTTCGCTCTATACGTCGAACCTCTCGCGTTTTTCGACAGAATCTCAGCTATTGACATACAAACATCCGATGTCTACTGTGATGTAGAACACAGGGCGGCCGATTGTTCGCCCTGACCGAAGGGCCATGGTCGTCGCTGTGTCGGCGCCGGATCGGGTGGTGAGCTCATGAGTACCGACTCGACTTCTCGGGAGCCGCACGCGTCGGCCGCCGGCCGTACACCGCTGATCCGCATGAGCGGCGTCACCAAACGCTTTCCCGGGGTCGTCGCGCTCGACCACGTCGACCTCGAGGTGTATCCGGGCGAGCGGATCGCGCTCGTCGGCGAGAACGGCGCGGGCAAATCCACCCTCATGAAGCTGCTCAGCGGCGTCGAGTCGCCGGACGAGGGGACCATCGAGATCGCCGGGTCCCCGGTGCAATTGACCTCGCCCGCGCAGGCGCAGTCTCTGGGTGTGAGCATCATCCACCAGGAGTTGGGCCTGGTTCCGGATCTCACGGTCGCCCAGAACATCACCCTGGGCCACGAGCGCACCCGCTTGGGCATCGTCGACGGCCGCGGTGCCGTACGCGACACCGCAGCCCTCCTCGAACGGCTCGGCATGGTGATCGACCCCGAAGCGCGTGTCCGGGACCTGACGGTGGGCAAGCAGCAGATGGTCGAGATCGCTCGTGCTCTCTCGGAGAACGCGCGACTGCTCATCCTCGACGAGCCGACCGCTGCGCTCAATGATGCCGAGGTGCAGACCCTGTTCGAGCTGATCGGCCGCTTCGTCACCGATGAGACCGGCGTCGTCTACATCTCGCACCGCATGGACGAGCTGCCCCGCATCTCCGACCGCATCGTCGTCCTGCGCGACGGCACGTACGTGGGCCAGCGGCCGACGGCGACGACGCCGATGCGCGAGATCATCGAGATGATGGTCGGTCGCGAGGTCGTCGACGAACAGCGCCCGACGGTGCCGGAGACGCCCGGCGAGGTAGTGCTCAGGGTCGACGGGCTGAGCAGCAAGCATCCCCTGCGCGACATCTCGTTCGAACTGCACCGCGGCGAGATCCTCGGCTTCGCCGGGTTGATGGGCGCCGGTCGCACCGAGCTGGCCAGGGCGATCGTCGGTGCCGACGCCATCACGTCGGGACGCATCGAGGTGAACGGGGCCGCGCGCACGATCGACTCGCCGGCGACCGCGGCCGCCCTCGGTATCGGATACCTCTCCGAGGACCGCAAGCGGTTCGGGGCCGTCGTCGAGCAGACGGTCCGCGACAACATCGCGCTGTCCTCCCTCGACCGGTACTCGCGGTTCGGTGTGATCCGTGACGGCGAGCTCAGCAGGCTCGCAACCGATATGGTCTCGCGGCTCCGGATCAAGACGCCATCGATCCGGCAGGCGGTCCGCAACCTCTCGGGCGGCAACCAGCAGAAGGTCATCATCGGCAAATGGCTCGCCCGCGACTGCGACATCCTCATCGTGGACGAGCCGACGCGCGGCATCGACATCGGAGCCAAGGACGAGATCTACCGGCTCCTCGAACAATTGGCGGCTTCCGGCAAGGCGATCATGGTGATCTCCAGTGACCTGCCCGAAGTCCTGCGCCTTTCCCACCGCATCGCGGTGATGGGGGAGGGCAGGCTCGCCACCATCCTCGACAGCGACGAAGCGACACAGGAGACCATCATGGAGAACGCCACCCGCTTCCACGAGACGGCGGTGCAGTGATGACCGCGACCACCGCGCCCCCCACCCCCGGTCGCGACGGCGGAGGTTTCGCACTGACGTCGTGGGTGCGCGGGCAGATGCAGCAGTTCCTGGCCTTCGTCAGCCTCATCGTGATCGTGGCCTTCTTCTCCTTCGCGAGCCCGAACTTCCTGACCGCAGGCAATCTCACGGGCATCCTGGTCGCGTCGGTGACCATCGGCCTGCTCGCGCTCGGTACCACCATCGTGATCATCACCGGCGGCATCGATCTGTCGATCGGCACGGCGATGATCCTCTCCGGCATCATGACCGGCGTCTTCCTCGTGAACTGGAACCTGCCACTGTGGATCGGCGTGATCGGAGGCGTGCTCTTCGGCGCGTTCATCGGCCTCGTGAACGGACTCGTCGTCGCCTATCTCGGGATACCGCCCTTCATCGCCACACTCGCCATGATGCTGGTGACCATCGGTGCGTCGCTGGTGATCTCGGGAACCGAGCCGATCCGGTTCACCACCGTGGAGGGCTTCAGTGCTCTCGCCAACAAGTCGCTGGTGCCGGGAGCGCGCATCCCCCTCAGCGTGGTGCTCCTCGCCCTCATGGCGGTCATCGCGGGCATCGTGCTCGCCAAGACGAAGCTCGGTCGCTACGCCTACGCCATCGGTAGCAACGAGGAGGCCACTCGGCTCTCCGGCGTGAACGTCAAGAACTGGAAGGTCGTCGTCTACACCTTCTCCGGCTTCTTCGTCGGTCTGGCCGGTGTTCTCGCCGCCGCCCGGCTCAACTCGGCGCAGCCCACCGGCGGTCAGGGGCTCGAGCTCGAGGCGATCGCCGCCGTCGTCATCGGAGGCACCTCGCTCGCCGGTGGCCGCGGCACCATCACCGGCACGGTGATCGGCATCCTCATCATGAGCGTGCTCACCAACGGCCTGCGAATCATGTCGATCCCGCAGGAGTGGCAGTCCATCGCGGTCGGCGTGGTCATCCTCGTCGCCGTCTACATCGACATCGTCCGCAAGCGGCCCTGACCGCCCTCGCGCAGCCCGCTCCGCCCACCGACCCGCCCCATCCAAGGAGAATTCCGTGTTCACTAAGGCTTCGACCCCCGTGCGGCGAATGTTCCGCGCAGCGACGGTCACCGTCGCCGCAGTCGCGATGCTCACCACCGCGACCGCGTGCTCCAACGGCTCCTCGGGTGGCGACGGGCAGATCGCCATCATCTCCAAGGGGTACCAGCACCAGTTCTGGAAGGCGGTGAACAAGGGCGCTCAGGAATCGGCCACCGAGCTGGGAAGGACCATCACCTTCGAGGGGCCCGACAACGAGACGCAGGTGGAGAAGCAGGTGCAGCTCCTGCAGACCGCGCTCGACCGCAACCCGTCGGCGATCGCGATCGCCGCCCTCGATTCGGCCGCGGTCGCACCGATGCTCCAGCAGGCGAAAGACCGCGGCATCCCAGTCGTCGCCTTCGACTCGGGCGTCGACAGCGACATCCCCGTCACGACCGCGTCGACCGACAACAAGGCCGCTGCAGCCGAGGCCGCCAAGCACATGGTCCAGCTCGTCGGCGGCAACGGCGAGATCGGCGTCGTCGCGCACGACCAGACCTCGAAGACCGGTGTGGATCGGCGCGACGGCTTCGTCGATTGGATCAAGGCCAATGCCCCCGGCATCAGGATCGTCGACGTCCAGTACGGCGGGGACCCGTCGAAGGCCGCGGACCTCGCCGCCACGATGCTGCAGGCGCACCCGAACCTCGTCGGCCTGTACGGCACCAACGAGGGAGCGGCGACAGGCATCGTCAACGCCGCGCAACGCAGCGGCAGGACGAATCTCACGATCATCGGCTTCGACTCGGGCGCCGCGCAGATCGACGCCATCCGATCAGGGCTGATGGCCGGGGCCATCACCCAGAATCCCGAGGGCATCGGTCGCGAGACGGTCGCTGCGGCGGTCAAGGCCATCAAGGGGGAGTCGCTGCCCAAGGCCATCGACACCGGCTTCTACTGGTACGACAGGACCAACATCGACGACCCGAAGGTCGCGGGCAGCCTCTACCGCTGACTCGGACGGTGCGCCTCCCGCACCGTCGGGAGGCGCATCCGCGACCACGTAGAATGAGGTCCCGTGAGCCTTACCCTCGGAATCGTCGGACTGCCCAATGTCGGCAAGTCCACCCTGTTCAACGCCCTCACCAACAGTGAGGTGGAGGCGGCGAACTACCCGTTCGCCACCATCGAGCCGAACGTCGGCGTGGTGAACCTGCCGGACCCGCGGCTGAACCGCCTGGCCGAGATCTTCGGCTCGGAGCGCATCCTCCCCGCCACGGTGTCCTTCGTCGACATCGCCGGCATCGTTAAGGGCGCGTCCGAGGGCGAGGGCATGGGCAATCAGTTCCTCTCCAACATCCGCGAGGCGGACGCGATCTGCCAGGTGGTGCGCGTCTTCTCCGATGAGGACGTCGTGCACGTGGCCGGCAAGGTCGACCCGCTCGCCGACATCGAGACCGTCGCCACCGAGCTGATTCTCGCCGACTTGCAGACCATCGAGAAGGCCCTGCCGCGGCTCGAGAAGGACGCGCGCAAGAACAAGGAGCTGGTCGAGACGCTCGAGGCCACGAAGGCTGCGCAGCTCGTGCTGGAGGACGGCAAGACGCTGTTCTCCGCGGGCTTCGACACCACGCCGATCCGCGAGCTGCACCTCATGACCGCCAAGCCCTTCCTGTACGTCTTCAACGCCGACGAGGGCGTGCTCACCGACGCTGCGCGCCGGGAGGAGCTGGCCGCCGCCGTCGCGCCCGCCGATTCCGTGTTCCTCGATGCCAAGATCGAGTCCGAGCTGCTGGAGCTCGACCCCGAGGACCAGGCCGAGATGCTGGAGTCGATCGGCCAGGACGAGCCGGGCCTCGACTCGCTCGCCCGTGCCGGCTTCCACACCCTGGGGCTGCAGACCTACCTCACCGCCGGCCCCAAGGAGTCGCGCGCCTGGACTATCCGCAAGGGCGACACCGCCCCCAAGGCCGCCGGTGTGATCCACACCGACTTCGAGAAGGGCTTCATCAAGGCCGAGATCGTCTCCTTCGCCGATCTCGACGCCAACGGCACCATGGCCGCCGCGAAGGCCGCCGGCAAGGTCCGCATGGAGGGTAAGGACTACGTCATGTCCGACGGTGACGTGGTCGAGTTCCGCTTCAACGTGTAGGTCGGGACATCCCGATGCCTCGGCGCCGTGAGCTCGAAGACGTGTGTCGAGGAATTGCCACGAGTTTCGGCAGCAGGAACAACGACATAGCCGGCTGGTGGGGTATCGGCCTTTTGTGCCGAACCGCGGGTCCCTCTGGCATTGACATCGACTTGCGCGACGACGCTCATGGCGACCAGTTGGCACGACGCTACGGTATGCAGCTCATCCGGCAACTGAGGGCGCGGCGCCTGCCGGGCGATTGGGTTGTATCCGCATGGCTTCACTTGCGCTTCGTGTCCGACCACGTGGTCGCCGGAACGTGGCGGTATACGGTGATTGTGGACATTGTCGATGACCGAGGGCGGGCATGGTCCGCTCGCGACGAGGGGCGATGCTGGGCCCATGATCCAGCTCGCGAAAGCAGGTCAGTACGTATGAAGGGTGACACCATCGAGTTCCGTCCCAACGTCTAGATCGGGACATCCCGATGCGCCGGCGCGGGCGATCGGATCGTCGGGTTCAGGCCGTCGGCGCCGCCGCGCCGGTGCAGGCGAGCGCGATCGCCGCTGCGCCGAGCGGGATGTCGAGCACGATGCAGAACTCGGCGAGGGACCGTGGAACGACGTCCCCTCGGCGCAGGTGTCGAAGGTCCCAGAGAGCGTGGCACGCCAGCGCGGACCCGGCGAGAGCCAGCCCTCCCCGGGGTGAGACCAGGATCGCGACCACGGCGGCGCCGCCGTACACCAGCAGTGCGAGGCACTGCTCCGCAAGGGGGCGTGCGGTGTGGTCACGCACGACGCCGATCAGGAGCAGGATGAGAGCGTAGGCCGAAAGCCCCGCCCACCAGGGGAGTCCTGAGACCTCACCCGCGACGACGACCGCGGAACCGGCGGGGATCCCCGCCCAGGCCGCCCACGGACGGTCGAGAGCGGCTGCGGCCAGGTAGCACGAAGCCGCGACGGCGAGTGTGATCGAGACCGCGGCCGGCTCGACGCCGCCAGCGACCTGAATGCCTGCGGCAACCAGGCCGACGACGGCCGGCCAGTGGCCCCACCAGCGGCGGGACGCGGCGCCGGCGCCAGGAGGGAGCGAAGCGGTCGGGGGAGATGGTCGTCGAACCATCTGCAGGTCACTGAGGCTTGTGTACGCGGTAGGTCACGTGGAGGACCGAGCGCGCGGCGCGCGCGTGGATCAGCCGGAGGTCCAACGGCGGAACGTCGTAGAAGAGGCGGGCGCCGCCACCCAACGTGTACGGCACGACATGCAGTCGCATTTCGTCGACGAGTCCGGCGGCGAGGAACTGGTTGATGGTCTGTGCGCCGCCCTGGATGCAGATGTCGCCGTCGCCGGCCGAGTCGCGGGCGCGGGCGAGAGCGGACGCGGGGCCGTCAGTGACGAAGTGGTACGTCGTCCCGCCGGCCATCGGCTGCGGGGCGCGCGCGTGGTGAGTGAGTACGTAGACCGGTCCGTGGAACGGCGGGTCCTCGCCCCACCAGCCGTTCCACGGCCGATCCCACTCTCCACGGACCGGGCCGAACATGTTGCGGCCCATGATGTGTGCCGTTGCTCCCGAGGCCTGCGCGATCTCGGCGCGGTTCTCATCGGCGTCGTCGAACATCCAGGCGTGGAGCCTGCTTCCCCAGCCGTCGCCGCCGTCGTCGCCGAACGGTCGATCCTCGGTCTGATCGGGTCCGGCGGCGTACCCGTCGGCGGTGATGCTCTGGTTGACGACGACCTTGCTCATGGTGGCCTCCTCGGGACGCTCATCCAGCATTGTATTCAGTCACTGTAAGATTTATAGTTCAGTCACTGTAATCAAGGCAAGGCTGCGGGAGGAGCCCGGCGATGACCGAACTCGATACCTGGCTCGCGGTGCTCCATGTCGTCGGCGGTTCCGTGTGGGTGGGGTGCTGGGCGGCGATCTGTGTCGTCGCCGCCGATGTCGTGCGTGCACCGACCTCGGACGCGGTGCGGCGGCTCCTGCGGCTGATGCGCGTGCTGGGCCCGGCCGTCATCGGGCCCTCGACGGTCGCCGTCCTGGTTGCGGGTGTCGCCTTGGTGCTGCGTCAGCCGTGGGTCGACATGAGTGATCTGTGGATCGTCCTGGGGCTCGTCGCGTACGCGATCGTGACGGCGCTCGGCATTCTCGGGTTGGGCAGGACTGCCAAACGCGCCACCGCAGCGCTGGATCGCGACGACCTGGCCGGCGCGGCGAGCGAGGCCCGGCGGTGGTATCGGCTCGCCCTTGTCGTCACGACGATCCTGATCCTGGCCACCGTCGACATGGTGCTGAAGGTGTGATGCGGCAACGACTCTCGAGAGACCGGTCGCGACGTACGGACCACCACCGGGGCTCGCCGGCGATCAGCTCCTCACGCCGGCTGCCGGGTTCGCCGGACCGAGGGCGTAGTCGCGGAATCCGGCGCCGAGGAGGTCGAAGGCCTGCTCGGCGGAGGCGCGCAGACGCCGGCTGAGCGTGGCGGCGTCCTCGGCGCCGGCGATCAGGCCGTCCCGGAAGCCGTCGATCACCGCCTCGTGGACGGCGAGGAGCGATCTCGCGACGACCGTCGGGCGCATGTCCGCCGACTCGGCGCCGAGCTCCGCCGCCAGGTGGTCGCGGACGATGTCGGCGTAGCGGGCGAGCATGTCGCGCTTCCATGCGCGGAGCGCCGGGCTGGTGTCCACGAGACGCGCGATCTGCGTCTCGCGCTGTCGGCCCTGTTCGTCGAGCGGGAAGTACCGCTCGTAGACGTCGAGGGCGAAGGCGCGGAAGGCCTCGAGGACCGAGGCTCCGGCGGGGCGCGACGTCAGCGCACCCAGCAGCGCCGTCACGGCGTCGGGGTCCTCCGGAAAGGCGAGGTCGACCTTGGTGGCGAAGTGGTTGAAGACCGTCTTCTCCGTGACCCCGGCGCCCGCGGCGATCTCGACCACCGACACGTTCTCGAACCCCCGTTCCAGGAACAAGTCCATCGCGACCGCGGCGATGCGGGCGCGCGTCGCCTCCTTCTTCTGCTGGCGCACACCGGTCCTGGGGGAAGTCACGTCACCTCCGATTTGTTTACAGTCGCTGTAAGCGAGCTTACCCACGGTCGCCTACGACGGGGTGGTCACCGGTCGCGCGACACGGGTCCCGGATCGCGGAGGGCATCGAGAGCGGCCTTCGGGCGCGACAGTGTGACCTCGCGGACCCAGTTCCGCACCGTCAGGTAGACACCGGCGTCGGAGCCCGCTTCGACCCCCACGGCGTCGATGCCCTGCGCGTGACACAGCGCGACGGCGCGGCGTAGGTGGAAGTCCTGTGTCACGAGGATTGCCTGGTCGATCCCGAACACGGTCCTGGCACGGGCGCAGGTGTTGTAGGTCGTCACGCCGAAGCGGTCGTCGGTGATGGTGCCGGCGGCGACGCCGCGCTCTTCGAGGTACTTCCGCATCGCGGCCACCTCGTCGCCCTTGGCCGACGCCGCATGGCCCGAGACGAGCACCCGCTGGGCACGGCTCTCCCGCAGGATCGTCAGTGTGGTGTCGAGGCGCTCGCGTAGATAGACCGAGGGTTCGCCGTCGTGCACGCGGTCGCCCAGCACGACCACCCACGGCCGGGATGCGTCCTGCTGGATGCGCGAGCGGCTCTCCCACTGCACCCACGCGCTCGAGGCGACCATCGCCAGGACGGCCGCGATCACGGCGTAGCGGATCAGGCGGCGCAGGATGGCGAACACCGGACCGAGCGTACCGATCGCCCGGCCGACGCCGCTGATGTCGGAGCGCCGGTCCGTCGTCAGGGTGAATCGGGTTGGAGGCCGTCCAGCAGGAGTGTGAGCCCGAACGCGAATTCCTCGTCGTACGAATCGGCGCCCCGGCTGCCGGCCAGGACTCGCGCAACCTCGACGAGGTGGGGGTAGTCGGATTCGGAAACCGTCGAAGCGAGTTCTGTGGCCGCGTCGGCGATCGTGCGATCGTCACCGAGCGGAAGGCTCTTCTCGGTGAGTGCGCTGCCGTAGACGTAACTGTCGAGCACTGCGACGGCTCGAACCGCCGTGTCGGCGGAGAAGCCGGCAGCGAGCAGGAGACCGAGGACGAAGTCGTGGCGGCGCAGCGTCGCGGGCCCTGGAGTGGTGCGCGAATCGAGCATGCCGATCGCCCAGGGATGTCGCTGCAATGCGGCCCGGGTCTGCTCGGCGATCTCGCGCAGTGCGGGGCGCCACGTGGTGGATTCCGCGGGAAGCGAGATCTCGGCGAAGACTGCGTCGATCATGCCGTCGAGGAGGTCCTCCCGGTTCTTCACGTGGTTGTACAGCGACATCGCCTCGACATCGAGGGCGCTGGCGACCGCGCGCATAGTGGCGGCGGCGAGACCTGTCGCGTCCGCCAGCGCGACGGCGGCGCCGACGACACGCGCCCGGGTCAGCGGCGGCCGGTTCTTTCGCACGAAGGTCCTCTCGGGTCTTGCGGAAACTTACCGCGTAAGTCTAGCGTACTTACATCGTAAGTTTCATAGTCCGAGAAGGAGACGTCATGAAGGAGCAAGGGATTCGACGGGTCTGCGTCGTGGGCGCGTCGGGGAAGCTCGGCCGCTACATGGTCGACGAGGCGCTGCGTCGCGACTACGAGGTGGTCGGGGTCTGCCGCGAGCGCAGTGTCGGCAAGCTCGCCGATCGCGCGGGCCGCATCACGGTCATACCGGGCGACTCCGACGACACGGAAGTGATCCGAACCGCCGTCGCCGGGTGCGACGGCGTGCTCACGGTCCTCGTGCCGTGGGGAGTTCGCGGCTACTCCTCTGGGACGGCGCGGGCCGTCCTCGGCGCCGCGGAACCCGATGCCCGGCTGATCTTCTCGTGCGGCTGGCACGTGCCGTACGACGATGCGGATCTGTACTCGAAGAGAACGGTACTGGTGCAGTCCGCAGTGACGAAAGTGATGCGGGCGGCACGGATCATGGACATCGACGACCAGGTCGAGGCGGCACGGCGGATCTACGCGAGTGACGCGGCGTGGACCCTCGTGCGGGCGAGCACACTCGAGGAAGGTCCCGGTCAGGGCCTCCCGATCGCGGGGGAGCACGTGGGCGCCCCGACCCTCGCGAGCGACCGCATGCGCCGCGTCGACTACGCGCTCTACATGGTCGAGGCGCTGACCGACGACTCACTGGTCCGGAAGGCGCCGGCCATCGTCGGTTGCGAGACCCCGAGTGCCCTGGCGGGTCGGCGATGAGCACCGGCGACCACACGCTCCTCGTCGGCGCCGCGACCGGCGACGACGACATTGCTTCCCTCGCGCGGGTGTGCGCGACCGCCTTCGCGGACGACTCCTTCACCTGCTGGATGCATCCCGACGAGTCCGCCCGGGAAGTGGTCCTCGAGCAGATGTTCGCCGCAGCGATCGCCGAGGCGATGCCGACGCGCGGCGTCATCGCTGCGCTCGCACCGAGCGCGGGTGCCGTGGGCGTCTCGATCTGGCTGGATCCACGGTCCGGCCCGGTGGACGCCATCGTCGGAGATAACCCGCTCGCGCGCCGGATGCGGGCGGTGCAGGCGGCGACGGACGCGGTACGGCCCGCCGAGCGGCACATCCATCTCGCGTCGATGGCGGTCCTCCCGGATCGGCGCGGAGGCGGGATCGGCGCGGTGATGCTCGCGGAGGGGCTGCGCCGCGCTGCCGCTCGCGGGTTGCCCTGCTACCTGGAGGCGTCCTCGTCGGCCAACCGCCGCCTGTACGAGCGGAACGGATTCGCAGATCTCGGCGCCCCGATCATCGCCGCTCCGGACGCGCCCCCGCTGTGGCCGATGTGGCGCGATCCGCGATGACTCGGCGGGTGCGCTGTCAGCGCGGGGTGAGGACGAAGACCTTGGCTCCGCCGTCGAACGCCCGTCGCAGGTCGTTGGGATCGGGGGAGCCGTCGGCGGTGAAGCCGATGTTGTTGAACGAGGCGAAGTTCTTGTTGTCGGCCGCGATCACGCCGTACAGCCCGACCACGCCGGCCTCGTCGGAGACCACCCGCACGTCGGCGGTCCTTCGGCGGCCCGCGAGTTGGACGTCGATCGGTTCGCCGGTGCGGAGGTTCTTCCCCCACGCGAACGGGGAGCCGACCAGCAGGTTCCCGTCGTGCTTCGCGTACGCGACGGGCACCTCGAAGACCTTGCCCGACTTCCGGCCCACCACGTACAGCGTGAGGAGGCGCTCGCCGAGGAACTTCGAGACACCGGGCGCCTTGAGCAGCGTCCGCATGACTGCGTTCATGACGCCCTGCAGCGGCATCGTGCTGGCGGTCCCGGCGCTCCGACTCATACCTCGACGGTAGACCCGCCCACCGGCCCCGGCCAGAGCACCGACGCTCGTGAAAACAGCGGAACTCGGGCATGCGAGGCCAAATCCGGCCTCGTAGGCCAGCAGAACGCGGAATTCACAGATCCGGTCGACGGGTGATGTCGAAAAACCTGTCAGAGGTTCGTCGTATTCATGAAGGCGATCGACAGGTCGCCGCGGAAAACGACTATGAGGAAGCCACCATGGCCACGCACACTGAACAGATGGACCAACCCCCCACCGACCTGACGAAGCCCGCCGACGCATCGCCGACCGAGCGGACCGAGCAGGCCGGGCGCACGCCGCTGGTGATCAAACTGCTGGTCGCGGCCACCTTCGTCGTGATTCTCAACGAGACGATCATGATCAACGCGATCCCGCGTCTCATGACCGACTTCCACGTCGACGCCCGCGCGGCCCAGTGGCTCTCCACCGTCTTCATGCTGACCATGGCCGCCGTGATCCCGGTGACGGGTTGGTTCCTCCAGCGGGTCAGCACCCGCACCGCCTACGCGGTCGCCATGGCGACGTTCAGCGCCGGCACCGCCCTCGCCGCCATCGCCCCCACCTTCGAGGTGCTGCTCGCCGCCCGCGTCGTCCAGGCGGGCGGCACCGCGGTGATGATGCCGCTGCTCATGACGACGCTGATGACCGTCGTCCCGGAGAGCGACCGCGGCCGCGTGATGGGCCAGGTCACCCTGGCCATGTCGTGCGCGCCCGCCCTCGGCCCGGCGGTGTCCGGGATGATCCTGCACCTCGGGTCGTGGCGCCTGATCTTCGTCTTCGTCCTGCCGATTGCGGTGCTCGTCGGCGTCGCCGGGATGCGGCAGTTGGAGAACGTCGGCGAGACCGAGAGCACGCCGATCAGCTGGCTCAGCGTCGTGCTCGCGGCGGGCGGCTTCGGCAGCCTCGTGTACGGACTCAGCGAGATCGGCACGGGTGATGTCACCGGCCCGGTCCTCATCGTCGTCGCCGGCGTCCTCCTCATCGCCGCGTTCGCCGCGTACCAGGTCCGTCTCCAGCAGCGCGAGATGCCGTTGCTGGACCTGCGCGCCCTCCGCCACCGTACCTTCGCGGTCTCGCTGCTGCTGATGACCGCCGGGTTCATGGCCTTCCTCGGCTCGATGATCCTGCTTCCGCTGTACCTGCAGGATCTGCGCGGTCTGTCCGAGCTGCAGACCGGTCTCCTCGTGATGCCCGGCGGCCTCGCGATGGGCCTGCTCGGCCCGCAGGTCGGCAAGCTCTACGACCGCGTCGGCGCGCGTCCGCTGGTGATCCCCGGCGCGATCGGCATCGTCGTCGCCCTCGCGGCGCTGAGCCGGATCAGCGCGACGACGCCGTACCCGGTCCTCGTCGCGGTGCACATCGGGCTGATGGTGTCGTTGGCCGCCGTCTTCACCCCGGTCTTCACCGTCGGCCTGGGCGACCTGCCCGAGCACCTGTACTCGCACGGCTCCTCGCTGCTCGGCACGCTCCAGCAGGTAGCGGGCGCGATCGGCACTGCGGCGCTCATCGTCGTCATGTCCAACCGCTCGTCGCACCTGGCCGAGACGGGCGCCTCCCAGCCGGCGGCCTTCGTCGGCGGCCTGCAGTGGGCCTTCGCCGCCGCCGCGCTCATGGGTGTCGTGGTCGTCGTGTGCGCCCTGTTCCTGCCCCGCAAGGTCGACGGTGCCGCCCCGTCCGGCCCGGCGCATCACTGACGGCCCGGCCTACGATCCGCACATGCTGATCTCCACGGCCCCGCAGCGTCGCCTCGGCGTCCCGCACGACGAGGCGACGCTGCGGATCGACCAGATCGATCCCGACGATCGGGTTTCCACTCGGTATCTGTTCATCGAGGGGACGCCAGCGCTCGAGCTATCATTCTGGACGGGGACGTCCCCATTCCTCTTCGAACGTAAGACCATCGGCTACGACATCTCGGACGAGCGGGTGCCGCTGGACAGGCTGGAACGAGGACTCGACCTGATCGACGACGAGGTCGTCGCCACCTTCTCAGGTCTGCTGCCGGAGGGCGAGTATCTGCCGCTCCTGGTCGAGGTCACTCCGGAACTGGTCGCACCGTACGACGACCGCGACTACTTCACGCACGAGCAGGTCGCCACGTGGGGAATCGACACGCTCTGGGGACTGCCGCAGAACCCGTTGACCCACTACTACCGCACGTTCGAGACCGAGGTCGCGCCCGACGAGCACCTCTTCGAATTCGTTGTTCCCATGGTGCAGCCCAACTGGAACGACCAGAACCGCGTCCAGCACTACGTCGACCTGGTCGCCGGCGGTACGACTCCCACGGCGGTGGCGTTGTCGATGCTCGACCGCCGCGCCCCGGCCGTGATCGCTCCGGACGCCGTGGACTATTACGAGCATTGGGCGGTCACCCACTTCCTCCTCGACGGACACCACAAGTTCGAGGCCGCAGCGCGAGTGGGGGCGCCGCTGCGACTGCTCGCGCTCGTCAACATCGACGAGAGCCTCGCCGGCGCCGAGGCTGTCGCCGAACTTCCGGACCTGCTGCGCCGCGCACCGTCGAAGCGACGGTCGAAGGGATGACCATGGACCTCTTCGCCCGGCTCGCCGTGACCGACCTGCCCCGCGCGATCGCGTGGGGTGACCAGCTGTTCGGCGACGTGGAGTCGTTCGCGCCCAATGACGTCGAGCACGTGTGGACGCTGGGGGAGCGCGTGCACGTCTACGTGGAGCTGCTTCCCGAGCACGCCGGACACTCCGCGGTCACGCTGTTCCTCGACGGCTTCGGGGACTTCCTCGCCGCCGCCGCGGCACGTGGGCTGCGCCCGCAGTCGGAGGAGGTCTACGACAACGGCGTCCGCAAGGCGAACTTCGTCGATCCCGACGGCAACGAGGTCGGGATCGGCGGCGGGCCCGCATAGCCCGCCGATTTCGGGGACGATGGATCGCATGGCACTGCACGTACGAACCACGCTGGAACCCGTCGGTCCGGCCACCGCCATCGAACTGACCGACGCCCAGGTCGAGGAACTCGGCGGAGGGAAGCGCGCTGCCGTGCGCGTCACGATCGGCGACCGCACCGCGCGGCTACGGCTCGCGGGCATGGGCGGGTGCAACCTGATCGGTCTGTCCAAGGCCGCACGCAAGGACCTCCAGGTCGAGATCGGAGACACCGTCGACGCCGTCGTCGAGCTCGACGAGGCCGAGCGCACCGTCGACCTGCCCGACGACCTCGCGGCGGCGCTGCAGAGCGCGGGCCGGCGCGAGGCGTTCGACGCCCTGAGCTATACCCGCCGCAAGGAGGCGGCGCGGGGCGTCGCCGAGGCGAAGCGGGCCGAGACCCGCGAGCGGCGCATCGCCGCAGTGATCGCCTCCCTCTAGGATCGCGGGAAACGCACCGAGATCCGAGGAGACACAGAATGACCCAGTACCGGGCACTGATCGCCGAACTCGCCGACGACGCCGTGACCTCCCGCGTGGAGACCCGCGACCCGGCGCCGCTCGAGCCCGGGCAGCTGCGCATCGCCGTCGAGTTCTCCGGCGTCAACTTCAAGGACGCGCTGGCGTTCACCCCCGGCGGCGGTGTGGTGCGCCAGTACCCGATCGTCCCCGGCATCGACGTCGCCGGCACCGTCATCGAGTCCAAATCCGACGAGTTCGCCGCGGGCGACCGCGTCATCGCGCACGGCTACGAGATCGGCACCGCCCGCGACGGCGGCTACGCCGAGCAGGCCGTCGTCCCCGCCGAGTGGACGGTGAAGCTGACCGCGCTGAGCACCCGCGAGGCCGCCGCCATCGGAACCGCCGGTTTCACCGCGGCCATGAGCGTCGCCGCGATCGTCGATGCCGGGATCGCTCCCGCCGACGGGCCCGTCGTGGTCACCGGCGCGACCGGCGGCGTCGGCTCCACGAGCATCGACCTCCTGGCCGGCCTCGGCTACGAGGTCGCGGCGTCCTCGGGCAAGCCCGCCGCGGCCGACCGACTGCGCGAGCTCGGCGCCGCCGAGGTCATCGGCCGGCTCCCTCACGACCCCGACGCCAAGCCCCGGCCGCTGGGGAAGAGCCGCTGGGCCGCCGCCGTCGACTGCGTGGGCGGCGCCGCGCTCGCCGACGTGATCAGCACCCTCCACTACGGCGGCGTCGTCGCCGCCAGCGGCCTCACCGGCGGCGCCGGTCTGAAGACGACGGTCATGCCCTTCATCCTGCGCGGCGTCACCCTCGCCGGCATCGACTCGGTGCTCATGCCGATCGCGCCGCGCCGTGCTCTGTGGCAGCGCATCGAGACGGACCTGCGGCCGCGGCACCTCGACCTCGTCGCCAACGACATCGGGATCGACGGCGTCGGCACCGTCGTCGATGCCCTCCGCGTGGGCGAGTACACGGGCCGCGCGGTCGTGGACCTCGGCCGCGGCTGGTGACCTTCACGCCGCGGCGATGCTCTCCCGCATCGCCGCGATGGTCTGCTCGCGCCACTGATCGCGCGGCGGCTGCACGGGCACCGCGGAACCGGCCAGATGCGCGAGAGCGACCCCGAGGATCGGGGCCTGTTCGGGGAAGGTCGCCCGGGCCCGGCGCGCACCGTCGGCCTTGCTGACGACGGCGCCCGACGTCGTCGTGACGTGCATCCGGGCCGGGCCGGTGAGGCACCACGCGACCCGCCCCGCGCGCAGCGGCCGGGAGCCGCGCGCGACGCGGTCCGCGAGGGGCGACCAGTAGTCGCGCAGATTGTCGCGGGTCCATCCGGCGAGCAGATCGGGCTCCGGGGAGAGGCCCCACTCGGCGACGCCGGGGCCGCGGACCGTCACGCCGCCGTGGGCGAGCTCCGCCCAGACAACAGGATTGACGTCGAAGGCGCCGCGCGGGTCGAAGATCTCGCCGACGTGGGACGCGACCGGTTCGATCGCTGTGACCGGTCGGCGCAGGTCCGACGCCCAGACGAACGACGTGTTGACCGTCGCGCTGAATCCGAGCCCGCGCGCGAGCCGGCCGGCGACTCGGGGCACCTGCGACAGGTGCAGCAGCCGCAGCCGGCGCACCAGATCGGGTCTCCCGCGCCAGGCGTCGTCGAGTGCCGCGACCATGTCGATGTCGCTCGCGCCCGGGCGGTACGCACCGAGCGCTACGGAACCGCCGAGCGCGGCGGCGGTCACCGCGCCGGGCAGCAGGCGGTCGGCGGCGGCGAGGTAGCGCCGCACGGCGTCGTCGATCTCGGGGTGCGTGTTCCGGTCCACACTGCACGGTACGTGCGGCGCCCGCGGCGGACGCCGGAGCGAGCCGCGAAATCAGGTCGTGAACCGACCGCTTCGCTGGCTACGGTTGACCCATGACTGTCAGGCAGATCCAGGTCACCTTCGACTGTGCGGACCCGAAGCGCGTCGCGCTGTTCTGGTGCGAGGCGCTCGGCTACGTCGTACCGCCGCCCCCGCCGGGCTTCGCGGACTGGGACGCCTTCGAGGCGACGTTGCCGGCGGAGGCGCACGGCTCCGCGTTCGCGTGCGTCGACCCGAACGGCGTCGGCCCGCGCCTGTTCTTCCAGCGCGTGCCCGAGGGGAAGACGGTCAAGAACCGCGTGCACCTCGACGTCCGCGTCGGGACCGGCATGGTGGGCGCCGAGCGCCTCGCGGCACTGGAGGCCGAGGGCGCGCGGCTGGAGAAGCTGGGCGCGACCCGCCTCTACCTGCAGGAGGCCGACGGCGAGAACGAGTCGTGCCTCACCATGGCCGACGTCGAGGGCAACGAGTTCTGCCTCGACTGAACGGGTTCGCCCTGGACGAACGGGGTGGCCGGCGACTCGTCGGGCGTGGACACTGGAGTCAAGTGGGTCCCTACGGCTCGAGGAGTCAGTCATGGCAGGTAACGACAACCCGTTCGGGTTCGGTCCGGGCGAGTTCGACGACCTCGCGCGCGAGGCCCGGGACATGATCGGCAGGCTCGTCGGCGGTACCGCGGGCCGGGACGCCTTCTCCGGGCTGTTCGACGATGCCGTGCGCCGCCCGAAGCGCCAGCCGGAGACGGCGGGCGAGACCGGCGACGGGGTGTGGGCGATCATCGCCACCGCCGAGGACGGGGGAGCCCGCGTCGAGCAGGTCTACGCGACGGAGATCGACGCGTTGCGCGCCAACCAGCACAACACCGACGTCACCCGGAAGGTGCGGTTCCTGCCCTACGGCATCGCGGTCACTGCTCTGGACGACTGACCGCGTCGGCTTCCGCCTCGGGCTCGGGGACGGGTTCGGGGCGGAGCCACAGCCAGGCCGCGACGATCGCCATGATCGCCGTGCCGGTCGCGGCGATCCACCACGTCGGGGTCACGAGGAACAGGATCACGGCGCACACCGCCATGCTGCCGACCGCCATGTACTTGGCCTTGCGGCTCACGGCGCCGGTGGTCTGCCAGTCCCGGATCATCGGGCCGAAGACCCGGTGCTCCAGCAGCTTGCGGTGGAGGGTGTCCGAACCGCGCGCCGCGCAGTACGCCGCGATGAGGATGAACACCGTGGTCGGCATCAGCGGGACCACCACGCCGACGATGCCGAGGCCGAGCGCGATGTAGGCGAAGGCCCACCACATCCACTTCAGTCGCGATCGCCCGGCCATGTCACCAGTGTAGGGAGCGGACGCGCGGTCAGGCGTCACCGTGCTCGACCAGCCAATCGAGCAGCGCCGAGGTCTCGCGCCAGTGCTTGCGGATCTGCGGCACCAGCTTCGGCGTGTGGATGATCTCCTCGAAGCCGTAGTCGCGCATCGCGCTGAGCGACTTGTGCCGCAGGAGTTCGATCCGCGGATGATCGGCGTCCCAGCCGCGGGGCGCGGTCTTGAGGGTCTCGCCGCCGATCTCCCAGCCCGTGCGGCGCAGCTTCGCGATCACCTTCTCCAGCGCGGGGCCGTACAGGTCGTTGTCGATGGCCTTCCGGAAGGCCGCGAGCCGCGTGGGGCTCGCGTCGTAGAAGCCGGCGCCGACCCGGACCCCGGGCGCGCCGATCTGCAGGTAGTAGCCCGTCGCCGGGCCGACGCCGATGAACGCGCCCTGGTGCGTCTTGTACGGCGTCTTGTCCTTGGAGAAGCGGACGTCCCGGTAGGGCCGGAAGATCTTCGCAGTGCCGAACTCGTCGGCGAGTTCCTCCGTCAGCGCGGCCATCGGCGCGGCGACGGCGGTCTTGTAGACCTCCTTGTGCGCCTCCCAGAAGACCTTCGAATTGTCGGCCTCGAGGTCGTCGTAGAAGTCCAGCGCGGCCTCGGGGAATCCGGTGAAGCTCATGGGGTCGAGGCTACCGCCGGGCCGGATATTCGGTGGCGCCGGACGGTCTCGCCCGCCTATCGTTCGTCGGATGCCCATCGACTTGACCGGCGAGAACCGGGACGTGACGCGCGCCGTGGAGGTGATCCGCGCGCTGCTCGGTGATGCCCACATCACGCCGCGCACCGCGACGTCGTTCGCGGAGGACGCGCTCGGCGTCCTCGAGGCGCACCACACGGTGATCAACATCGCCTCCACGCCCGCGACGGCCACCGCGATCGGCCTCGCCGTCGCGCGGCTCGTCGCGGAGCACGGCGCCGAGTCCGGCCCGTCCAGCCACACGGACCCGCCGTCGTGGCTCTCGATCGACGTGGGCGACGGTGCCGACCGGATCCCCGAGGACGCGGCGTTCGCGTTCGGCGCGGGCACCCTTGCCGAGGTGCCCGTCGTGCTGCGGTGCGAGACGGGCTTCCGCGAGACGCTGAGCGTCGGCGTGGTCACTCGGTCGGGCGACGTGGCGACGGGGGAGGCGGTGCGCGACCGGATCCGCTCCGCGGCGCAGGAACTCAACCCGCTGCGTGGGCGGGCGATCACCGCCTCGCTGCGCGGCGGCCTCACCTTCCGCGCCTTCGAGCTCACGGGCGACCGCGCCGAGGTGGTCGTACCCGAGCAGGTCTGGGCCGAGATCGACCTGTCCGTCCGCGCGGTGACCACGCACGCGGATCAGTTGCGCCGTCTCGGCTTCCGTGCCGCCCGGGGTGTTCTCCTGTGCGGGCCGCCCGGCGTCGGTAAGACCGCCGTGTCGCGGGCGGTCGCCGCCGAGCTGGTGGGCGACTTCACGGTCATCGTCGTCGGTGCCGCCGCGATCGGCGCGGACCTGGCGTCGGTGTACGCGGCCGCGGTCGAGTTCGGGCGGTGCGTCGTGATCCTCGACGACGTGGACCTCGCGGTGCGTCGGCGCGGCGACGGCGACGACTCCGCGCTCGCCTCGCTGCTCGACGCGCTCGACGGCGTCGATCAGTCCGCGGAGGTGCTCACCATCGCGACGACCAACGATCCTCGCTCCCTCGACGGTGCCGCCACCCGCGCGACCCGCTTCGACAGCGTCGTCGAGGTGGGCTACCCGAACCGCGAGGCGCTGATCGGGATCCTGCAGCGGCGGACCGCCGGGCTGGGCCTCACGGACGACGACGTCGCCGTGATCGCCGACTCCCTGCCGTCCGAGACCAGCGGTGCCGACGTGGGCGCGCTCGTGCGGCGCGTCGTCCTCGCCAACGCCGGCACCGACATCGACGCCTTCCTCCTGGAGGTGCGCCGGCGCGGCTGGCTGGCGGCCGTCCCGGTCGGCCAGTACCTGTGACCGTCGCCGACGCGGGCGCCTCCGCGGGTGGGGGACTAGCGTGGTCGGTATGAAACCCGGTGACACCGCGCCCGACTTCGAACTGCCCGATCAGGACGGCACTCCGCGGAAGCTCAGCGACCTGCTGGCCGCCGGCCCTGTCGCGCTGTTCTTCTACCCGGCGGCGTTCACGCCCGGCTGCACCAAGGAGGCGTGCCACTTCCGCGACCTGGCCGCCGAGTTCGCGGCGGCGGGCGTGCAGCGCGTCGGCATCAGCCGCGACGCCGTCGCCAAGCAGCAGGACTGGACCGCCAAGCACGGTCTCGACTACCCGCTGCTCTCGGACGTCCACGGCGCCGTGGCGACGGCGTTCGGCGTGAAGCGCGACGGCCTGCTCAAACTGGCCGGCATGCCCACCAAACGCACCACCTTCGCGATCCGCCCGGACGGCACCGTCGCCGACGTGATCGCCTCCGAGGTGAACATGCAGGTCCACGCCGACCGCGCCCTCGCCGCTCTCCGGGCCTGAGGCGCCGCCGGAACCCCGCGCAGATTTGCTTTCAACCCCGCGAATATTCATGATGACGGATATGGGGCGAAGGTTCGGCAGCGGTGTTCTCGGGCACGATGTCCCGCCGGCGTTCGTCGTCGGGTTCGGGTTCCGCGGTGCGGGGTTCATCGCGCTGGCGGCGTACGGAGGCATGGCGGTGCTCGCACTCGTTGGGAGTGTGGGGATGCAGCAAGCGGGTGAGTCGGCCTCCGCGGTGGCCGTCGTCGGCGCGCTGGGGGTGGCTTCGGCGGGCTACGTCGTGGCGCTGGCGGCTCTCCTGGCCTCGCGCCGCGTCGCGGCAATCCTGTCGCCGAGGGGCATCGCTCTGCCCTGGGTCGCGGATCCGGCACTCCGCGAGTGGGATTGGTCGGAGATCCAGAGGATCGAGGTGATGAAGCGGGATGCGAGGGGCGTGACCTATCGGTCGGACTTCCTGCTCCAGCTGCATCCGTCCGCGCGTGCCTCCGCGCTGGAATCGGTCTCTGACGACCTCACGGGTTGGCAACGACGATGGGTTCATCCCGCCGGTCCCGCGTCGTTCTCGATCGGGTGGATGACCGCGCCCGCGCCCCGCCACGTGAGGCGCTACATCTACGCGGTTGCACCGGAACTCGGCTTGCCGTTGATCCCGCCGCGGCATCGTCCCAAGGGATACCCGTGGGGCGAAAACCGCTCGACAGGTCCGGAAGAATGACCGGAGTGATCACGCTCCGCAATGGCACCGACGCCGACCATCCCGTGCTCGTCCGGGTCTGGCGCAGCTCCGTCGACGCGACGCACGACTTCCTCACCGCCGCGGACCGCGACGCCATCGAGTCACGCCTCGCGAGCGACTACTTCCCGCAGGTCCGGCTCACTGTCGCGGAGGTCGACGGTGCGGTGGCCGGGTTCGCCGGCACGGCCGGCGACGACCTGGCCATGCTGTTCGTGCACGCCGACGCGCGAGGGCGCGGCGTCGGCCGGACGCTGCTCGACCACGCGGTCCGTGATCTCGGCGTGCGCACCGTCGACGTCAACGAGCAGAACGCGCAGGCCGTCGGCTTCTACGCCCACAGCGGTTTCATCGTGGCAGGGCGCAGCGCGACCGACGGCGAGGGCCGCCCGTACCCGCTGCTGCACCTCGCGCTGACGAGGGACTAACGCGCGCAGCCGTCGCGCGACGTCCGTGCCACGATCGCGACCGCCCGGCGCAGCACCTCGGCGTCGCCGGGGGAGAGCGGCCCGAGCAGCTCGGCCTCGGCGGCGCTCACCTCCGCGCCCACCACGCGGAGCATCGCGAGCCCGGCGTCCGTGGGGACGACACGTCGCGCCCGCCGGTCGGTGGGCGACGGCTCGCGGCGCACCAGGCCCGCGGCCACCAGGTCGTCCACCACGTAGGGCATCACCGACTTGTCGATGAGCAGGTAGTCCGCGAGCGCGAGCTGCGTCGGCAGGTCGTAGGTCGCGGCGGCGTACAGCGTCTGGTAGCCGCGCACCCCACGCGGGATCCGGTCCAGGATCGGCGCCACCGCCTCCGCGTACGCCTTGTTCAACACTCCCACGGACCAGCCGAAATCGCAGGTCTCCTCGTGCTCCGCCACCCGTCGAGCCTAGCAGGCGTCACATATCAGTTGATGTACATATCAATTGTGCTACGGTTTAGTTGTCACGCAAACCAATCGCGAGGAGAACGTCATGAGCCGCATCCTGGTCGTCGCCACCAGCGTCCCGTCCTACGCCATGAGCGGCCGCCGCACCGGCCTCTGGCTCGGCGAGCTGACCCACTTCGTCGACGCCGTCGAGGCGGCGGGGCACACCACCGTCGTCGCCAGCATCGACGGTGGCTTCGTCCCCATCGACCCCGAATCCCTCAGCCACGAGGTGCTGGCGCAGGGCGGCACGCGCGCCCGGTACGACGATCCCACCTTCATGGATCGCCTCCGGAACACGCCGTCGCTGCGGGACGTGGACGCCGCCGACTTCGACGCGATCTACCTCACCGGCGGCCACGGCGTCATGTTCGACTTCCCGACCGACGAGCGCCTCGCGACCCTGCTCCGCGACTTCGACGCGGCCGGCAAGGTCGTCTCCGCCGTCTGTCACGGCACCGCCGGGCTCCTCGGCGCTACGAAGGCCGACGGTGCGCCGCTCATCGCCGGCCGGCGCATCGCGGGCTTCTCCTGGAACGAGGAGGTGCTGGCCGGGCTCGACGCCATCGTCCCGTTCAATCTCGAGGAGCGGATCGCCGAGCGCGGCGCGACGTACGTGCGGGCCGACGAGGCGTGGGTCCCGTTCGCCGTCACCGACGGCACCGTCGTGACCGGCCAGAACCCGGCCAGCGCCCATCCCGTCGCCGAGGGGGTCCTCGCCCTGCTCGCCGACCGGTAGGAGAAATCGGCGGGAGGGCTGTCGATTCCGCGTCGCCTCGATCGTCATCACTGTGCCCCGCCCCTGGGGCACAGTGGACATCAGGAGGAATCATGCATTACGCACTGCTGCTCAACAACGCCGAGCCCGCCGAGGGCGAGGTCCCGGAGGAGGCCGTGCTGCAGATGCAGCAGGCGATGGCCGATTACACCGCCGCCCTGCAGGCCGCGGGCGTGCTGATCGGCGCTGAGATCCTGGAACCGCAGGCGCAGACGGTCACCGTCACGCGGCGCGACGGTGACCTCCGGATCGAGGACGGCCCCTTCGCCGACACCCGCGAGGCGCTCGCCGGCGTCTTCCTGCTCGATGTGCCCGACCGCGACGCCGCGCTCGCCTGGGCGGAGAAGCACCCCGCCACCCAGTACGCGGTGATCGAGGTCCGCAAGGTCGCCGCCGCCTGCGACGAGGGCGTGTGGAACGCCGCGGCCTGCACGGACTGACGAGCGCCGACCGATGGACACGGACGCGGAGGTGCGGGCGGAGAACGCCGCCCGCACCTCGTACGGCCGGCTCCTCGCGCTGCTCGCCGCCCGCACGCACGACGTGGCCTCCGCCGAGGACGCGCTCGCCGACGCCTTCGAGCGGGCCCTCACGCGCTGGCCGCTCGACGGCGTGCCCGACGACCCGGACGCGTGGTTGCTCACCGTCGCGCGGAATCGGCAGCGGGACCGGTGGAAGTCCGCGGCCGAGCGCACCACGGTGCCCTTCGACGACGCCGAGCACGACGGTGCGGCGCCGGAGGCCGGTCGCGACCGGCGGCTCGAACTGCTCCTCGTCTGCGCGCACCCCGATCTCGCGGGCGCGAGCGTGCCGCTCATGCTCAACACCGTCCTGGGCTTCGCCGCTGCGCAGATCGGGGCGGCGTTCCTGGTCCCGACCGCCACGATGGCCGCCCGCCTGACGCGCGCGAAGAAGCGGATCGCGCGGGATCGGATCCCGTTCGAAGTCCCCGGACCCACGGACCTCGCCGGCCGGCTCGCTCCCGTCCTGGAGGCCGTCTACGGCTCGTACGCCATGGAGTGGCCCACCCCGCCCCGTGAACGGCACGCTCTGCTCCTCGGGCTCGCCGGGACCATCGCCGACGCGGCACCGTCGGTCGCCGAGGCGCACGGCCTCGCCGCGCTCCTGTACCTCTCCAGCGCCCGACTGCCTGCCCGCGTCGACGAGGACGGACGCTACGTCCCCCTCGCACAGCAGAATCCGCGGCGGTGGGACCGGGACTTCGTCGCGGCGGGGCACCGGCACCTGCGCACCGCGCACGCGTTCGGCTCCGTCGGGCGGTTCCAACTGGAGGCCGCCATCGGGGCCGTGCACTGCGCCCGGGGCGCCGGCGAGGCGCCGGACTGGGCCCACCTGCGGCGCCTCTACGACGCGCTCCTCGGCCTCGCTCCCACCCGCGGCGCGGCCGTCGCCCGCGCCGCCGTCGTCGCCGAGACCGACGGTGCGCGTGCGGGACTGGACGCGCTCGACGCCCTCAACGGCGTGGAACGGTTGCAGTCCGCGTGGGCGCTGCGCGCATCGCTGCTGGACCGGCTCGGCGATCCCGCCGCCGATGCCGCCTACGCCAAGGCGATCTCGCTCACCACCGACCCCGCCGAGCGGGAGTACCTGGGGCGCCGCGCCCGCGGAACCGGGCGATAGCGGCGGAATCAGGGCGGAATCGCTAGGGTCGGGCCCATGGCGGACAGCGATGGGATCCGGGTGGGCGACCCCGAACGGCAGCGGGCCGTCGAGCTGCTCGGGGAGGCGATGGCGACCGGCTACCTGACCGTGGAGGAGTTCGACCAGCGCACGCACGCGGCCTACGCCGCCGCGAATCGCGGTGAGCTGCAGGTGCTCGTGAACGACCTCCCGATCCGCGACCGGCTCTTCCCCGCGGTGCCAGAGGTCGCGGACAGGCCGGTCGAGGTGCTCGACCTGGAATGGACGACGGTGCACCGCAAGGGCGTGTGGACGGTGCCCGCGCGCCTCCGCATCACGGGTTCGACGGGCACGGCGAAAATCGATTTCCGCAACGCCGACTTCCCCTACGGCGGGGTCGAGATCGACGTCCAGGTCTCGTGGAGCACGCTCAAGCTGCACCTGACGCCGACGATGCGCGTGGACGCCTCGGGGATGGACTACTCGGGGTGGAGTTCGCTCAAGGACAAGGCGGGCCCGGCGGCCGGAGCGGCCGGTCCGTTCCTCGTGCTGCGCGGCTCGGCCTCCGCGGGGAGCACGATCCAACTTCGCCGGTGAGGCCGCGGATTCCGCGCTACGGTGAGCGCAACGAAGGAGTCGCATGTCCGATGTCTGGCAACTGGTCCATGCGGAACGCCGCGCCCTGATCGCCTTCCTCGAGGGCGTCGACGACGCGCGGTGGGACACGCCCTCGCTGTGCCCGGGATGGCGCGTGCGCGACGTGGTCGCCCACCAGATCTCCACCGCGGACACCACCCGCCTGGGCTTCATCAAGGGAATGGTCCTCGCTCGCTTCGACTTCGACCGCGACAACCAGAACGGCGTCGACCGCGAGCTGGGCCCGGCGGCGCAGATGCTGGACCGGTACCGAGCGCTCGTCGACCGCACGTCGGGCCCGCCCGCCCCGCTCGACACGCGGCTCGTCGAGGCCGTCGTGCACGGCGAGGACATCCGGCGTCCGTTGGGCGCCGTCGGCGATTACCCGCCGGAGGCCGTCGAGCGGGCACTGCGGCTGCAGGCCCGTACCGGGAAGGGCATGGGCGGTGCGAAGGAGCACGTCGCGGGGCTGCGGTTGCGCGCCACCGACGCGGACGTCACGCTCGGCGGCGGCCCGGAGGTCACCGGTCCGCTGCTCGCCCTGCTGCTCGCCGTGAGCGGGCGCACCGTCGCCCTGGAGGAGCTGAGCGGGGAGGGCCTGCCCACCCTCGTGGAACGGGTCTCCTGACGCTCAGCGCGGCGGCGTGATCGTGATCCGCGCGTCGATGCGGGTGATGAGGCACGTGCTGCGCGGGATCCGGAAGTCCTCGTCGGTGGGCGCGTCCACGACGCGCTGCCCGGCGATGCGCACGGGCACGATGAATCGGTAGGTGACCAGGTCGTGGTCGCCGCCGGGCGCGACGGTGCGCGCCGTGACCCGCGGCGCGTCCATGATCGAGTACTGCAGGTGGCGGTCGAGGTCCCCGCGCAGCTGGTCACCGGAGAACCCCGTCTGCATGCCGTTCTCGAACCGGACGGCGTTCGGCGCGAAGGGGACCGCGCCGGCCTTCGTACGATCGCCGAGCGCCGCGATGTAGGCGTCGGCCGCGGCGAGTTGGCGTGCGGGAGTGCAGGTCGCCGCCGTGGCGGGCGCGGCGAGCGAGGCAGCCGCGACGGCGGGGATCAGGGCGGTCGCGAGGCGGGCGACGACGGGCATGGGCTCACAGTAGCTGTGTCATCCCTCGGTGTACGCCGAAAGGACCTCGCGCACCGCGGCGTCGATCGTCGCGTGGTCCACGCCGCGCTCGATCAGGAAGGCCGCGCCGGGGCCGGTGCCCTCCGCCAGGATGCCGAGCAGGATGTGCTCGGTGCCGACGTAGTTGTGGCCCAGTCGGAGCGCCTCGCGCAGCACCATCTCCACGGCCTTCTTCGCCGCCGGCGAGAAGGGGATGAGCTCCGGGCTCTCGGTGGTGTCCGTCGTCGAGATGTGCCGGTGCAGTACGGCTTCGGTGACCGCCTCCTCCGTGATCCCCCGGCCGAGCAGGAGGCGGGCGGCGATGCCCTCGGGCTCGCGGAACAGCCCCAGCAGCAGGTGATCCGTGTCGATCGTCGGGCTCCCCGCCTCGCGGGCCTCGTCCTGCGCCGCCACCACGACGCTCCGCGCGCGCGGCGTGAACCGCGAGTACGGCGAGCCGGTCGCGTCGATCAGTGCCGACGGGTCGATGCTCGGCGGCGCGGAACGCTGCTGCGCGGCCTGCTTCGTCATGCCCATGGACTCGCCGATCGAGGTCCAGGTGGCGCCGCTGCGCCGCGCCTGGTCGACGAAGTGCCCGACGAGGTGGTCGGCGGTCTCGCCGAGGTGCGCCGCGACGGCGACGGCGTCGCCGAGGTGGGCGAGGGCGTCGCCGTCCGGGTGGAGCGCGTGGACGGTGCGGATGAGGGCGTCGAGGCTGACGGGGTCGTTCTGCGGCATGCGTCAAGCATGAGTTGACGTGGCACAGTTGTCAACCATTGATTGACGACGATCAGGCGGCGGCACCGTCGACGATGCGCGCGGCGACCGCCGCGGCCGCGTCCTCGGCCGCAGCCTCCCGGGCGCGATGCCGATCCGAATCGTCCGATTCCCCGTCGCCCAGCAGGAACAGCCCGGAATCCTCCGCGCCCATGTAATTCGCGAGCCCGTCGACCAGCTGGGCGTTCATGCCGTCGAGGTAGCCGTGCTTGCGGTAGGTGGATTCGCCGACGGCGCCGATCGGGAAGAAGTACAGACGCTTCGGCGCCGCGAGCTCGGCGCCGGAATTCGTGTCGTCGTACGCCCAGTCGCGGGTGAAGACGCGGTCGACCCAGCCCTTGAGTGGGCCGGGCAGGCCCCACCAGTACACCGGGAAGACGACCGCGATCGCGTCGAACTCCTCCAGGCGGAGCTGCTCGGCCCGCACGTCGGCGGGGACGGCGGTGCGGTCGCGGTACGCCGCGTGGTCGGCCGAACCGAACGTCGGGTCGAAGCCCGCGGCGAGGACGTCGTGCCGCTCGACCTCGGTGTACCCGCCGCGGAGCAGGCCCCGGGCGACGGCGGCGGCGGTGGAGGCGGTGGCGGAGTCGGCATCGGGATGGGCGGTCACCACGACCGCGCGGAGCTGCTGGTGATTCGTCATACTGAGAGCATGAACTCTGACACCAGTGTCATGGTCAAGCCCGGGCTGCGGATGCGTGACCTGTGCGCCCGCACGGGTGCCACGCCGCGCATGATCCGGCACTACGAGAAGACGGGGATCCTCGCGCCGGGGCGCGAATCCAACGGCTACCGGGTGTTCACCGAGCAGGACGTGCGCACCGTCGCCGATGCGCGCTGTCTCATCGAGGCCGGGCTGTCGGCCACGGAGACGGCGGAACTGGTGGGCATCGTCTGCGGCGAGGGCGACGCCCCGCCGGAGGAGCTGGACGCCGCGTTGGTGCGGATAGGCGAGCGGCGTGCCGTGCTCGACGAGCGGATCGCGCAGCTCGTCGCCGCGAAGGAGAAGCTCGACGAGCTCCGCGACTACGTCCACGACATCCGCGGTGTCACCAGATGACGGCGAGCCCCGCGGCGGTCAGCGACAGCAGGCCCGCGGCGTAGAACATCCCGCGCGGCACGGCCTCGCCGGTCCGCTTCTGCCGCGCGCTGCCCATGCCGAGCAGGCCACCGAGGACGAGCAGGATGACGAGCTTGATGCCGATCTTGGGGTAGTTCAACTCGATCCCCGCGGGCCACGGCGCGGCGAGCGCGAGGCCCGTGACGAGCGAGACCAGCAGGCCGTAGTCCATGACTCGCTCGAACCGGAACCGGCCCGCGGCCGCCGAGGCGACCCAGCCGCCGAACGTGACGGCGAAGCCCACGATGTGCACCAGAACTATTACGTTGCGTAGTACTTCCATGGTCCGAGCGTAGCGAACCGGACGAATCGTGCACCCGTTACGGCGATTCGAGGGGTTCCCCTCGTCGGCGGACGGGGCTACGGTCGAGGACATGGGTGCGATCGTCATCGTCGGAGCAGGACTGGCGGCCGCGAAAGCGGCCGAGGCGCTACGGGATCTGGGCCACGACGGCCCGATCACTCTGATCGGCGCGGAATCCCATCCGCCGTACGAGCGACCCCCGCTGTCCAAGGACTACCTGCAGGGCAAGGCCGAGCGCGACAGCGTCTTCACCTTCGACGCCGCCTGGTACGCGGATCACGACGTGACCGTGCGGACCGGCGTCCGCGCGACGTCCCTCGACCGGGAGGCGCGCGCCGTCGGCCTCGACACGGGCGAATCGCTGCCCTACGACGACCTGCTGCTGGCCACCGGATCCCGAGCCCGGCCGCTGCCCGGGGCCGACGGGGTGCGCTACCTGCGCACCCTCGACGACAGCGACGCCCTGCGGGCCGTCTTCGACAAGGGCGGTCGCCTCGGCGTCGTCGGCGGCGGCTGGATCGGGCTCGAGGCGGCGGCCGCTGCCCGCGGGGCCGGCCTGGAGGTCACTGTCGTCGAGCCCGCCGAGCAGCCGCTCCTCGGCGCCCTCGGTCCCGAGCTCGGCAAGGTCTTCGCCGACCTGCACCGCAGCCACGGCGTCGACCTGCGCACCGGCACCGGCGTGCGGGCCGTCGAGCCCGGCGGCCGGGGACTGGTGCTCGAGGACGGGACCACGATCGAGACCGACGCCGTGCTCGTCGGGATCGGGGCGATGCCGAACATCGAGCTCGCCGAGGCCGCCGGCCTGGAGACCGCCGAGGGCGGCGTGGCCGTCGACGCCGGTCTGCGCACCTCCGACCCGCACGTCTTCGCCGTCGGCGACATCGCCGCCGCCGAGAACCCGACGATCGGCCGACGCGTCCGCGTCGAGCACTGGGCCAACGCCCTCAACCAGCCGCGCGTCGCCGCCGCCAACATGCTCGGCGGATCCGAGGTCTACGACCGCCTCCCGTACTTCTTCACCGACCAGTACCAGCTCGGCATGGAGTACCTCGGCCTGTCGACGGGGTACGACGACGTGGTGATCCGCGGCGACGTGGACGCCCTCGAGTTCGTCGCCTTCTGGCTGGCCGAAGGGCGCGTTCTGGCCGGTATGAACGTGAACGTGTGGGACGTGGGCGATGATGTGCGTGCGCTGATCACGTCCCGCCGGGTGGTCGACGCCGCTCGTCTCGCCGATCCCGGCGTACCGCTCGCGGAGGTCTAGTACGCATGATGCCCCGACGGTCGGCGCGGGTCGCCGGCACGATAGCCGCCGCCCTCGTCACCGTCGCGCTGGTCTCCGCCCCGTCGGCGACCGCGGCACCGTCGCCCTACTGCGGCACCGCGCTGACGCCCGCGGAGAACAAGCGCATCATCGCGCTCTCCGATCTGGCCGCACTCCCGACGGTGCCGACCTTCGCCAGTCTCGATGACCTCACGGTGCGGCAGCGCGCCATCGCCGACATCCTCGGCGCCCATCGCGATCGGCGCGGCCTGTTCGGCGTCGGCATGGACGGCGTCATCCGCGACGCCGTCACCCCGACGCAGCGCAACGAGGCCGGTCTCGACGACCCCCGGTACACCAAGTCGCTCTCCATCGACCTGGTGAGCCGCTACCTGCGGGCCGTCCACGCGCAGTGGACCGGCGGCGCCGTGCCGCAGTGGTGGGGCAACTACTTCCGGCTGGCCGCGCGGTGCGAGCTGCCGCCCGGGCGGGTGGCGATGGCGGGCTACAACGCGCACATCACCGTGGACCTCGCGTACACCGTCGCGCACACCCGCAGCACCCCGTCGAACGCGCTCGACTTCTACCGCATCGTCGACTCGATCGCGAAGAACGGCAACGTGATCCCGGAGCGGAGCAAGCGGATCTACGGCGCCGACCTGTGGGGCCTGTGGACCTTCTACTTCTTCGGCCAGGGGCTCGATCGCCTCGTCGGCGCGGGCGTCGCGTCGAACCTGATGCTCCGCGCCGCCGACGACGGCTACAACACCCTCACCTTCGCCAACGGCCTCGCGCTGCAGAACCCCGGCGTGCGCCCGGTGACCGAGGGGGAGATCCTCGCGCTGTGGCAGACGGGCGAGATCGCCTTCGACGTCCTCTCCGGGCTCGGCGGCCTCGGCACCCCGGTCGCGCCGGCGCCGAACCCGCGACCCGCCCCGACCCCGACGTCCCGCCCCGTGCCCGCCCCGGTGCTCGCCGCGACGGGACGCTGAACGCCGGGGTGCGATAGTGCTGGGGTGACCTTCGAGGAACTCGTGAAGTACAACGCCTCCCTGCCGTTCAACCGGTGGGCCGGTATCGAGGTGCTCAGCGCCGATCTGGAGGAGGTCGTGCTGCGGCTCGAGCGCCGCGACGACCTGTGCCAGAACGTCGGCGGCCTGCACGCCGCGCTCATCGCGGGCGTCCTCGAGAACGCCTGCGGCTACGCCCTCGCCATGCACCCCGGCGCCGGCGGCCTCGTCACCCAGATGGACACGCAGTTCCTGCGCCCCGCGCAGGGCGAGGCCTTCCTCGCCGTCGGCCGGGTGGTCAAGCCCGGCAGCAAGCAGAGCTTCTCCGAGGCCGATTTCTTCGTCGAGGTCGACGGTGCGCGCGGGCCCCGGTTCGCCACGGCGCGCGCGCTCGTCGTTCCCTCCTAGCCGCTCAGGAGCGGCGCCGGAAGCGGCGCACCGCCCGGTAGACGCCGTACAGCACCAGCAGCACCGCGGCCCACGGCAGCACCGCGCCCACGATCACCAGCAACCACCGCCCGGCACCGAGCAGCGCGTCCCAGCCGTCCCGCAGCCCGCCCGTGAACCCGGACCGGTCGACGGTCACCGTCGGCTTCTCGACCGTCACCGTCACCGTCGAGAGCGACACCTGGTCCTCGATCGACGCGCGCCGCGACTGCAGCGTCTCCAGCTCCTGCTGGCGCGAGGTCAGCGCGGACTCGGCCGCGATCACCTGATCGGTGGTGTCGGCCCTCGCGAGAATCGCCGTCAGCCGGTCGACGGAGACCTGCGTCGCGCGGATCCGCGCCTCGAGGTCCACGACAGTGCCGGTCACATCCTCGTGCTCGAGCCGGACGGAGCCGACCTCGCCGAGGCCGCCGACCTTCTCCACCAGCTCGTTCACCTTCTCGTTCGGCACGCGGAGCGTCAGTGTCGCCCGGGCCTTCTCGCCGCCCGTCTCGGTGCGCGCGTCGACGCGGCCGCCGAGGCGTTCCGCGGTCGCGGCCAGCTCCGTGGCCACCGACGCCGGGTCCGCGTTCGTCACCTCGACGGTGCCGGTGGTGATCACCTGCCGGTTCGTCGGCGCGGTCATCGGGGTCGACGGTGCGTTCGGCGCCGTCGTGGGCGCCGTCTTCGGGGCGGGGGCGACCATCGGCGCGGCGCCCGTGATGGGCGCGGACTCCGCGGCGCCTCGGCCCCCGGTCTGGGGAGCGGAGGCGTAGGACGGCGAGGACTCGCTGGTGCTGCTCTGGAGCTGGGTCGCGACGACGCCGCCGCCCACGGCCACGACCGCGACGGCGGCTGCCGCGGCGATACCCATCGTCCGGTGCCTGCGCCGCCGACGCCGCGCCTGCAGGTCGTCGCCGACCTCGGTCATCACCGCGGAGTGCATCGCGGCGAGCCGGTCGTCGGTGAGGATGTCGTCGGGGGTGATCCGGGTGGTCATGACTGCTCCCTCAGGGTGCTCAGGTCGGCGCGCAGGCGGCCGCGCAGCCGGGAGACGCGGTTGCGCACGGCGGCGTGGGTCACGCCCACCTCGGCGGCGGCCCGCTCGTACGTCTGTTCGTCCTCCACGCACAGGCGGTAGAGGCGCTGGTCGGTGGGCGACAGTGCGTCCACCGCGGCGGCGATGAGCGCGCGGATCTCCGCGGCGAGCACCTCGTCCTCGGGCGATGGTGCCGCGCCGGGCGGTTCGGCGTCGTCGAGCGGCGCCGCTCTGTCGCGGACCGCCGAGAGGCGCCTGCCCGCGTTGAGCGCGGTGTACCGCGCGGTGGTCAGCAGCCACGGGAGCACCGACTCGTCGACGATCCGCACCGCGTCGATGCGGCGCCAGAGGGTGAGGAAGGTGTCCTGGGCGACTTCCTGCGCGGCGTCGGCGTCGCGCAGGACGGTGTACGCCTGCCAGTAGACGGGGCGCACGTGGCGGTCGTGGATCGCCGCGAACGCCGAGCCGTCGCCGCCCGCGGCGCGGGCGAGGAGGGTCCGGTCCGCGGATTCGTCGGTTCTCATCGTGGACGTCACACCCCCTCTATGTCGCCGGGGCGACCGACCGTCTCACCCGGATCCGACGGTGCTGGTCAGAAGGCCAGGTGGATGCCCTCGCCGTCGACGGTGACCGTCACCGCGGTCAGGTCGTCGACGTGCACGTCGGGGGAGAACCGCGCCGCCTGCGGGCCCACCCCGACCACGCGCATCCCGGCCGCCTTCCCCGCGGCGATGCCGGCCTCGGAGTCCTCGAAGACGATGCAGTCGGCGGGAGCTATGCCGAGCAGTTCCGCGCCGCGGAGGAAGCCCTCGGGGTCGGGCTTGCTGGCGCGCACGTCCTCCGCGGTCACCCGCACCGCCGGCAGCGGAAGGTCCGCGGCGCCCATACGCGCCGTCGACAGCGCCACGTCGGCGGAGGTCACCAGGGCGTGCGGGGCGCCGTCGAGCGCGGCGAGGAAGGCGGGCGCGCCCGCGACGGGCACGATGCCCTCGGTGTCGGCGGTCTCCTGCGCGAGCAGCTCGCGGTTCTCCACGAGGTTGACCTCGACGGGACGGTCGGGCAGCAGCTCCGCCATCGTCGCGTGCCCCTGCCGCCCGTGCGCGACGGCCAGCACCGCGGCCGGATCGAGGCCCTTCTCCCGCGCCCACCGGCTCCAGCACCGTTCCACGACGGCGTGCGAATCGACCAGCGTGCCGTCCATGTCCAGCAGCAGAGCGCGACCGGTGAGCATGCATGTCCTCCTGGGATGGGCGTGTGCGCACCACGATACGGACCGGCCCGGGAGAGGCGGTGCGGATCAGCGGGGGACGACGAGGTCCGGCGACAGCTCCGCGACGCGGGTGGCGCCCGCGAGCCCCATGCCGTGCCGGAGCTCGTCGAGCAGCCCGGTCAGGACCGAGCGGACACCGTCGGCGCCCGAGACGGCCAGGCCCCACAGGACCGGCCGGCCGACGAAGACCGCGTCCGCGCCGAGCGCGAGCGCGGCCAGCGCGTCGAGGCCGTCGCCGTCGACGAGGACGGTCGCCTCGGCGCCGACGGCCGCCGCGACCCGCGGCAGCGCCTGCGCGGGCGCGACCGTGCGGCCCAGCTGCCGGCCCCCGTGATCGCTCACCCACACCCCGGCGGCGCCCGCGTCGACGCACCGTCGGGCCTCGTCGGGGCGCAGCACGCCCTTGACGATCACCGGGAGCCCGGACAGGTCGGCGAGCCGGCCGATGTCGTCGAGGACGGCTCCCGCGTCCTGCTCGATGGCGGCCCACGCGTCGGCGCCGGGCGGCAGGTGCTGGGCGACGTTGACCAGGGCGAGATCGTCGCCCAGCGGCGGCAGCCCGCGGCCCCCGGAGCGGCCCACGTACGGCGTGTCACCGGTGAGGACCAGCGCCGTCGCGCCGGCCGCCGCGGCCCGCTGCACCAGCGCATCGGTGATCGTCCGATCGCGCATGAGGTAGACCTGCTGCCACCACGGCCCGGCGGCCGCCGCGGCGACCTCCTCGATCCGGGTGGTCGCCCGCATGGACAGCACGAACGGGGCGCCGCAGTCCGCCGCCGCGCGGGCCGCCGCCGCCTCGCCCCCGGGATCGACGAGGCGGTGGAACGCCGTCGGGGCCACGCCGATGGGGGAGCGCCACGCGCCGAAGGCGTCCGTCGCGGTGTCGATGGAGCGGACGTCGCGCAGCACCCGCGGCGCGAACCGCCAGCGCTCCCACGGCGACTCGCCGCTGCTCGCGCCGCGCATCAGGTAGGCCCACACGTCGGGCGGGAGCGCCCGCTCCGCGCGCTGCGCGAGTTCGATCATGTCTTCACGATCTCACAGCCGGCGCTACTGCGGGTTCCGGAGCGGCGCAGGCACGGCGGGACTAGGCTCGGGGGTATGACGAGGTTCAGCCCCCTCGAATGGCCCGTGCTGCGGCAGCTCCGCTCCGGGGACGTCTTCGGCCGCGGCCCGGCCGTCGAGTCCCCGCGTACCCGCGCGCTCGAGCCGCGCACGAAGACCGCCGACCGCGTGGTGCAGAGCGTCTGCCCGTTCTGCGCCGTCGGCTGCGGCCAGAAGGTCTACGTCAAGGACGAGAAGGTCATCCAGATCGAGGGCGACCCGGATTCGCCCATCTCCCGGGGGCGGCTGTGCCCCAAGGGCTCCTCGAGCGAGCAACTGGTGAACAACCCGCTGCGGCAGACGAAGATCCGCTACCGCGCGCCGTACGCCACCGAGTGGCAGGACCTCGACCGGGACACCGCGATCGACATGATCGCGGACCGGTTCGTGGAGGCGCGGCGGCACGGCTGGCAGGACTTCGACGAGCACGGGCGGCCGCTGCGCCGCACCATGGGCATCGCCTCACTCGGCGGCGCGACGCTCGACAATGAGGAGAACTACCTCATCAAGAAGCTGTTCACCGCCGCGGGCGCCATCCAGATCGAGAACCAGGCGCGCATATGACACTCCGCCACGGTTCCCGGTCTGGGAGCCTCGTTCGGGCGCGGCGGCGCCACCCAGTCCCTGCAGGACATGGCCAACGCGGACTGCATCGTGCTCATGGGCGGCAACATGGCCGAGGCGCACCCCGTCGGATTCCAGTGGGTCGCTGAGGCGAAGGCCCGCGGCGCGCGGGTGATCCACGTGGACCCGCGGTTCACGCGGACCTCCGCGGTGGCGGACCGGCACGTGCCGATCCGTGCGGGCTCCGACATCGTGCTGCTCGGTGGGCTCATCAACCACGTGCTCGCCACCGACGCGTACTTCCACGACTACGTCGTGGCGTACACCAACGCGGCGGAGATGGTCGGCGAGGACTACCGCGACACGGAGGATCTCGACGGCCTGTTCTCGGGATTCGACCCGGAGACGGGCACGTACGACCAGGCGACGTGGCAGTACGCCGACGGGCGCGACGAGACGCTGCAGGACCCGCGGACCGTCTTCCAGGTGCTGCGCCGCCACTACGCGCGCTACACCCCGGAGGTGGTGGCCGACATGTGCGGCATCTCGCCGGCCGAGTTCACCTACCTGGCGGACTCGATCACGAGCAACTCCGGGCGCGAGCGCACGACGTGCTTCGGCTACGCCACCGGCTGGACGCAGCACACGATGGGTGCGCAGTTCATCCGCACCGCCGCGATCCTGCAGCTGCTCCTCGGCAACGTCGGGCGGCCGGGCAGCGGCATCATGGCGCTGCGCGGGCACGCCAGCATCCAGGGCTCGACCGACATCCCCACGCTGTTCAACCTGCTGCCCGGCTACCTGCCGATGCCCTCGGTCGGCAAGCACGACACCCTGGCCGACTACATCGCGTCGGTCCGGCCGGGCACGGGCAAGGGCTACTGGCAGTACGCCGATGCCTACATGATCAGCATGCTCAAGGCCTGGTACGGCGACGCGGCGACCGCCGAGAACGACTTCGCCTACGACTACCTACCGAAGCTGAACGGCCCCGCCGGCACCTACCAGACCGCCGTCGACATGCTGGACGGGAAGGTCGACGGGTACTTCGTGCTCGGCCAGAACCCCGCCGTCGGCTCCGCGAACGGGCGGCAGCAGCGCATGGGCATGGCGAAGCTGAAATGGCTCGTGGTCCGCGATCTCAACATGATCGAGTCGGCCACGTGGTGGAAGGACGGCCCGGAGATCGCCTCGGGCGAGCTGCGTACCGAGGACATCGGCACCGAGGTCTTCTTCATGCCCGCCGCCACGCACGTCGAGAAGGCCGGCTCGTTCACACAGACCCAGCGGATGCTGCAGTGGCGCCACCAGGCCGTGCAGCCGCCGGGCCAGGCGCAGAGCGAGCTCGACTTCTTCTACGAGCTCGGTCTCCGGATCCGGGAGCGCCTCGCGGGCTCGACCGACGAGCGCGATCGCCCGCTGCTCGACCTCACCTGGGACTACCCGCCGGACGCGCACGGCAACCCCGATCCCGAGGCGGTGCTTTCGGAGATCAACGGCCGCTTCGTCTCCGGGCCCGACGCGGGGCGCAACCTCACGTCGTACACGCAGTTGAAGGCGGACGGTTCGACGATCGCGGGCTGCTGGATCTACACGGGCGTGTACGCCGACGGTGCCAACCACGCCGCGCGGCGCGTGCCCCAGGGCGGCGGCGGGATCACGCAGTCCGAATGGGGCTGGGTGTGGCCCGCCGATCGCCGGATGCTCTACAACCGGGCGTCGGCCGATCCGCAGGGCCGGCCGTGGAGCGAGCGCAAGAAGTACCTCTGGTGGGACGAGGCCGCCGGCCGCTGGGCCGGGCCCGACGTCCCGGACTTCCCGGCCACGCTGGCCCCCGGCACCGTCCCCGACCCCGGCGCGACGGGCGCCGAGGCCCTCGCCGGCGACGATCCGTTCATCATGCAGTCCGACGGCAAGGGCTGGCTCTTCGCGCCGACGGGCCTGGTCGACGGTCCGCTGCCGACGCACTACGAGGCGCAGGAATCGCCGGTGCGGAACGCGATCCACCCGCAGCAGCAGGCCCCCGCCCGGGTGCTGTTCCCGCGCGAGGACAACCTGGACGCGCCCAGCGCGGGCGACCCGGGGGCGGACGTCTACCCGTACGTTTTCACCACCTACCGGCTCACCGAGCACCACACCGCGGGCGGCATGAGCCGCTGGTCGCCGTACCTGGCGGAGCTGCAGCCGGAGATGTTCTGCGAGGTCTCGCCGGGACTCGCCGCCGAGTGCGGCCTGGAGAACGAGGGCTGGGCGACGATCATCTCGCCCCGCGCCGCGATCGAGTGCCGTGTGTTGGTCACCGAGCGGATGCGGCCGCTGACCGTCGGCGGGCGCACCGTCCACCAGGTCGGCCTGCCGTATCACTGGGGCGTCGGCAGCGACGCCGTCGTGACCGGCGACGCCGCGAACGACCTGATCGGGGTCACACTGGACCCGAACACGCAGATCCAGGAGTCGAAGGTGGGCTCCTGCACGGTGATCGCGGGCCGCCGGCCGCGCGGCGCGGCGCTCGAGGAGCTGGTGCAGAGCTACCGGGACCGGGCGGGCGTCACCGTCGAGACGGACAACGTGCGGCTGACGCCGCCGAGGGAGGCCTGATGGGACAGCTGACCGGCCCCACCGACCCGAGCGCCGACGCGCACTGGCACGTGCACGAGGCCCGGCGGGGGTTCTTCACGGACACGTCCATCTGCATCGGCTGCAAGGCGTGCGAGGTGGCCTGCAAGGAGTGGAACCGCAACCCGCGCGACGGTGACCTCGAGCTCACGGGCATGTCGTACGACAACACGGTCGCGCTCGGCGCCAGCACCTGGCGGCACGTCGCCTTCATCGAGCAGGATCGCGAGCGCATCGAGCAGGCCCGCGAATCCGGCCGCGCCCTCGTCGGTCTCGGCATGCCCGCGGTGCGCGGCGCCGCCCCGGCGAGCGAGGAGATGCCGGCCTGGGGCGAGGCGGACGTCACCCCGCCCGACACCCCCGAGTTCCGCTGGCTCATGTCCTCCGACGTGTGCAAGCACTGCACGCACGCCGGGTGTCTCGACGTGTGCCCGACCGGCGCCATGATGCGCACCGAGTTCGGCACCGTCGTCGTGCAGAACGACATCTGCAACGGCTGCGGCACGTGCGTCGCGGGCTGCCCGTTCGGCGTCGTCGAGCGGCGCAGCGACGGCACCGTCGCCCCGACGGTCCGCGAGGGGCACCGCAAGGGCGAGCAGCCCCCGGTCGACAACCGCGGCATCGCCCAGAAGTGCACCCTCTGCTACGACCGGCTCCGCGACGACGAGACGCCGGCGTGCGCCAAGACCTGCCCCACCACGTCGATCAAGTTCGGCGAGCGTGAGGAGATGGTGGCGACGGCCCGCGAGCGCGTCGCGCAGCTGCACGCCCAGGGCATGACCGAGGCGCGGCTCTACGGCGCGAACGACGACGACGGGGTGGGCGGCACCGGTTCGGTGTTCCTGCTGCTCGATGAGCCGGAGGTCTACGGGCTGCCGCCCGACCCGCGGGTGTGCACCGCCGACCTCATGACCATGTACAAGCGCGCCGGCACCGCCGCGGCCGGCATGATCGCCGCGGCCGCGGTCTCCTTCCTCTCGGCGCGGAAGAAGGGCCGCCGGTGACCAGTTCCGAGTTCGACCAGTTCCGTCCGCCCCGGCCCGAGCGCCGCGGCAAGCGCGGTGACGGCAAGCGCGATGGTGCGCCGAAACGGCGCCGGCCCGACGACGTCATGGTGCCCGAGGCCGTGATCGAGCACGTCGACAGCTACTACGGCCACCCGATCGTGAAGCCGCCGCCGTGGGAGGCGCCCGTCGGCGCGTACCTCGTCCTCGGCGGTATCGCGGGCGGCTCCGGCCTGCTCGCCGCGGGGGCGCAGCTCGCCGGGTATCCCGCGCTGCGGCGCAACGCCCGCCTCGCCGGCCTGGGGGCCGCGGGCGTCGGCGCGCTCGCGCTGGTCGTGGATCTCGGCCGGCCGGAACGCTTCCTGCACATGATGCGCACCTTCAAGGTGACCTCGCCCATGAGCGTCGGCTCATGGATCCTCTCCGGCTACAGCGGCATGATCGGCGTCGCCGCCGCGGCGGAGGTCGACCGCCTCCTCGGCGAGCGGCTCCCGCTCGGCCCGCTGCGGACGGTGCTCCGGTTCGGCGAGGCGCCCGCCGGGCTCGGCGCGGCCGTCTTCGCGACCCCGCTCGCCGCGTACACGGCGGTCCTCCTCGCGGACACGGCGATGCCCACGTGGAACGCCGCCTACAAGGATCTGCCCTTCGTCTTCGTCAGCTCGGCGAGCCTCGCCGCCGGCGGCCTGGCGCTCGTCACCACCCCGGCCGCGGAGGCGGCACCCGCTCGCAACCTCGCGGTGCTCGGCGTCATCGGCGACGTGGCCGCCACGCGGATCATGGAGTCCCGCATGGACCCCGTGGCCGCCGAGCCCCTGCACCACGGCACGCCCGGGAAGCTCATGCGCTGGGCGGAGCGCCTCGCGATCGCCGGGGGCGTGGGCGCGCTGCTCACGGGCGGTCGCCGGGGTCGGGTCCGACGGGGCCTCGCCGCCCTGTCCGGCGGCGCGCTCGTCGCGGCCTCGGCCTGCACCCGGTTCGGCGTCTTCGAGGCCGGCCTGGAATCGGCCAAGGACCCGCGCTACACGATCGAGCCGCAGAAGCGGCGCCTCGCCGCCCGGCGCGCGGCCGGGAACACGGGCGACTCGATCACCGGATGACGATGCGCCCGGCCGGCCCGGCGACGGTACGGCCGATCACGGGGTAGCCGGGCACCTCGCCGACCACCAGCAGGCCGCCGGAGGTCTGCGCGTCGGCGAGGTACAGCAGGTCGTCCTCCTCGGCGCCGGCGGCGTCGAGGTGCGGGGCGACCCAATCGAGGTTGCGGCGCGTGCCGCCGGAGACGAAGCCGTCCCGCAGGGCCTCCCGAGCACCGTCGACCAGCGGTACCGCGGCGGCGTCGATCTCCGCCCCGACGCCGGAGGCCCGGCACATCTTGAACAGGTGACCGAGCAGGCCGAAGCCGGTGACGTCCGTGGCCGCGCGGGCGCCCGCCTCGAGGGCCGCGGCCGCGGCGTCGCGGTTGAGCGCCGTCATGGTCGCGATCGCGGCCTCGAAGACCTCGCCGGTGCGCTTGTGCCGGTTGTTGAGCAGGCCCACGCCGAGGGGCTTGGTCAGGGTCAGCGGCAGTCCGGCGGCGGCGGCGTCGTTGCGCAGCAACCGGTCCGGGTGCGCGACACCGGTCACGGCCATGCCGTACTTGGGCTCCGGATCGTCGATGCTGTGCCCGCCGATGACGGGGCACCCGGCCTCCTGCGCGACAGCCAGGCCGCCGCGCAGCACCTCGGTCATGAGCTCCATCGGCAGCCGCTCGCGGGGCCAGCCGACCAGGTTGATCGCCATCACCGGCCGGCCGCCCATCGCGTAGACGTCGGAGAGCGCGTTGGCGGCGGCGATGCGGCCCCAGTCGAAGGCGTCGTCCACGACGGGGGTGAAGAAGTCGGCCGTGGAGAGCACGGCGAGGTCGTCGGAGAGCCGGACCGCGGCGGCGTCGTCACCGTCGTCCAGCCCGACGAGAACGTCCGGCGCCACCTGGCCCTGCAGACCCCGGACCGCGTCCTCGAGCTCGCCCGGCGGGATCTTGCAGGCGCAGCCGCCGCCGTGTGCGAAGGAGGTGAGCCGGGCGATCTCGTCGGTCATGATCCCACCGTAGCCCCGCGCCGCCCGCGGCCTCCGGGGGACCGACGCCCTCCGGGGCACGGGGGCACGGCCCGGCGGCTATGTTGGTCGGTGGAGGTGTCCGGGTTCCTGGTGGGCCCCCCGGTCTTCAAAACCGGTGAGGTCGAGTATCTCGGCCTGGCGGGTTCGATTCCCGTCCACCTCCGCCAAGCGTCCGCGCGCCGCGGGACGACTCCGGAGCCACGAGGAGGACGGATGACGGACCCCCGCAGGCGGATTCCCCGCACCGACCACCTCCTCGCCGCGCCGTCCATCGCGGCCGCTGCCACGCGGCTCGGCGAGCGCCGGGTGCGCGGCGCCGTCGCCGCCGCCCAGGAGGCCGCGCGCCGCGGGGAGCTCGCGCCGGAGGACGTCGCGGGCGCCGTCGAGCGGGAGCTCGCGGGAGCGTCGCCGGCCTCGCTGCGTCCCGTGCTCAACGCCACCGGTGTCGTGGTGCACACCAACCTCGGCCGCGCGCCGCTATCGGCGGCGGCGGTCGCGGCCCTCGTCGACGCCGCCGGGTACACCGACGTCGAGCTGGACCTGGGCACCGGCGCGCGGAGCAAGCGCGGCGTCGCCGCGCGGGCGGCGCTGCTCGCGGCGTGCCCCGCCGCGGAGGAGGCGCTCGTGGTCAACAACGGCGCCGCCGCCCTGGTCCTCGCCACCACGGCGCTCGCCGCCGGCCGTGAGGTGGTCATCAGCCGGGGCGAGCTCATCGAGATCGGCGCGGGATTCCGGCTGCCGGACCTCATCGCCTCCACGGGCGCCCGGTTGCGCGAGGTCGGTACGACGAACCGCACCCACGCCCGCGACTACGCCGAGGCGATCGGCCCCGAGACCGGGTGCGTGCTCAAGGTGCACCCCAGCAACTTCCGCGTCGAGGGCTTCACCGCCGACGTGCCCCTCGCCGAGCTCCGCGCCGTGTGCGGCGACGTCCCGCTCGTCATGGACCTCGGCAGCGGCCTCCTCGCCGCGGACCCCGCCCTGCCCGGTGAACCCGACGCCGCCTCCGCGCTCGCGGCGGGTGCCGACGTCGTGACGGCCAGCGGCGACAAACTGCTCGGCGGTCCCCAGGCCGGGATCCTGCTCGGCCGCGCGGAACTCGTCTCCCGGCTCGCGAAGCATCCCCTCGCGCGGGCCGTCCGCGCCGACAAGCTCGTGCTCGCCGCGTTGGAGGCCACCGTCGGTGGGCCCGAGGCGCCCGTCCTCGCCTCCCTGCACGCCGACCCCGAGGACCTGCACCGGCGCGCGGAGCGCCTCGCCGCCCGCGTGGGCGGCACCGTCGTCCCGCACGACGGGCGTGTCGGCGGTGGCGGGGCACCGGGAGTGCCGTTGCCCGGCTGGGCTGTTCGTCTGCCGGAGTCGCTCGCGGCCCCGCTGCGCGCCGGGGACCCGCCCGTTCTCCCGCGTCTGTCCGACGGTGCGTGCTTGCTCGACCTGCGCTGCGTGCCCGAGGAGGCGGATGCGACGGTCGCGGAGGCGGTGCTCGCGTGCACGTCGTAGCCACCGCGGGCCACGTCGACCACGGCAAGTCCACGCTGGTCCGCGCGCTCACCGGGATCGAGCCGGACCGCTGGGCCGAGGAGCAGCGCCGCGGCCTCACCATCGACCTCGGATTCGCCTGGACCGCACTGCCGTCCGGCCGCGAGCTGGCCTTCGTCGACGTGCCCGGTCACGAGCGCTTCCTCGGCAACATGCTCGCCGGTCTCGGGCCCGTCCCGGTGGTGTGCTTCGTGATCGCCGCCGACGAGGGCTGGAGCGCGCAGTCCGACGATCACCGGGACGCGGTGGCGGCCCTGGGGATCGAGTACGGCCTCATCGTGATCACCAAGACCGACCGGGCGCCCGACGCGGTCGCCGCCGTGACCGCCCGGGCCCGCCGTGAGCTGGCCGGTACCGGGCTCGCGGGGGCCCCGGTCGTCGCCGTCTCCGCCGTCACCGGCGACGGGCTCGGCGAGCTGCGGGCCGCGCTCGACACCGTCCTCGCGGACGTGCCGCTGCCCGATCCGGATGCCCGCGTGCGGATCTGGATCGACCGCGCGTTCACCGTCGTGGGCGCCGGCACCGTCGTGACCGGCACGGTGGCGGCGGGCACGGTGCGCGTGGGCGACGAGCTGGAACTGCTCGGCGCGCGCGGCACCCGTCGGGTGACGGTGCGCGGGCTGCAGCGGCACAGCGCATCCGCGGACGCGGTGGGGCCGGTCTCGCGTGTCGCGCTGAACCTGCGCGGGGTCGCGGTCAACGAGATCCACCGCGGCGACGCCCTGCTCACGCCCGGGCAGTGGCGTGCCACCGGTGTCGTGGACGTGCGGGTCGCACCGTCGGACCCGGACGCGGCCGTGCCCGTGTGGCTCACCGTGCACGCGGGCACCGCCGCCGTCCCCGCCCGCGTCCGTCCGTTCGACGGTGACCACGCCCGGCTCACGCTGTCGCGGGAGCTGCCGCTCGTGCTCGGCGACCCGCTGGTGCTGCGGGATCCGGGGGAGAAGCGGATCGTCGGTGGCGCGCGGGTGCTCGACGCGGACCCGCCGCCGCTGCGCCGCCGCGGCGACGGCGCCCGCCGAGCCGACGCCCTCGCGGGCCGGGGATCCGCCGGGGACCTCCTCGCCGAGGTCGCGCGCTGGGGCGCCGTGCGGCGCGATCGCCTGGACGACCTCGGCTTCGGCGCGGACGTCCCGGACGGCGTGCGAGTGATCGGGCCGTGGTGGGTGCACGAGGCCGCGCTCGACGCCTGGCAGGCCCGCCTGCGCGGTCTCGTGGCCGACCTGCACGAGCGGGATCCGCTCGCCGCCGGACTGTCGCTGGGCGCCGCGCGCGAAGGGCTCGACCTGCCCGATCCGGCGCTGCTGCCCGCAGTCGTCGACGGTGCCGGGCTCGAAGCGGAGGGCGGGCGGCTCGCGTTGCCGGGGCACCGCACGGACCTGGGGCCGGCGGAGCCCGCCGTGGCGGAGGTCGAGCGCCGTCTCGCGGAGGCGCCCTTCGCCGCGCCGGAGGCCGACGACCTGGCGGCGCTGCGGCTCGGGGCCCGGGAACTCGCCGCGGCCGAGCGGGCGGGGCGGCTGCTGCGGCTGGCGGACGGAATCGTCCTGGCGCCGCGCGCCCCCGCACTCGCGATGCGGGATCTCGCGCGGCTGCCGCAGCCCTTCACCGTCTCGCAGGCGCGGCAGGCGCTGGGCACCAGCCGCCGGGTGGCCGTGCCGCTGCTGGAGTTGCTCGACGGCCGCGGATGGACGCGCCGCCTCGACGCGGGGCGCCGCGAAGTCGCGCGCTGACGCCACACCGGAATGTGCCCCGGCACACAGTGTCCCCGGTCACACTTTAGCTCATCACTTAAAGATTGGCGGCACGGCGGCGCGACCGGGAGACTCTTGGTCATGACCAATTACCGTGATTTCAAGAGCCTCACCGCCGACCCGACCGCCGGCACCGTCTACGCCCGCCTCGCCGACATCCACGAGGACGCCGCGAAGCCCACCGCCGCGCCGCGCTCCGGATTCGCCGCCGCCGGCCTGCGTGCCGCGATGCAGCGTTTCGTGACCGCCAACCCCGAGTACACCGGCCCCGCCGCGCTGCGCTTCTGATCCACCGCTCGACCCCTCAGGCGCGGTGGCCGCGCACCAGCCGGTCACCGTCCGGCGTGCGCCGGTAGAGCACCTCGCGCCCGCTCCGGGCCCGGTCGACGAGACCGTTCTCGTGGAGCACGCGCAGGCTCTGGGACGCCGCCGACGGCGTCACCTCGAGCCGCCGCGCCAACTCGCTGACCGCCACCGGTTCGTCCAGGGCGTGCAGCACGTCCGCCTTCGCCCCGCCGATGAGACGCCGCAGTGCGCCCGGCGGAACCTCGCGCATCGACTCCATCAGGGTCGCGCTGCCGCGCGCCGGGTAGCCGGCGTGCGGCACTGCAGTCTCCGGGGAGTGCGCGCTGACGAGGCGGGTGAGGAAGACGCTCGGAATCAGGATGAGCCCACGCCCGGCGGAGGCGTACTCGCCGGATCGCGTGTACGCCAGGTCCAGGCGCAACCGCCCGTCACGATCCCACGCCAGGTTCGGATTGAGCGAGGCGAACAGCTGCGTCGGCCCGCCGATCGCCAGCTCCCGGCCGCGGAACGTGATGTCCGACTCCAGGATCCGGTTCACGGACGGCCAGATCGGGGCGATCACCACCCGGTGGTACCGCTCCAGCGCCCCCGCGATGCGCGGCCCCGCCCGCTCGGGGTCGTCGAGGAGCCGCGCCAGCGCGGGCGACGGATCCCCGCCCTCCCGCAGCTCGTCCAGCTGCGCGTGGATCAGCGCCGGATCGGTGGCCGCGATGGCCGTCAAGCCCTCGTCGAGCGACGGCCGCGAGTCCCCGAGCGGCGGCATCGGCGTCAGGAAGTCCGGAATCGCGTTCCCCGAGGGTGCCACCAGTGCGCTGACGAGCCGGTGGTCGTACCGGTCGCGCTGCGCCTGCGCGTTGCTGCGCCAGCGCTGCAGGTGCGCGGAGCTGTCGTGCGTCGTGTTCAGGTGGAACAGGCTCAGCGACGTCTCGTTCATCGGCGCCAGAACGAAACGCACGTCCGACAGATCGCGGACGTCGAGTACGTAGGTGAGCATGAGACGCCCAGCTTAGGGGCGCACCGGGCCCGCCGCCCCCGGTTCACGACTTAACAGCGTTAGTCAAGAAGGTTTCCTGGGGATTCGTGTGCGGCGAGTGCTTGCTACCCGGCGGTAGTTACCGTGTCCGGCTCATCAGCCGTAGGAGCGCGGGCCCGAGGAGCGGTGCCGTCAACGCCCGGATCATCAGATCCTGCACGGCCAGATGCACGCGGCTGGGCGGCGCGAAGCGCGCCATCCCGGCGCGGGCCCGCCGTTGGTGCTTCGTGACCTCCGGTCGCAGCCCGTCCTCCCATGTGCGGCGAGCGGCCGCGACGTCGCCCGGGTGATCCGCGAGTGCGCGCCCCAAGCGGTCGGCGCCCGCCAGCGCGAGACCGGCGCCGTGGCCCGCGAACAGGGAGACGCACCACGCCGCATCGCCCACCAGCACCACGCGTCCGCGGCTCCACGCGTCCATGACGACCTGGCTCACGGAGTCGAAGTAGGCGCCGTCGGTGCCTGCGGCCCGGAGAGCCGCATCGTGTACCCGGCCGGTGAGGTCGCCGAAGTGCGCGGCGACGGCCGTGGCGGGGGAGCCGGCCGGGTCGGCGTCCGCGGTGCGGTAGGTGAAGAACGCCGACGGCGCGTGGTCGCGCGGCCGGAAGACGGCCGCGGTGCGCCCGACGTCGATGAAGGTGCTCGCGGTCTGTGCGGGCAGGCCTTCCGGAGCCTCGTCCAGCGGGAAGGCCGCCACCGCGTGCCGCAGGTCGCGGACGTACTCCTGCTCCGGCCCGAAGGCGAGCTCGCGCACCCCGGAGTGCAGGCCGTCGGCGCCGACGAGCAGATCGGCGTCGTGGACGCTGCCGTCGCTGAGCGTCACGCGGAGCGGACCGTCGGCGTCGTCGATCGCGGCGACCGTCGTGCCGAACCGGACCTCCACCGCGTCGTCGATCTCCTCCCACAGCGCGTCCTCGAGGTCGCCGCGGAAGACGGTCAGCGCGCGCGAGCCCAGCGACTGCTCGGCGAGTGCGGCGGGCATGGCGAGCTTCGTGGAGCCGTCCGCGCGGACCAGGAGCGAGGTGAAGATCCCCTGGTCCCGGGCGCGCAGGGCGGGCACGAGCCCCAGGTCCTCGGCCGCGTCGAAACCGGGGCCGAGGAGATTCACCAGGTAGCCGTCGGTTCGACGGGCCGGTGCACGCTCCGCGACGAGGACGCGGTGCCCGTCGCGATGCAGCCGGAGCGCGGTCGCGAGGCCGGCGATCCCGGCGCCGGCGATGACGACCCGCAGGGCGTGGTCGGTGGGTCCCGGCATGCTGTCCTCCTGGTTTGAGCGTCCGTTCATACCGAGTATGAGCGAATGTTCATAGTTGGCGCAAGGCGCCGCGCCGAGCTCGTAGAATCGACGCATGCCCAGGGGAGTCGCGATCGACGGCGCGCGGCAGCGCCTGTTCACGGCCGCCGAGGCGGTGATCCTCCGTGAGGGAGTGGACGGCCTGAAGGGGCGCGCGGTCACCACGCAGGCGGGGGTCGCGACGGGGCTGCTGCACGCGCACTTCGGCGACTTCGACGGCTTCCTCGCCGCCTACGCGGTGGACCGCAGTTTCCTGCTCGGTGCGGAGGCGGGGAACGCGGCCCCGTCGGAACCGGGTTCGGCAACGACGGTGGCGGAGGCGCTCTGCGCGCAACTCGAGGCGCTGTCGCAACCCGCGGCCACCGCTTTCGCGCGACTGCTGGCCGCGCGGCCGGGGCTCCGGAACCGTGCGGCCGAGGTGCTGGGCGACGCCGCGGCCGGCTTCGAGGGCGTCACGGCCGCGATCGCCGACGGGCTCGCCGCCGAGGAGCGTGCGGGCCGGCTGCGACCCGACGTGCGGGCCGAGGACCTCGCCTACGTGGTGGTCGCCGTCGCACTGCGCGCCTGGTGCGCCGGCGATCCGGACGAGCGATGGCGGTCCGCGGTGCGCGCGCTCGTGTCGGCATCGCTCGCGGAGGCTGACTGAGACGGCCGCGGCGGCGACCCGGGTCCGGATCGCCGCCGCGGCGCGAGTGCGGGCAGGTCAGGACTCGCGGAACTCCGCGGACGTCAGGCCCTGCTCCTCGGCCTTGCGCAGTTCGACACGGCGGATCTTGCCGCTGATCGTCTTCGGCAGCTCGGCGAACGCGATGCGGCGCACGCGCTTGTACGGCGCGAGGTGCTCGCGGCTGTAGTCGAAGATCGACTGCGCGGTGGTCTCGTCGGGTGCGTGGCCGTCGGCGAGCACGATGTACGCCTTCGGCACCGCCAGGCGCAGCTCGTCCGGCGCCGGGACGACGGCGGCCTCGGCCACCGCATCGTGCTCCAGCAGAACCGATTCCAGCTCGAACGGGCTGATCTTGTAGTCGCTCGACTTGAAGACGTCGTCGGTGCGGCCCACGTAGGTCAGGTAGCCGTCCGCGTCCTTCGAGGCCACGTCGCCGGTGTGGTACACGCCGCCCTCCATGACCTTCGCGGTCTTCTCGGCGTCGCCGTGGTAGCCGACCATGAGGCCCAGTGGCCGCGGGTCGAGGCGCAGGCAGATCTCGCCCTCGTCCACGCCCTGCTCGCCGGTGGCCGGGTCGACCAGCACCACGTCGTAGCCGGGGCACGGGCGCCCCATCGACCCGTCCTTGAGCGGCTGGCCCGGCGTGTTCGCCACCTGCACCGTGGTCTCCGTCTGGCCGAAGCCGTCGCGGATCGTCACGCCCCAGGCGTTCCGCACCCGGGTGATCACCTCGGGATTGAGCGGCTCGCCGGCGCCCACGACGACGCGGGGCGGCGTGGCCAGCGCGCTGAGATCGGCCTGGATCAGCATGCGCCACACCGTCGGCGGCGCGCAGAAGCTGGTGACGCCGGCCCGCTCCATCTGCTTCATCAGCGCGGCCGCGTCGAACCGGTTGTAGTTGTAGATGAAGACGCAGGCCTGCGCGATCCACGGCGTGAAGACGTTGCTCCACGCGTGTTTCGCCCAGCCGGGCGAGCTCACGTTGAGGTGCACGTCGCCGGGGCGCAGGCCGATCCAGTACATCGTCGACAGGTGGCCGACGGGGTAGCTCGCATGCGTGTGCTCGACCAGCTTCGGCGCGCTCGTGGTGCCCGAGGTGAAGTACAGGAGCAGGGTGTCGTCGGCGTGCGTGACGTACGAGGGGGTGAAGTCCGACGGTGCCGTGTACGCCGCGGCGAACGACTCCCAGCCCGGCACGGGATCGCCGATGGCGATGCGGGTGACCTGGGCGTCCGCGGGGACGCGCTCGGCGAGCTCGCTGCGCACGATGACGTGCTTCGCTCCGCCGCGGGCGATGCGGTCGGCGATGTCGGCCTCGGCGAGCAGGGTGGTCGCGGGGATGACCACGGCGCCGAGCTTGATCGCGGCGAGCATCACGTCCCAGAGCTCGACCTGGTTGCTGAGCATGAGCAGGATCCGGTCGCCCGGGTTCACGCCGCGCTCGCGCAGCCAGTTCGCGACGCGGTTGCTGCGCGCGCTCATGTCCGCGTAGCTGAACTTCGATTCGGAGCCGTCCTCCTCGACGATCCACAGGGCGGGTGCGTCGTTGTTCTCGGCGACCCGGTCGAACCAGTCGAGCGCGAAGTTCCACTCGTCGAGCTGCGGCCAACTGAAGCGCTCCCGCGCCGCGTCGTAGTCGTCGGCGAGCTCGACCAGCAGGTCGCGCGCGGCAAGGAAGTCTCGATACCCCTGTGTGCTAGCCACTTTCAGATCCTCCGGTTGATTACTTGGATATCCAAGTATATAGTGATGGGCAACACATCGCGCAAGGGCTTCGCGATGGACCTCGATCGAGAGAGAAGGACACACCATGGCTGACGTGCGCACCATCCCGCATTTCATCGACGGTCGTCGCGTGGAGGGCACGGGCCGCACCGCCGACGTCTTCGACCCGAGCACCGGTCAGGTGCAGGCCACCGTCCCGCTGGCGAGCACCGCCGAGGTCGACGACGTGGTCGCGCGGGCGAAGAAGGCTCAGGTCGAGTGGGCGGCCTTCAACCCGCAGCGCCGCGCCCGCGTCTTCATGAAGTTCATCGACCTGGTCCACCAGAACGTCGACGAGCTCGCCTCGCTGCTCTCCAGTGAGCACGGCAAGACCGTCGCCGACGCCAAGGGCGACATCCAGCGCGGCATCGAGGTCATCGAGTTCTCGATCGGCATCCCGCACCTGCTCAAGGGCGAGTACACCGAGGGCGCCGGCACCGGCATCGACGTCTACTCGATGCGGCAGCCGCTCGGCGTCGTCGCCGGCATCACGCCCTTCAACTTCCCGGCCATGATCCCGCTGTGGAAGGCCGGCCCCGCCCTGGCCTGCGGCAACGCCTTCATCCTCAAGCCCTCCGAGCGTGACCCCTCCGTGCCGGTGCGTCTGGCCGAGCTGTTCATCGAGGCCGGCCTGCCCGAGGGCGTCTTCCAGGTCGTCCACGGCGACAAGGAGTCGGTCGACGCGCTGCTGAACAACCCGGACGTCAAGGCCGTCGGCTTCGTCGGCAGTTCGGACATCGCGCAGTACATCTACGAGACCTGTGCCAAGAACGGCAAGCGCAGCCAGGCCTTCGGCGGCGCCAAGAACCACATGGTGATCCTCCCCGACGCCGACCTGGACCAGGCCGTGGACGCCCTCATCGGCGCCGGCTACGGCTCCGCCGGCGAGCGCTGCATGGCGATCTCCGTCGCGGTGCCGGTCGGCGAGGTGACCGCGAACCGCCTGCGGGAGCGCCTCGTCGAGCGGGTGCAGCAGCTGCGCGTCGGCCACAGCCACGACCCCAAGGCCGACTACGGGCCGCTCATCACTCCCGCCGCCGTCGAACGCACCAAGAGCTACATCCAGCAGGGCGTGGACGCCGGCGCCGACCTCGTGGTCGACGGCCGCGAGCGCACCAGCGACGAGCTGACCTTCGGCGACGCCGACCTCTCCGGCGGCAACTACCTCGGCCCGACCCTGTTCGACCACGTCACCAAGGACATGTCGATCTACACGGACGAGATCTTCGGCCCCGTTCTCTGCATCGTTCGCGCGAACACCTACGAGGAGGCCCTCGCGCTGCCCACCGAGCACGAGTACGGCAACGGCGTGGCCATCTTCACGCGCGACGGCGACGCCGCCCGCGACTTCGTCGCCCGCGTCGAGGTCGGCATGGTCGGCGTCAACGTGCCGATCCCGGTTCCCGTGGCGTACCACACCTTCGGCGGCTGGAAGCGGTCCGGCTTCGGCGACCTGAATCAGCACGGCCCGCACTCGATCCTGTTCTACACCAAGACCAAGACGGTGACCTCGCGCTGGCCCTCGGGCATCAAGGACGGCGCGGAGTTCTCCATCCCCACGATGCACTAGGAGCGCACGTGCCCTACCCGAACCTGACGGGGGACGACCTCGCCATCGTCGAGATGGCGCGCGACTTCTCCCGCAAGCGCCTCGCGCCCTACGCACTCGAATGGGACGCCACCAAGCACTTCCCCGTGGCGGAGATGAAGGAGGCGGGCAGCCTCGGCATGGCCGCCATCTACACCCGCGAGGACGTGGGTGGGTCCGGCCTGCGCCGGCTCGACGGCGTCCGCATCTTCGAGGAGCTCGCCAAGGGCGACCCCGTGACCGCGGCGTTCATCTCGATCCACAACATGTGCACCTGGATGGTGGACACGTACGGTTCGGAGGAGCAGCGGCAGGAGTGGATCCCCAAGCTCGCGCCGATGGACGTCATGGCCAGCTACTGCCTCACCGAGCCGGGCGCCGGCTCGGACGCCGCCTCGCTGACCACGCGGGCCGAGCGCGACGGTGACGACTTCGTCCTCAACGGCACGAAGCAGTTCATCTCCGGCGGCGGCGCCTCCGACCTGTACGTCGTCATGGCCCGCAGCGAGGGCGAGGGCGCGCGCGGCATCTCGACCTTCCTGGTGGACAAGGGGACCGAGGGCCTGTCCTTCGGGCCGCCCGAGGTCAAGATGGGCTGGCACAGCCAGCCCACCACGCAGGTGATCTTCGAGAACGTGCGGATCCCGGCGTCGCGCATGCTGGGCGGGACCGACGGTGCCGGCAAGGGCTTCGGCATCGCCATGAACGGTCTCAACGGCGGCCGGCTCAACATCGCCGCCTGCTCCCTCGGTGGTGCGCAGGCCGCGTACGACCTCGCGCTGCGGTACATGACGGAGCGCGAGACGTTCGGCCGCAAGCTGATCGACGAGCCGACCATCCGGTTCGCGCTCGCCGACATGGCCACCTCGCTCGAGGCCTCCCGGCTGATCCTGTGGCGCGCGGCCACCGCGCTCGACGAGAACGACCCCGACAAGGTAGAGCTCTGCGCCATGGCGAAGAAGTTCGTCACGGAGACCTGCTTCCAGGTCGCCGACCAGGCGCTGCAGCTGCACGGCGGCTACGGCTACCTGCACGAGACGGGCGTCGAGAAGATCGTCCGCGACCTGCGGGTGAACCGGATCCTCGAGGGCACCAACGAGATCATGCGGATGGTGATCGGCCGCGCCGAGGCCGCTCGCATCCAGGGCAAGTAGGAGGAACCTTCATGAGCACGATCGCATTCCTCGGCCTCGGCCACATGGGCGGCCCGATGGCGAAGAACCTCGTCGCGGCCGGCCACACCGTGCGCGGCTTCGACCTCGTCCCCGCGGCGCAGGACGCGGCCCGCGCGGCCGGCGTCACCGTGATCGATACCGCCGAGGAGGCCGTGACCGGCGCCGACGCCGTGGTCACCATGCTGCCCAACGGGGGCATCGTGAAGGCCGTGTACGAGTCGGTCCTCCCGCACGCCGCGCCGGGCACGCTCTTCATCGACAGCTCCACCATCTCGGTCGACGACGCCCGCGCGGTGCACGCGCTCGCCGAGGCCGCCGGGATGCAGCAGGTGGACGCCCCCGTCTCGGGCGGCGTCAAGGGCGCCGACGCCGGCACGCTCGCCTTCATGGTGGGTGGCGACGACGCCGCCTTCGCCGCGGCTCGGCCCGTGCTGGATCCGATGGCGGGCAAGGTGATCCACTGCGGCGGCACCGGCAACGGGCAGGCCGCCAAGGTGTGCAACAACATGATCCTCGCGGTGCAGCAGATCGTCGTGGGCGAGGCCTTCGTCCTCGCCGAGAAGCTGGGCCTGGCCGATCAGGCGCTGTACGACGTGGTCACCGGAGCGACCGGCAACTGCTGGTCGCTGCACACCAACTGCCCCGTGCCGGGGCCGGTGGCGGGGGCACCGTCGGGCAACGAGTTCAAGCCCGGCTTCGCGACGGCCCTGATGAACAAGGATCTGGGCCTGGCCATGGACGCCGTGGCGTCCACCGGTTCGAGCGCGCCGCTCGGCACGCACGCCGCGGAGCTGTACTCTGCGTTCGCGCAGGACAACGGCGGCCTGGACTTCAGTGCGATCATTCAGACGCTGAGGTAGCGATTCACGACGAGGAAGGCGGGCGCGATGGCTGAACCGGACCCCCGGGACCCGATCGCGCGCGCCCGCCGCAACTGGGAGGACGCGGGCTGGGGCGGCGACGTCGCCTCGGGCATGGAGGCGGTGACCTCCGTGATGCGAGCGCACCAGATCCTGCTCGCGCGGATCGAGACGGCGCTCAAGCCCTTCCGCCTGTCGTTCTCCCGATTCGAGCTGCTGCGGCTGCTCGCCTTCACCAAGCGCGGCGAACTGCCGATCTCGAAGGCGAGCACCCGGCTGCAGGTGCACGTCTCGTCGGTGACCCACGCGATCGACAGGCTCGGCGAGGCCGGGCTGGTCGAGCGCAAGCCCCACCCGACCGACGGCCGCACCACGCTCGTCGCCATCACCCCGGACGGCCGGGAGCTGGTGGAGAAGGCGACCGTGGTGCTCAACGACGTCTTCTCCGACATCGGCATGCCGGACGACGAGTCCGCCGCCCTGGTCGGCGCGATCCGCTCGTTGCGCCGCTTCAACGGCGACTTCTGACCGCCGCGGCGGGGAGTCGGGGCTCCGTGCCGTCGGTCGACGGTGCGCGGTGCAGGCTCCGGGCGCACGCAGCGAAGGCGGCGGCGAGTCCGGCGTGCACCACCAGGACCACCGCGAAGGCGTGCTGCGCGGGCATCCCGCCGGCCAGCGCGGTGTAGCCCGTCCCGAGCGTCGCGACGCCCAGCGCGAACGCCGCCTGCTGCGCCGTCGACACGAGACCGCCGGTGAGCCCGGCGATGCGGTCCGGCACCGCCCCCATGATGGCCCCGACCAGTGGCCCGAACTGCATCGCCTGGGCCGCGCCCACGAGGATCAGGGCGGGCTGCACCGCCCACGCCCAGATCTGCGGGGCCGCGAGGCCGGTCGCCGCGAGGGCGAGGAGGCCGACGGCGTTGAGCGCGGCCCCCACCGGCATGGTCCGCGCGCCGAGGACGCGGTGGATCGCCGGCTGGCCCAGGGAGACGGCCACGAAGGCGGCGCCGTACGGCACCAGGGCCAGGCCCGACGCCATCGGGCTCATCCCCAGGGCGTGCTCGCTCACCAGCGCGTACTCGAAGACCAGGGCGCCGTAGCCGGAGAAGAACAGCAGCGCCATGAGCAGCCCGACCCGGATCGGCCGGTGCGCGAACACCGACGGCGGCAGCATCGGCGCGCCGCCCGCGGCCTCCGCGCGACGCTGCGCCGACCAGAACGCCGCGCCGGCACCGACGGCGACGGCGAGCAGCACCCAGGAGACCGGGGGCCAGCCCAGCGAGCCTCCCATCGAGAGCCCCACCAGCAGGGCCAGCAGGGCTGCGGTCAGCAGCGCCGTGCCGCGGTAGTCCAGCGGGAGCCGGCGCTGCGCGCGCGTGTCGGGCACCGCGCGGGCGGCGGCCGCCGCGACGAGCGCGATGCCGGCGGCCGACCACCACACGGTGCGCCACCCGAGGCCCGCCGGGTCCCACGCCAGCAGAGCGCCGCCGACGACCTGCCCGCCGCAGAAGCCCAGGCCCGCCGTGGCGGCGATGACCGCGATCGCCCGGCGGCGCGCCTCGCCCGTGGCGGTCGCCTGCACGGTCGAGAGCACCTGCGGGGTGAAGGCCGCCGCGCCGACCCCCTGCATCGCGCGGAGCACGATGAGCGAGGTGATGTCCGGGGCGAATCCGGCGGCGATGGAGGCGATCCCGGTCGCGATGAGGCCGACCACGAAGACCCGGCGTCGCCCGCGGTTGTCGCCGAGCCGGCCGAACAGGATCAGTGCCGTCGCGAAGGTCGCCGAGAACGCGGCCAGGATCAGCGTCTGCTGCGCCGGCGACGCGGAGAGCCGCCGCGCCACCTCGGGGACGGCGACGTTCGCCGACGCGAACAGGAAGGTCGTGAGGAAGTAGGCGACGCCGAGGACGGCGAGCCCGGCGCCGGTCAGGCGGGGGAGGGGAGCGGAGGTCATGGCCCCGACGGTGCCTCGTCATCATCCGGGTATCCAGACCGCACGGATCCTAGTAGTGAGACCACCGGGCTCGCGGCGCGCGAGCGTGCGGCGAGCGGGGATACTCAGTGGCATGGGCACCCGCAACAACGCAGAGCTGGCGCGCTTCCTGCGGACCCGCCGTGAGCAGGTGACTCCGGAACGGGTCGGGCTCCCGGCAGGCGGCCGGCGCCGCACGCCCGGGCTGCGCCGGGAGGAGGTCGCGGCGCGGGCGCACGTCGGCACGACCTGGTACACGTGGGTCGAGCAGGGCCGCGACGTCAATCCCAGCCAGGAGGTGCTCTGCGCCGTCGCCGATGCGCTCCTGCTCGATCCGGGGGAGCGGGACCACGTCCTGCGCCTCGCCGGTCATCCGCCGGGGCCCCCGGCCGAGGAGTCCGGGGCGGCGGCCACCGTCCAACCCGTGCTCGACGCGCTCCTGCCGAATCCCGCCGCCGTGCTCAACACCCGCGGCGACATGGTTCTGTACAACCGCGCCTTCCGCTTCCTCATCACCGACGTCGAACGGTTCCCGCCGGAGCACCGGAACTGCCTCTGGCTGGACTTCACGGACGAGCTGTGGCTCGGCGCCTACGCCGCCGACCGGCAGGAGCTCGAGGCCGTCGTCGCGCGGACGCGCGCGCTGTACGCGGGCAGTCACGCCGATCCCGCGTGGGAGCCGCTGCTGCGCCGGCTGCAGGCGGCTTCGCCGCTGTTCGCGCACCTGTGGAACGCGGGCCTGGTGCTCGACGCCGCCGACTGGGAGAAGACGATCCGCAATCCGCGGGTGGGGGAGCTGCGCCTGCAGGTGAGCACGTTCAACCTGCGCGACCGGCCTTCGCTGCGGATGCTGACCTACCTCCCGCGCGACGAGGACACCCGCGAACGGCTGACCCGGATCGTCCCGCCGGAGTATCGCGACGCCTGACGCCCGCGGCGCCGCTCAGTGCGCGTCGCGCCGGGTGAGCATGCCCGCCAAGTGCTCCCGGCTCAGCCGTGCGGCCGCGTCCGCGTCCCTGTGCTCGATAGCGGCGAGCAGTGCGGCGTGGGAGAGCTGATCGTCGTCGCCGCCGAAGTCTTCGTCGCGGGTCCGCAGCATGTCGATCATCGCCCGGCGCAGGTGCGCGGCGATGCCGTCGAACATCTCGAGCAGGACGGGGTTGTGCGCGGCAGCGATGACCGCCCGGTGGAAGTCGGTGTCGGTCTCGACGTGCCGCACGAGATCCGCGCGGTGCGCGGCGCGGATGGCGAGCGCGGCGCGAACGGCGTCCAGGTCCTCCTCGGTCCGGCGCCGCGCGGCGAGCGTCGCGGCCTCCACCTCGACCGCGATCCGTGCCTCGAGCACCGCGTCGATGGCGGCGCCGTCGAGGAGCACGTCGAGGCCGGACGGGGCGTCGAGCCTGGTCACGAACACCCCGGCGCCCTGCCGGGTGGCGAGCACACCGATCCCCGCCAGCCGCCGGATCGCCTCGCGCACCGTCGATCGTCCGACGCCGAGCTGCGGGGCCAGGGTGGTCTCGCCGGGGAGTTTGTCGCCGACCGCCCACTCCCCGGACCGGACGCGGGCGAGCAGCGCGTCGGCGGCCTGATCGGCGAGCGAGGTGCGGCGGAGCGGGGGCATGCGTCGAGCATACTTCTCAGCTTGTCTGAGGAGTTGTGCTAGGGTCGTCGCCATGACGTACCGGGGACACCTCCTTCTCCTTCCGCGCCACGGCGGGGCCTGATTCCTCGGGCCGGCATCCCGCCGTGGGGAATCCGCGCCGGCCCTCTCGCCCCGCTCGACGAAGGAACCGTCATGCCCTTCCCCACGATCGACACGCCCCACGGCCCCGTCCCCGCCGCCGCACCCGCCTGGAACCGGCAACGCGGCTCGCAGATGCCGCACCGTCGCTACCGCGACGTCCACGCCCGTGTCGACGTCCCGCTCGCCGACCGCACCTGGCCCGCGCGCCGCCTGACCACGGCACCCCTCTGGGTGCCCGTCGACCTGCGCGACGGCAATCAGGCCCTGCCCGAACCCATGGATCCCACGCGCAAGCGCCGCTTCTTCGAGCTCATGGTCGCCATGGGGTACAAAGAGATCGAGGTCGGCTACCCGTCCGCCTCCCAGACCGACTACGACTTCGTCCGCCTGATCGCCGAGACCGACATCGCGCCGCAGGACGTCACCGTCGTGGTGTTCACGCCCGCGCGCCGAGACCTGATCGAGCGGACCGTCGAGGCCGTCCGCGGGATCCGCAACGAGGTGGTGATCCACATGTACACCGCGACAGCGCCCACCTGGCGCGACGTGGTGCTGGGCCGCGACCGGGCGGAGCTGCGGTCGCTGATCCTCGACGGTGGCCGCCACCTGCTGGCGGCCGCCGGCGACCTCGACGGCGTGCGGTTCGAGTTCTCGCCCGAGGTCTTCAACCTGACGGAGCCGGACTACGTGCTCGAGGTCTGCGACGCGATGACCGCGCTGTGGGACGCGACGGCCGAGCGCCCCGTGATCCTCAACCTGCCCGCCACCGTTGAGGTGGCGACGCCGAACGTCTACGCGGACCAGATCGAGTACATGCACCGCAACCTGGGCCGGCGCGACGCGGTGATCCTCTCGGTGCACCCGCACAACGACCGCGGGACCGGCATCGCGTGTGCGGAACTCGCCGTGCTCGCCGGCGCGCAGCGCGTGGAGGGCTGCCTCTTCGGCAACGGCGAGCGCACGGGAAACGTGGACCTGGCGACGCTGGCGCTCAACATGTTCGCGCAGGGAATCGACCCCATGGTCGACTTCTCCGACATCGACGAGGTGCGGCGGACCGTCGAGGCCTGCAACGGGATCGCCGTCCACGACCGGCACCCCTATGTCGGCGATCTGGTGCACACGGCGTTCAGCGGCACGCACCAGGACGCCATCAAGAAGGGCCTCGCCGAGCACCGCGCCCGCGCCGCGGCCGAGGGGCGCCCGGAGCGCGAGATCGAGTGGCGCGTGCCCTACCTGCCCGTCGACCCCGCCGACATCGGCCGGACCTACGACGCCGTCATCCGCGTCAACTCCCAGTCCGGGAAGGGCGGCATGGCCTACCTGCTGGAGCGGGACCTGGGACTGGAGCTGCCGCGGCGCCTGCAGATCGATTTCGCCCGACACGTCCAGGCGCACGCCGACGAGCACGGCGCGGAGATGGACACCGCCGCGCTGTGGGCCGTGTTCGAGCGGGCGTACCGGGCCGGGCCCGGCCGGTTCGAACTCGTCGAGTGCGTCGCCGAGGAGACCGCGGCCGGCAGCCGCGTGACCGTCGGACTCCGGGTCGACGGTGCGCCGCACCGCATCGTCGTGGAAGGAGCCGGCCCGGTCGAGGCGATCGTGGCGGCGCTGGGTGAGCACGACGCGAAGGTCGACGTGCTCGCGCTGCACCAGGCTTCGCTCGGCCGCGGCGACGATGCGGAGGCACTGACCCTCCTGGAGTTCCGCCACGACGGCGAGGTGCGGTGGAGCATGGGCCGCGATCGCTCCGTGCTGGCCGCGACGGCCGCCGCCGTGCTCGGTGCGGCGCAGGCCACGTGACCCGCCGGTAACGTCGCGGGCGGCGCGGGCAACCAATAGGGTCGGTAGGCGTGCACGCAGAAGGAACCTTCACCGTCGAGCCCGTCTACCCCGAGGCGCTCGCGCCGCTCGCCGACCTCGCGCGGAACCTGCGCTGGGTGTGGCACGGACCCACCCAGGACCTGTTCTCCACCGTCGCACCCGAGGTGTGGGCGGCCACCCGCGATCCCCTCGAGGCCCTCCGTGGTGCCGATCAGGCCCGGGTGGCGGCCCTCGGCGGCGACACCGAGTTCGTCGCTCTGGTGCGCGCCCTCCACGCCGACCTCAACGACTACCTCACCCGGCCCGCATGGGCGGACGAGCTGACGGACGGCGCGAAGGGGATCGCGTACTTCTCGATGGAGTTCGGCGTGAGCCAGACGCTGCCGAACTACTCCGGTGGCCTGGGCGTCCTGGCGGGCGATCATCTCAAGGCCGCGTCCGACCTCGGGCTGCCGCTCATCGCACTGGGACTGCTGTACCGGCACGGCTACTTCCAGCAGTCGCTCTCCGCGGACGGCTGGCAGCTCGAGGCCTACCCCGAGCTGGACCCGGCGCAGCTGCCGCTGCGCCCGGTGACGCTCTCCAGCGGGCAGCAGCTCGTGGTCTCCGTCCCGCTCGAGGGCCGCGTGCTCAGCGCCGCCGTCTGGCGGGCCGACGTCGGCCGCGTACCGCTCCTGCTCATGGACACGGACATCGAGAACAACGATCCGGATCTCCGCGGCGTCACCGACCGGCTGTACGGCGGCGACGCCGAACACCGCCTGCGCCAGGAGATCCTTCTCGGAATCGGCGGCGTCCGCGCCGCCCGCGCCTTCTGCGACCTGACCGGCCACCCCGGCGTCGAGGTCTTCCACGCCAACGAGGGCCACGCCGGCTTCCTCGGCCTGGAGCGGATCCGCGAGCTCATGGCGACCGAGGACCTGACCTACCCGGAGGCGCGCACGCTGGCCCGGACCGCCACGGTCTTCACCACCCACACGCCGGTGCCCGCGGGGATCGACCGCTTCCCGGTGGACCTCGTGCGCCGCTACTTCGGCGACGGCAGCCAGATGTGCTCGCTGCTGCCCACCGTGCCGCTCGACGAGATCATCGCCCTCGGCGCCGAGGCCGATCCCGGGGTCTTCAACATGGCCCACATGGGATTCCGGCTCGCCCAGCGCGCGAACGGCGTCTCGAAGCTGCACGGCGCCGTGAGCCGCGAGATGTTCGCCGGGCTGTGGCCGGGCTTCGAACCGGCGGAGGTCCCCATCGGCTCGGTCACCAACGGCGTGCACCACGGCACGTGGGCGGACCGCCTCGTCGCGGAGCGCGCCACGGACCCGCTGTCCATGCCGGACGACGCCCTGTGGCGCCTGCGCACCACGCTGCGGCACCGCCTCGTCGACGAGGTGCGCACCCGCACCCGGGCCGCGTGGCGCGAGCGTGGTGCCGTCGACGCCGAACTCGGTTGGACGGACCGGATGTTCGACCCCGAGGTGCTCACCATCGGCTTCGCCCGCCGCGTCTCGACCTACAAGCGGCTCACCCTGATGCTGCGCGATCCCGCGCGGCTGCGGGCGCTCCTCCTGGATCCGGATCGCCCCGTCCAGGTGGTCATCGCCGGCAAGAGTCATCCCCACGACGACGAGGGCAAGCGCCTGCTGCAGCAGCTGCTGCACTTCACCGACGACCGCACGCTGCGGCACCGGATCGCCTTCCTGCCCAACTACTCCATCGGCATGGCGGGCTACCTGTACCACGGTTGCGACGTGTGGCTGAACAACCCGCTCCGTCCGCTGGAGGCCTGCGGCACGTCGGGCATGAAGAGCGCGATGAACGGCGGTCTCAACCTCTCCGTGCTCGACGGTTGGTGGGACGAGCTGTACGACGGGAACAACGGCTGGGCCATCCCGTCGGCGGTCGGCGTGGACCCGGGCCGACGCGACGACATCGAGGCCGACGCCCTGTACGACCTGCTCGAACACGACGTGGTGCCCGCCTTCTACGACCGCCGCGACGCGGACGACGCGCCCCCGCGCTGGCTCGCCAAGGTGCGGCACACGCTCTCGGCGACCGCGCCCGAGGTCTCCGCCGACCGCATGGTGCGGGAGTACGCCACCGCCTACTACCGCCCGGCCGCCCGCTCGGCCCGCTCCACCCGCCCCGCCATCGGTGACCTCGTCGAGTACATCGAGAAGGTCCGCGCGGGGTGGGACGCGGTGCGCGTGGGCGCATCGACGGCGACCGTGCTGCCCGAGGGGGTGGAGATCGCCGCGGAGATCGCGCTCGGGTCGCTGGAGGACGGCGACGTCCGCGTCGAGGCCGTGATCGGCGGGGTCGACGAAGCCGGGGAGATCGTGGACGGCCGGGCCGTTCGGCTGCACTTCGACGGCGAGGGCTACCGGGCCGTGCTGCCCGGGCAGGTCGGCCGCTTCGGCTACGCCGTCCGTGTGCTGCCCCAGCACCGGTTGCTCACCGGCCCCGCCGAACTCGGCCTCGTGCGGTACGCGCGATGACCGTCCTCGCGGTGGACCTCGGCGGCACCAAGGTGGCGGCGGCGCTGGTGGAGGCGGACGGCACCGTCGTCGAGGCGTCGCGGCACCGCGCCCCCACCGGGCCCGACGCGACGACGGCCGAGCTCGAGGCCGCGATCGCCGGCGTCGTCCGCGACGCGCTGGCCGCCGCGGACGGTCCCGTCCAGGGCGTGGGCCTCGCGGCCGCCGGGCCCGTCGACGACGCGACCGGCACCACGTCGCCGATCAACCTCGAGGCGCTGCACGGCTTCCCGCTGCGCGACCTCGTGGCCGACGCCGCCGGAGGCCTCCCCGTCGAGTTCCGCCGCGACGGCGTCGCGATCGTGCTCGGCGAGCACTGGCTCGGCGCCGCCCGCGGCCACGACGACGCCCTCGGCATGGTGGTCTCCACCGGCATCGGCGGCGGCTTCGTCGTCGGGGGCCGAGCACTGGTCGGCAACGCCGGGCACATCGGCCAGGTCGAGCTCTCGGGGTACACCGGGAGCGAATCCCTCGGGCGCACCACGATGCTCGAATCCGTCGCCTCCGGCCCGCACACCGTGGAGTGGGCACGCACGCAGGGCTTCACCGGCGAGACGGGCGAGGACCTCGGCGCCGCCTACCGCGCCGGGGACGCCGTCGCCGTCGCCGCGGTCCGACGGTGCGCGGCCGCCGTCGGGCAGGGGATCGGCAGCGCGGTGGCGCTCGTACCGGTCTCCGTCGTCGTCCTCGGCGGCGGGTTCACCCGCGTGGCCGATGATTTCGTGGATCAGGTGCAGGGCGCCGTGGCCGCGCATCCGCTGCCCTACGTGGCCGCCGCACGGGTGGTTCCGGCGGGCCTCGGGGGCGACGCCCCGCTCGTCGGCGCGGCCGCACTCGTCTACCGCCGGGATCTCCTGCCGTGACCGACGGGTTGCTCTCCCCACGGGACGCCCGCACCTACTGGGCGTCGCGCGTGATCCCGAGCGACCAATTCCTGCTCTACTGCTTCGACCACGGCGCGGGCCCGGCCCCGTCGGCCGCGGAGGTGGCGGACGTTGTGCTGGCGCGGGCACCGTCGGTCACGGACCTGCGCCTGCGGATCGCCCCCGCCCCCGGCGATCTCGAGCACCCGGCATGGGCGCCGGGCGAGGTGGCCGACGTCCGCGAGGGCATCGCGCACTCCTGGGACGCCGTCCCCGCCGGCGTCGCCCGCCTGTTCGCGCGGCAGGTCGACGCGACCGTCGCGCCCTGGCGGCTGCACGTCTTCCCGCGCGTGGCCGGTGCACCGCGGTGCACCGGCCACGCGACGGTGGTGGTGCTGCAGGTGGCCCACGCCCTCGCCGACGGCCGGCGGTCCGCCGAGATCGCCCGGGCCCTGTTCGGGACCGGTGGGACCGGCGAGGTGCCCGTCTTCCGGCCGCTGCCGGGACCGGTGCGCGCCGCCCGCGGCCTGCTGGGCCTCCCCGTCGCGCTGGCCCGCACGGTGGCGCTGGGCGCCCTCGCCCCGCGGGCCCGCGCCGCCATCGACCGGCGCACCGCCGCCGGCGCGCTCCCGCCCGCCGTGCCCGGCTGCCCGCGCACCCTGCTCAACGCCGCACCCGACGCCACCCGCGACGTGCGGATGCTGGTGCGGGACGGTGCCTCCCTGCATTCCGAACACACCGTCACCGTGACCGCGCTCGCCGCGGTCTCGCTCGCCGTCGAGCGCTACCTGAGGTCGCGGGGCGGTTCGGTGCCGGCGGAGTTGTCGGCGGAGGTGATGGTGGCGCGCGAGCGCCGGCACGGCGAGCGCAACGCCTTCGGCAACGTCTCCGTACCGCTGTACCCCGGCGAGCCCGCCGCAGAGCGGCCCGGCCGCATCGCCGCGGCGCTCGCCGCCGCCCGCGAGCGCGCCGCCAGCCCCCTGTGGCGCACCGTCGGGGCGGCGGAGGACGCGGCACCGTCGTCCCTGGCGGTGCTCGGCGTCCGCGCCTTCGATCCCACGCTCCTGCCGGACACGATGGCGGGCGCGACGGTGCTCTCGAGCGTGCACCGCGGACCGGCGGACCTGGAGCTGCTCGGCGGGAGATCGGTGTTCACCGCGGGCTTCCCGGCGCTCTCGCCCGCCATGGGGCTGACGCACGGCGTCCACGGGCTCGGCGAGACGGTGACGGTGTCGGCCACCAGCAGCCGGACCGCGGTGCCCGATCCGGACGCGTACGCGGACCTGCTCGCGGCGGCGCTCGACGAGGTGGCTCAGGACCGCTGAGGCGCCGGCCCGGTGGTGTCGCCGACGACGAGCTCGACGTCGAGCGCGAGGGTGGGCAGCGGCGCGCCCTCCTGCGCGGCGAGGACGGCCTGCGCCGCGCGCCTTCCCATCTCGACGATCGGCTGTCGGATCGTGGTCAGGACGCGGTCGAAGCCGTCGATGCGGACACCGTCGAAACCCACCACGGAGAGGTCCTCCGGGACGCGCAGGCCCCGTGCCTCGGCGGCGCGGATCACCCCGGCCGCCAACAGGTCCGATTGGGCGATCACCGCGGTGGGGGCGTTCGCGTCGAGCAGCTCGCCGCCGGCGCGGAAGCCCTCGTCGATGGTGCTGTCCGCGGAGATCACGACGACGGCGTCGGGAAAGGCGGCGAGCGCCGCTGCGGTGCGGGCCTGCTCGACGTCGCCGTGCCGGAGCCGGACGACGCCGACCGAGCGGTGGCCGAGCGCGCGCAGGTGGCCCGTGAGCAGGGCGGTGGCGGAGCGGTTCTCGACGCCCACGCTGCCGATGTCGTCGACCTGGTTGCCCGCGGTGACCACGGGGATCGAGCGCTTCGCCATCGCCGCGCGCAGCGACCCGAGGGCGGGCGAGCAGCCGGCCGCCACGACACCGTCGACGGGGAGCGTCCGCAGGCGCTCCTCCGGGAGTGAGTCGGGGAGGAGCAGGACCGAGGTGGGGCTCGCGGACAGTGCGGCGGACACCCCGTCGAGGATGCCGATGATCACGGGATCGCGGAAGGCGCGCCCGGCCTCGTCGTCCACCTGGACGCCGATGATGTCGGTGCGGCCGCTGCGCAGCGACCGGGCCCGGGGATCCGGCCCCTCGTAGCCGAGGTCGGCGGCGGCCGCGAGGACGCGGGCGCGGGTGGCGTCGCTGATCGGCTTGTCGACGCCGAAGGCGTGCGAGGCGGTGGACAGGGAGACACCCGCCGCCTCGGCGACGTGCACCAGCGTTATTCGGTTTGACCCGCGTGTCATGGGGACCTAGCCTAGCAAGCAGTATTCGAAACGTTTCGAAGGGTTGATCGGTGAGCGTGGACTTCCAGGAGCAGAAGACGGACGCGGTAGGGGGCTCAGTGCTCGCCTGGCGCAACGCCGTCGCGGTGATCTTCGCGCTGAGCGGGCTCACCTTCGCCAGCTACATCGGCCGCCTGCCCCAGGTTCGCGACGATCTGCAGGCCACCACGCTGCAGGTGGCGCTCCTGACCTTCGGCCTGGCGGTCGGCTCCGTCGTGGGCCTCGTCGGCTCGGGGGCGCTGGCAGCGCGGTTCGGAGCGCGCCGGGTCATCGCGGTGACCCTGCCCGCCCTGGGCGTCACCATGATCGCCGCCGCTGCGGGCGCGCAGTCCGGGATCTACGCGCTCACGCTGTTGCCGCTGGTCCTCGTCGGGCTCTCGCACGGCATCACCGACGTCTGCATGAACCTCTCCGGCGCCGAGAACGAGCGGGCGCTGGGGCGCACCGTGATGCCCGCCTTCCATGCCGCGTTCTCGATGGGCACCGTGGCGGGCGCCCTCACCGCCGCCGCGGCCCAGGCGGCGCACGTGCCGCTGCTGCCGCACCTGCTCGTCGTGAACGGCGTCCTGCTCGTCGCCGGCTGGTTCGCGCTGCGGCACGTGCCCTACGAGGCGCACGACGCCGACGATCACGCCCCGGTCTCCCGCCGCGAGCGACTGGCGGTGTGGCGCGAGCCCCGCACGCTGCTCATCGGGCTGATGGTGCTGGGTATGGCGCTCACCGAGGGCAGCGCGAACGACTGGCTGGCGCTGGCGATGGTCGATGATCACGGCACGTCCAAGACCGTCGGCACGCTGACCTTCGCGGTGTTCGTCACCTTCATGACGATCGGACGGCTCGCGGGGACGCGCGTGCTCGACACCTACGGCCGGGTGCGGACGCTGCGGGCCTGCGGCGGCCTCGCGTTCGTCGGCCTGTCGCTGGTGATCTTCGGCCCGACGTGGGCCGCGTACGTGGGCGTCGCGCTGTGGGGCCTGGGCGCCTCCCTCGGCTTCCCGGTGGGCATGTCCGCCGCAGCCGACGAGCCGCGCATGGCGGCGGCGGGGGTGTCGGTGGTGTCGACGATCGGCTATCTCTCCTTCCTCGCCGGCCCGCCGATCATCGGTGCGCTGGGCGAGTACGTCACGCTGCTCTACGCGCTGATCCTGGTGCTCGTCGCTGTCGCCGTCGCGGTGGTCGTCGCGCCCGCGGCGCGCGAGCCTGAGGAGGCGGAGTCCTCGGCGCAGTAGCCCGGAGGTGTCAGGGCGCGGGGAAGTATCGGGCGATCGCGGGGCGCAGGCGCGCCGTTTCGAAATCGTCGACGGGCAGCGCCAGTTGCTCCAGAGCGAGGCCGTTGACCGTGGTGAGGAGATCCGCCGCGTCCGCCTCCGGATCGGCGGCACCCGCGCCGCGGAGTTCGCGCGCGAAGGCGGCGCGCTGCGTGGTGCCCCATTCGTCGAGGCTGGCGCGCAGCCCCGGGCGGCGCGCGACCTCGAGGAAGAGCTCGTACCGGGCGATCGCCGCATCCCGGTCGTCGGTGAGTGAGCCCGTGACGTACCGGGTGAGCCGGTCGATGCGCTCGGGGGTCCCGGCGTTGGGCAGCTCCTCCGCGAAGAGCGTGCGTACCTCCTCGATCTGGCGCGTCGCGAGGCGATGCAGCGCCTCGTCGAGCAATTGGTCGAGGGTCCCGAAGTAGTAGCGGGCGTTGCCGTGGGTGGTGCCGGCCTCCGCCGCGACCGAGCGGTGCGTGAGCGCCCGCGCACCGTCGCGGGCGACCAGCCGGATCGCCGCATCGAGGAGCGCTTCGCGGCGCGCGGCGCCGCGGGCCATGCGCGGTTCGCGCACCGGTGAGGACATGGTCGCGATCGTACCGGCGGCCGATTTGCGGTCAATTTTCTCCAAATGGAGAAAATTAGGGCTACGGTGGTGGCGTCCGCAGGGGACACATCTCGGAAGGGCCGCTATGACCACAACACTCATCACCGGTGGGAGGGTGCTCACCCTCGATCCCGATCGTCCGGAGGCCGAGGCGCTGGTCCTCGACGAGGGCCGGATCGTCGCCGTGGGCGACCGCCGCGACATGGAGGACGCCGCGGGATCCGGCGCGCAGCGCGTGGACGCCGGCGGCGCCACTGTGATGCCCGGGCTCATCGACACGCACCCGCACGGAATGCATTTCGGCATGCTCGCCGGTGGGCTGGTCGATCTGACGGACGCCGTCGACCACTCCGACATCGTCGCGCGGATCCGGGCGAAGGCCGCCGTCACGCCGGCGGGGGAGTGGATCATGTGCACCCCCGTCGGGGAGCCCCACTACTTCCTCCGTCGCTCCGAGAAGGACCTGCTGGAGCGGCACCTGCCCGATCGGTGGACGCTCGACGCGGCGACCGCCGACCACCCCGTCATGATCCAGGCCTGGGCGCCGAAGATGCCGAACGTGGTGGCCTTCAACAGCGCCGGGCTCCGCGCCGTCGGACTGAGCGCCTTCATCCCCGATCGCGTGTGCGACGTGGAGATCGAGAAGAACGACGCCGGCGAGCTGACCGGCGTCCTCCGTGGACCGGTCACCAACTACTACACCTACGACCCCTTCTGGGGCCAGATCCTCACCAAGCTGCCGCGGCCGAGCCTCGACACCGCCGCCGCCGGGACCACCGCCGAGATGGCTCGGTTCACCCGGCAGGGCGTCACCACGGGCTATGAGGGGCACGCCATGGAACCCGAGCACCTCGCGCTGTACCGGCACCTGCGCGCCGCGGGCGCCCTCACCATGCGCATCCACGCCACCCTCGACGTCGAATCGGTGATCTTCTACCCCTTCGACCCGCTCACCGACGCCGAATTCGCCGACCGGCTCCCGCAGTTCGCGGCGCAGGTGGGGGAGGCGGGCGACGACCTGCTCCGCACCGGCGGCCTCACCATGAGCCCCGGCGGCCCGTGCTTCTCCGGCTACTTCGCCACCTACGAGCCCGCCCTCGACCCGTTCGGCAGGCCCACCCGCGGCACCCGGTTCCTCTCCCTCGAGAAGGAGGAGGCCTTCGTCCGCTACTGCGCCGAACAGGGAATCCGGGCCAATCTCTGCCTCGGCGCGTTCCGCGAGCACGACGACTTCCTCGACATCGCCGAGCGCGTCGTGCGTGAGGTCGACTTCCGGGACCGTCGCTGGATCCTGCAGCACGCCATCACCATCACGCCCGCGCAGGCGCGGCGCTACGCGGACCTCGGCTTCCAGGTGACCACCAGCGCCGGCTTCGCGTGGGGCAAGGGCGCCATGTATGGCGAGCGCATCGGCGAGCACGCCTGGCGCGACCTCGAACCCCTCCAGCGGCTCATCGACACGGGGCTCGACCTCGCCGGCGGTTCCGACTGGGGGCCGAAGAACCCTTGGGAGCAGATCGAACTCGCGCAGACCCATCGCTTCGCCGGCAGCGGCCACCGTAACGACGGCCCCGATCAGAAGCTCTCCCGCGTCGACGCCCTCCGCATGTGGACGACCGGTGCCGCCGCCGTCCTCGACTGGCCCGAGATCGGCTCGCTCGCCGCGGGGAAGCACGCCGACGTGATCCTCGTGGACCGCGACCCGTCGACCTGCCCGATCGACGAGCTCGCCGGCACCCAGGTGCTGCGCACCTACCTCGGTGGCGAGACCGTCCACGACAGCGGCGAATTGGCCGCCCCGGCGCAGGAGGTGCGCGCATGACCGCCGCCGATCGGGTGCTGGGTCGCGTCGACGGCCTGCGCGAGGAGATGATCGCGACGCTCGGCGACGCGATCGCCGTGCGCAGCGTCAATCCCACCTATCCCGACCAGGACTTCGACGACCTCGTCGGCGGCGAGACCGAGGTCGCGCGGCTGCTCGCCGGCGTCTACCGCGAGGCCGGCGCCGAGACCGAGCTGTTCGGCGAGGTACCCGGGCGCGACAACGTGGTCGGCGTCGTCCACGGCGAGGGCGACGGGCGCTCGCTCATCTTCAACGGGCACGTCGACGTGGTTCCCGCCGGTGATGCCGACGCCTGGACGCACGACCCCTTCGCCGGCTTCCGCGACGAGACCCACGTGTGGGGCCGCGGCGCCGTCGACATGAAGGCCGGGCTCGTGGCGCAGGCCTTCGCGGCCCGCGCGCTGCGTGAGGCCGGGGTCCGCCTCGGCGGCGACCTGATCCTGCAGGGCGTCGTGGGGGAGGAGAACCTCGAGCACCACCTCGGCACGTCCGCCGTGCTCGCCCGCGGCTACACCGCCGACGGCGCGATCATCGCCGAGCCCACCGGCGCGCTCGCCCCACTCAGCGTGATGCCCGCGACCCCCGGCGTCCTCGTCCTGCGGATCACCGTGACCGGCCGCACCGGCCACGCCTCGGCCCGCTCCCTGATGCGCGCCCAGCGGCGCGCCGGGGCCGAGGACCCGATCGCCGCGAGCGCCGTGGACGGCGCGCTCGCGATCCACGACGCGCTGCGGCGGCTCGAGACCGAGTGGGAGCGCACCCGCGTCGACCCGCTCTTCGAGCCGGGCCAGTTCACCATCGGCCTCGACGTGATCGACGGCGGCGCCCGCGCGGGCCGGAACGTCGCCTTCATCCCCGACGAGACCACCCTGGACTACGCGATCTTCTACCCGCCGGCGGCGGGCATCGCCGACGTGCAGGCAGAGATCGCGGCCGTGGTCGCCCGGGTCGCCGACGCGGCCCCGTGGCTGCGCCGTCACCCGCCGGTGCTGGACTGGCCGATGCACTACCCCGGCGGGCGCACCGACGGCGACGACCCGTTCTGCCGGGTCGTCGTGGCCGCCCGCGAGGACGCCGCCGCCGGAACCGCCTACGCGGGCGCACCCGACGTCCGGCCCTTCCCGAGCGCGACCGACCTCACCTGGTTCACCGCGGCGGGCATTCCCGCGGTCGGGCTCGGACCGGGCGCCCTCGCCATGGCGCACGCCGTGGACGAACGGTGCGCGATCGACGAGGTCGTGTGCGCGGCGAAGACCTACGCGCTGGCCGCCCTGCGTTGGTGCGGTGTCCGATGACGGCGGCGAACCGGCCGATCGCGCCCTACATGGCCGTGGGCCTGTCGACCTTCGTGCACGGCATCGGCGCGCGCGAGCACATCGCGCGCAACCTCGACGTGATCGAGGAGGCCTTCCACGCCGCGGTCTCCATCGTGGGCATCAACCTCCCGGTCAAGCTGGTCGCCCTGTCCGAGGGCGCGCTCACCGGGTTCACCGACGAGGTCTTCGACCTGCCGCACGCGCGGAGCGCCCGGGTGCTGTTCATCGACATCCCGGGGCCGGAGACCGAGCGGCTCGCCGCGCTGGCGCGGATGTACCGGACCTACGTCGTGGTGCAGTGCAAGGCGCGCTGGCCCGAGGTGATCGAGGACCGGTTCTTCAACGTCATGATCGTGATCTCGCCCGACGGGGAGATCGTGCACCGGGCGGCGAAGAACCACGTCTGGTGCCGCGAGCACTCGTGCACCCCGCACGACGTCTACGACCGGTGGGTCGAGCTGTTCGGCGAGGGCATCGACGCCTTCTACCCGGTGCTGCGCACGCCCGACATCGGCAACATCGGCACCATCTGCTGCAGCGACGGCGAGTACCCCGAGGCGGTACGGGCGCTCGCGCTGGGAGGCGCCGAGGTGATCTACCGGCCGAGTGAGGCGGTGCCGATGACAGCGGCCGGCCCGGACCCCGGCGGCACGTGGCTGCTGCAGAACCGGGCGCACGCCCACTTCAACGGCGTCTACATGGTGTGCCCCAACACGGGGCCGGTGTACTCGTCGCCGGCGGCGGAGCACCCCGTCGACATCGCTGGCGGCAACGGGCACATCGTCGACTACACGGGTCAGGTGATCGGGCGGGCCCCGTCGGGCGCCAACGCGATCGTCGCGGCCCCCGTCGACGTCGAGGCGCTGCGCCAGTTCCGCGCGATGAATCTCAACTCCAACTGGATGAAGGATCTGCGCACTGAGCTGTTCCGCGGCATGTACGACCGGCCGATCCACCCCGCGAACCTGTGGCTGGACCGCGAACCCGGCCGGCACGCGGAGGTCGACGAGATCTATCGGGGCAATATCGCGCGGCTCGTGGAATCGGGTGCCTACACCGAGCCCGCGGTGCGGCACCCCGGCGCGCGGCACCTCCCCGGACCCGCCGACGGCGACTTCGACGCGGTGATCGCGAACTGGGAGGAATGATGCCCAACGGCGCGGGTCAGCGCAGGAGCTGCCAGGCGAAGGCGGCGGCCAGCGCGCCCGCGCCGTTGAGGCACCAGTGCAGCGCGATGGGGGCGATGAGGGAGCCGCTGCGGGAGCGGAGCCAGGTGAACACCCAACCGGCGAAGGCGGTCGCGATCACGGCGCCCGCGATGCCGAGGAACTGCGCCAGGGGTCCCGCGCCGAGGACCTTCGTCAGGCCGGCGTTGCCACTGGTCAGGCCGAGCGACGAGGCGATGTGCCAGAAGCCGAAGAGCAGCGAGCCCGTGACCACGACCCAGCGGAAGCGCATCGCGCGCGACAGGGTGCCGTGCAGTGCGCCGCGGAAGGCGAGCTCCTCGGGGATCACCGTCTGCAGCGGGATGATCACCATCGACGCGATGATCGCGGTCGAGAAGGTGGCGTAGCGGTCGTTGAGGAACAGGCCGCGCGTGACGGGCAGCAGCGCGCCGACGACGATCACCGTCGCCACGACGAAGACCGCGGCGGCCGCGTACTTCGCCCCGGAGCGCCAGTGCTCGCGGCCCAGGCCCAGCTCGTGCCAGTCCAGGCCGCGGTGCCGCGCGATGCCGATGAGCAGGACCGCGGACACGGGGACGGCCAGCAGGGCGGCCCAGCTGCCCGTGAAATGGGCGACCAGATTGGTCGCGACCAGCACCGCGACGACGACGCCCACATCGACGATCGCGCGTGCCCCGGAGACCGCCGAACGCAGGGCGGAATGATCGGGGGCGGTCGTCTCGACTGTGGTCACCCGCTCCATAGTCCAGACGCGCGGCGGTTCGCGCAACGGGTGTGAGCATGGCTAAGGTGTCCACCCGTGACCAAGGACCGCAGCACGTCGGCCGACGGCGGTCCCGCGAGCGGCCTCCGGCGCGTCGCGCTTCCCCTCTTCCTCGTGGCCCTCGGCGCCCGGATCGTGTGGATCCTCGCCGGCCAGCACAACTTCAACTTCGTCGACCTGCGGGTCTACTACGAAGCCGCCCAGCGGGTGACCGCCGACGGCGGCCTCTACGACTTCGCGCTGCGCGACTACACACCGCAGCAGCCGCTGCCGTTCACCTATCCGCCGTTCGCGGCCCTGTTCTTCTACCCGCTGAAGTTCCTCCCGTTCCCAGTGGTCGCGGTCGGCTGGGTGGCGCTCACCGCGGGCCTGTTGTTCCTGGTCATCCGCATGTGCCTGGCCATCCTGGCCGCGGGGCGCGGCGCACCGTCGCGCCTGGGCGACGTGCCGCGCGAGCTGCCCCTGGTGTGGACCGCGGCCGCGCTGTGGATCGACCCCGTGCGCACCAACCTCGACTACGGCCAGATCAATGTGGTCCTCATGACCTTCGGCGTGTGGGCCGCCTATCTCGTCGCCCGCGCCGCCCCGTCGCCGTCGCTCGCGCTGAAGCCCGAGAAGGTCGACGGTGCCTCCGGCTTCCTCGTCGGCCTCGCCGCCGGCATCAAGCTCACCCCCGCGGTGGGCGGGCTGTTCCTCCTCGCCCGCGGCCGCGTCTGGGCCGCCGTCTTCTCCGGTGTGACGTTCGCCGCCACCGTCGGGATCAGCTACCTGATCCTGCCCGCGGAGACCCGGCGCTACTTCACGATCCTGCTCGGCGACACCGGCCCCATCGGCGACCCCGCCAAGCCCGACAACCAGGCGCTGCGCGGCGCCGTCTCCCGGTTCGCCGGGCACGACGTGGGCACCGGGCCGGCGTGGATCATCGCTGTGCTGGTCGCCGCGGCCCTGCTGTTCGCCGCCTGGTGGGTCGTCCGCCGCGGCGACGCCCTCATCGCGCTGGTGCTGGTGCAGTTCCTCGGGTTGCTCGCCTCGCCGATCTCGTGGATCCACCATTTCGTGTGGATCGTCCCGCTGCTGATCTGGGTGGTGCACGGCCCGCTCGGCCCCGGCGGCGGCGCGGACTTCCGCAGCCCCGGCGCGGGCTTCACGCCGTGGGCGACGGCGGTCGCGGGCGTCACCGCGGTCTTCGGCTACATCGGCGTGCACTTCCTGCGCAAGGGCCTCGCCGCGATCGGGATCGACGACGGCCCCGTCTGGGCCCTGTTCATGGCGCCCGGCGTGCTGGCGCCGATGGTGCTCGTCGCGCTGATCCTCGCGCAGCGGCGACGGCTGGACGCACTAGTCTGAGCGGATGACCAACCTCGGCCGCGTAGGCCTTGCGATCCTCACGGCGGCGACCCTCGCGACCAGCGCGTGCGCGACCAGCACGGCACCGTCGAAGGAGAGCGACGCGCCGTCGGCCACGGGCACCGTGACCCTGGTGACCCACTCCAGCTTCCACCTGCCCGAACAGGTCCTCGCCGACTTCACGAAGCAGACGGGGCTCGCGATCAAGACCGTCGAGCTCGGCGACGGCGGCGAGCTCGCCACCAAGCTGTCGCTGACCCCGGGCAATCCACCCGGCGACGTCGCGTTCGGCGTGGACAACACCTACGCCGCGCGGCCCGTGCGCGCCGGCGTCTTCGACGAGTACGTCTCGCCCGCCGCCGCTAACGGCGCGCAGGAGTACGCCCTCGCGGGCATGCCGCAGCTCACCGCGATCGACTTCGGCGACGTCTGCGTCAACATCGACACCCGCTACTTCCGGGACAAGAACCTGCCCGAGCCGGTCACGTACCAGGACCTGGCGAAGCCCGTGTACCGCGGCCTGACCGTGGTGCAGAACCCGGAGACCGCGTCGCCGGGCATGGCGTTCCTGGCCGGCACCGTCGCCACCCTCGGCGAGGGTTGGCAGGACTACTGGCGCTCGCTGCGCGCCAACGACGTCGCGGTCACCCCGAACTGGTCGACCGCGTACTCCACCGACTTCTCCGGCTCGTCGGGCAAGGGCCCGAAGCCGATCGTCGTCTCCTACGCCAGCTCGCCCGCCGCCGAGGTGGGCAAGGACGGCGCCGCGCCCCCGACCAAGGCGCTGCTCGACACCTGCTTCCGGCAGGTCGAGTACGCGGGCGTGCTGCGCGGCACCAAGAACCCCGACGGCGCGCGCAAGCTCATCGACTTCCTGCTCTCGCCGGCGGCGCAGGCCACCATCCCCGACGAGATGTACGTCTACCCGGTGACCCGCGGCGTCGCGCTGCCCGACAGTTGGGCCAAGTACGCGCCCGTCCCGCCGAAGGCCGCCACCCTGCCCGCCGATCGCCTCGCCGACGAGCGCGACGGCTGGGTGCGGCAGTGGCGCCAGCTGATGGGGCGGTGAACCTCCGCCCGTGATGACCACCTCGCGCGGGCGGCTCGCGCTGCTGGCCGCCCCGCTGCTGTTCGTCGCGGTGTTCTTCCTCTGGCCCGTCGCCGCGATCGTCGCGCGCGGGCTCTCCTCCGACGGTGTCGGGCTGTGGCAGGGCTTCACCGGCGCGGGCGGCCTCGGGCTGGTCTGGTTCACCGTGTGGCAGGCCGCGGCGTCGACGCTCCTCACCGTGGTCCTCGGGCTGCCGCTCGCGTGGCTGACCGCGCGGGTGAGGTTCCGCGGGCAGTGGCTCGTCCGCGTGGTGGCGACGGTCCCGTTCGTGCTGCCGACCGTCGTGGTCGGCGTCGCCTTCCGGACCCTCTTCGCGCCCGGCGGGAGCCTCGGCTTCCTCGGCATCTCCGAGACGGTGTGGGCCGTACTGCTCGCGCACGCCTACTTCAACGTCTCGGTGGTGGCGCGGATCGTCGGCGGCGTGTGGTCCGCGGTCGACCCGCGCGCCGAGCAGGCCGCGCGCACGCTCGGCGCGGGCCCGGTCCGGGCCTTCCTCACCGCGACCGCGCCCGCGCTGCTGCCCGCCATCGCCTCGGCGGCGTCCGTGGTGTTCCTGTTCTGCGCGACGAGCTTCGGCATCGTCCTCGTGGTCGGGGGCAGCCGGCTGCGCACCCTGGAGACGGCGGTCTACCAGGAGGTCGTCGGCGCCTTCGACCTGCGCACCGCCGCGCTGCTCGCGCTGGTGCAGATCGTGATCGTGGTGCTCGCCGTCGCCCTGAGCGGCGCGCTGCGGGTCCGCGTCTCGCGGCCCGCGGCGGCCGCGCGCGTCGACCCGCCCCGCGCCGCCGGCCGTGCCCGGCTCGCGGTGCTCGTCGGCGTGCCCGTGAGCGTGACGCTGCTGCTCTTCCCGCTCGCCGCGCTCCTGCTGCGCTCGCTGCACCCCGACCCGTCGGGCGCGCTGAGCCTCGACGCCTACCGGCGGCTCACCACCGACTTCGGGGGCGTCGTGCCGGTGAAGGCGCTGCTGATGTCGCTCGTCACGGCCGCGCAGGCGGGCGCGATCGCGCTCCTCGTCGGCGGGCTCGCCGCGGTCGCGATCGCCCGCTCGCGGGGGCTGCTGAGCCGGTTCGCGGACGCCGTGGTGATGCTGCCGCTCGGCGTGAGCGCGGTGACGCTCGGCTTCGGCTACCTCCTCGCGCTGCAGTCGCTGCCCGCGATCCGGGAGTCCCCCGCGGTGCTGCCCTTCGTGCAGGCCCTCGTCGCGCTGCCGCTGGTGGTGCGCGTCCTGGTGCCCGCGCTCGGGGCCGTCGACCCGCGGCAGCGGCAGGCCGCCGCCGTCCTCGGCGCCTCGCCGGTCCGGGTCTTCACCTCCGTCGACCTGCCCGTGATCAGCCGGTCGGTGGCCGTGGCCGCAGGCTTCGCATACGTCGTTACCCTGGGGGAGTTCGGGGCCGCGAGTTTCCTGGTGCGGCCCGAGCAGATGACGCTTCCCGTGCTGATCGGCCGGATCTCCAGCCGCCCCGGCTGGGCCGACGCCGCGCTCGCCGCGTCGTGCTCGGTGCTGCTCATCGCGGCGACGGTCGTGGTGATCGGCGCGGTCGAGGCGCTGCGCCGCGACGACATCGGGCGGGCGGAGTTCTGATGCGTATCCGTGGATGCGGGGACAGGGGAGGGGGCCGACGATGCTGACCATCGACCGGGTCTCGGTGCGCTACGGTGACCGGACCGCCGTCCGGGACGTCTCGCTCACCGTCGGGAACGAGAACGGCGCGGACGCCGTCACGAAGGGCCGCGGGGACTCCGTGACCGCGCTGCTCGGGCCGTCGGGCTGCGGCAAGTCCACCCTGCTGCGGGCCGTCGCGGGCCTCGAGCCGCTGGCCCGCGGCCGCATCCTCTGGGACGGCGAGGACCTCGCGGCCGTGCCGACGCATCGGCGCGGTTTCGGCGTCGTCTTCCAGGACGGGCAGCTCTTCGGGCACCGCGACGTCGCCGGCAACATCCGCTACGGGCTGCAGCGCCACCACTGGCCGCGCGCCGAGGCGAACGCCCGCGTCGACGAGCTGCTGGAGCTCGTGGGGCTGCCCGGGATGGGCGCGCGGCCCGTCGGGGAGCTGTCGGGCGGGCAGCAGCAGCGCGTCGCGCTGGCCCGCGCCCTCGCTCCGAAGCCCCGCCTCCTGTTGCTCGACGAGCCGCTGTCGGCGCTGGACCGGCAGCTGCGCGATCGTCTCGTGGGCGACCTGCGGCGCATCCTCCGCGAGACCGGGACGCCCGCGCTCATCGTGACCCACGACCACGACGAGGCCGTCGAGCTGGCCGACACCGTCGCCGTGCTCGACGCGGGCGAGCTGGCCCAGGTGGACCGGCCCGCCCGTCTGTGGCGGCGCCCGCGCACGCCCGACGTCGCCCGCTTCCTCGGCTACTCCGTGCTGCTGGACGCGCAGGTCAAGGACCTGCAGGCGACTTCCGCGCTGGGGCAGGTCCTCGTCGACTGCCCCGACGGCCGGTTCCGGCTGGGCCTGCGTCCCGGCTCCGTCGTGATCCAGGCGCACGGGGTGCCGGCCCGGGTGACCGGCTCCGTCCCCACCGCCGACGGGGTGCGGATCACCGCCGCCGTCGACACCGACGACGGCGAACTGCTCGTCGACGCCCTCGGCGACACGGCACCCGCCGATGGCGAGGTCGTGCGCGTCGCGCTCAACCCGCGCCGGATCGCCGTGATCGGATAGTCCGGTGACCGACGTCTTCACCCCGCGCCAAGCCCGCGCGCTGCTCGCGATCGCCGACACCCTGATCCCCGGCGGCGACGGGCTGCCCGGCGCCCGCGACATCGACTTCCTCACCTCCGTCTCGCGCACCGCGCAGCACAAGATGCTGCCGCGGGAGCTGCGCGAACTGAAGGTCTTCCTCGACCTCTGGGACACCCGCGGCTTCGGGGTGGTCAACCGCATCGGCCCGCGGAGGTTCTCCGCGCTGCCGCACGCCCGGCGCGAGGAGGCGCTGCTCGCCTGGGGCACCCACCCGCTCACCCCGGTCCGGACCGTCTTCCAGGGACTGCGCTCGCTCCTCATCGGCTCGTACTACATCGCGCCCGACGCCACCGCCGCGCGCGCCGCGACCGGCTACCCCGAGGCGCCCGGCCCGCTGCCCGACGCCCCGGATCGGCCGTTGCGACCGATCACCGTTCCGGCGGGCGGCACGAGGCTCACTGCGGACGTCGTGATCGTGGGCTCCGGCGCGGGCGGCGGCACCGCGGCCGCCGTGCTCGCCGCCGCCGGGCTGGACGTGCTCGTCCTCGAACGCGGCGGCTACCACGACGACCGCGACTTCGGCCGCGGCGAACTGGAATCGCTCACCACCCTCTACGCCGGGGCGCCCGCGATCTCCGCGGAGGGGCAGTTCTCGTCCCTCATGGCCGGCGGCACGCTGGGCGGCGGCACCGTCGTCAACTGGTCCACCTCGTTCGCGACGCCCGACGCGGTGCGCGCCGAATGGGCCGCGCACGGCGCCCGGCAGTTCGCGGGCGACGAGTTCACCCGCGCGCTCGACGCGGTGCAGCGCCGGCTCGGCGTGAACACCGGCCACGGCGCCGCGTCGTCGCGCGACGCGATCCTCGAGCGCGGCCTCACCGCCCTCGGCTGGCACTGCGACGCCATGCCGCGCAACGTGCTCGGCTGCGACCAGGGCGTCGAGTGCGGGCGCTGCGGCTACGGCTGCCGGATCGGCGCCAAGCAGTCCACCGCCAAGACCTGGCTGCAGGACGCCGCCGCCGACGGCGCGCGGATCGCCGTCGGCGTGGAGGTGCGGCGGGTCGTCGTCGAGCGGGGCCGCGCGACCGGCGTCGATGCGATCGGTCCCGACGGTGCCCCCGTCACCGTCGCCGCGAAAGCGGTCGTGGTCGCGGCCGGCTCGCTGCAGACCCCGCCCCTGTTGCGGCGCTCGGGCCTGCGGAACAGGCGGATCGGGGAGAACCTGCGGCTGCATCCCGTGACCGCCGTGGCAGGCGTCTTCGACGAGGAGGTGCGCCCGTGGGAGGGTGGCCTGCAGACCCGCTACTCCACCGAGCACGCCGACCTCGACGGCGACGGCTACGGGGTCATCTACGAGACCGGGCCCGTGAGCCCCGGCGCGATCACGCTGTTCCAGCCCTGGCACTCCGCGGCCCAGCACGCTGCCGACATGCGGGCGATGCGGCACACCGTGCAGGTGGGCGTCATCGTCCGCGACACCGGCAGCGGTCGGGTCACCGTCGGGCGCGACGGCGAGCCCGTCGTGCGGTACCGCCTCAGCGACCACGACGCCGCGCACATGCAGCGCGGCGTGGTGGGCGCGGCCGAGATCCTGGCGGCCGCGGGCGCGACGTCGGTGCGCAGCTCGCACCAGAACCGGGTCGCCGCCCGCCTGCCCGGGTCGCTCGACGGCTTCGCCGCCGCCGCGCAGCGCGAGGGCTACGCGCCCGCCCGCTGCATGATGATCGCGCTGCACATCATGGGCACCGCCGCGATGGGCGGCAGCCGCGACACCTCGGCGACGGACCCCGACGGCGCGACGTGGGAGGTGCCGAACCTCGTGGTGGCCGACGCCTCGTGCTTCCCCACGCCGAGCGGCGTGAACCCGATGATCTCCATCGAGGCCATCGCGCACATGAACGCCGCGCGGCTCGCGGCGCGGCTGGGGTAGCGCCCGCCGACCGTTACGGTCGGCGCTCGTCCTCCGGGAGGTACCAGTCGGGGAGCGGCTCGGCGGCCAGCCGCGTGGTGTCGCCGGGGCGGGTCAGGGTGAACAGCGCCCGCTGGATGCGGGGGATGCGGTTCATGTCGTCCGAGATCGCGGCCAGCCGCGCCGCCACCTGGGACTCGGGCAGGTCGCCCTCCAAGTCGACGGCCGCGACGAGGAAGAGCCGGTCCGCGCCGACCCACTCCATGTGCAGGAAGCTGACCTGCTTGACGTCGGGGTGCGACTGCAGCGCCTCCAGCATGCGGTTGCGGGCCAGCGGCGTCGCCTCCTCGCCCGTGAGGAAGTCCATGTTGCGCCGGATCAGGAACACCGCCACGAAGCCCAACAGGATGCCGACGAGGATCGACCCGACGGCGTCCCACACGGGGTTCCCCGTGATCTGGTGCAGCGCCATCGCGGTCGCGGCGATGACGATGCCGATGAGCGCGCTGAGGTCCTCCGCGAAGACCGAACGCAGCACCGGGTTCGAGGTCACCCGGACGTACCGCAGCGGGTGCAGCATCCGTTCCTGCGCGCCCTCCTTGGTCTGGCGCAGCGCCTGCAGGAAGGAGATCCCCTCCAGCACGAAGGAGATGGCCAGGACGGCGTAGCCCCAGCCGTAGTCCGTCGCCTCCTCCGGCGCGCCGAGCGCCGAGATCCCGTGCCACACCGAGACTGCCGAGCCCACGCTGAACAGGCCGAAGGCGGCGAACATCGACCACACGTAGCCGGATCGTCCGTACCCGAACGGGTGGGTCGCGTCCGCGGGCTTCGCCGCGCGCTTCGCGCCGATGAGGAGGAAGACCTCGTTGCCGGTGTCGGCCCAGGAGTGCGCGGCCTCCGCGACCATCGCGGCCGAGCCGGTGACCACCGCCGCGACCGACTTCGCCACCGCGATCAGCACGTTCGCGCCGAACGCGATGAGCACCGTCACCAGACTCTCGTCCTGGGATTCCTCCGCCGCTTCGTCGCTCATGCTGCTGATCGTAGGCCCGGCGGCGGCGCGCGCCGGGCATGATAGGGGCATGGGTGCATTCGATCCGTACGCCGCCGACGACCGTCGCTACGACGGGGTGCCGTACCGCCGGGTGGGGGAGTCGGGCCTGAAGCTCCCGGCGGTCTCGCTCGGCCTGTGGCACAACTTCGGCGACGACAAGCCGCTGCAGACCCAGCGCGACATCCTGCGCCGGGCGTTCGACCTGGGCGTGACCCACTTCGACCTCGCGAACAACTACGGGCCGCCGCCGGGCAGCGCCGAACGGAATTTCGGCACCCTGTTCGCCGAGGACTTCCGTCCCTACCGCGACCAGCTGATCATCTCCTCGAAGGCCGGCTGGGACATGCAGCCCGGCCCCTACGGCTTCGGCGGATCCCGCAAGTACCTGCTCTCCTCGCTGGACGGCTCGCTGCGGCGGATGGGCCTCGACCACGTGGACGTCTTCTACAGTCACCGGCCCGACCCCGAGACCCCGCTCGAGGAGACGATGGGCGCGCTGCACACCGCCGTGACCTCGGGCCGGGCCCTGTACGTGGGCATCTCGTCGTACAGCGCGGAACTCACCGTGCGGGCGCAGGAGATCATGCGCGGCCTCGGCACGCCGCTGCTCATCCACCAGCCCTCGTACTCGATGCTCAACCGCTGGATCGAACGCGGGGACGAGGCCGCCGCAGGGCGGTCGCTGCTGGAGACCACCGCGGCGGAGGGCATGGGGGTCATCGCCTTCTCGCCGCTCGCGCAGGGGCTGCTCACCGACCGCTACCTTGCGGGCGTGCCCGAGGACTCCCGCGCCGCCGCCGGCAAGAGCCTCTCCGGCGGCATGCTCTCCGAGGAGAACCTGGCCCGCGTCCGCGGGCTGGCCGGCATCGCCGCCGACCGCGGCCAGACGCTCGCGCAGATGGCGATCGCGTGGGTGCTCCGCTCGCCGGAAGTGACTTCGGCGCTCATCGGGGCGTCCAGCGTCGCGCAGCTCGAGGACAGCGTGGGTGCCGTTGCGAACCTCGCGTTCACCGCCGAAGAGCTGGCCGCGATCGACGAGTTCGCCGTGGACGGCGACGTGAACCTTTGGTGGGGCGCCACCGCCTCGACGTCATGACCACCGCGCGGACCGGAAACCCCCGCGCCGCCGGACGGGTCTACGGCGGCGCCGACGCGCGGACCCGGCACGCCGAGCGCCTGGCCCGGCTCGAGGACGCCGGGCTGGAGCTGTTCGCCACCGTCGGGTACCAGCAGACGACGGTCGCGGACGTGTGCGAGCGGGCCAAGGTGTCGCGCCGGCACTTCTACGAGCAGTTCGCCGACCGCGAGGCCCTCCTGCGGCACCTCTACACCGGCGTCCACGACCGCGGGCGCGCCGCCGTCGCCGCCGCGCTGGCCGACGGTGCCCGCGCCGCCGGCACGGGCGACGGGGCCGTCGCGACGCTGGTCGCATCCGGCCTGACGGCGTACATCGGTGCGGTGCTGGCCGACCCGCGCGGGCTGCGGGTGGCCTTCGTCGAGGTCGTCGGCGTGAGCGCCGAGCTGGAGGCCTACCGGCTGGCGAATCGCGACCTGTGGGCGCAGACCATCCGGTCGGCGGCGGAGGCCGCCGGCGCGCGGCCCGTGGCGCCGTGGGTGCACGCGGCCTTCATCCCCTCGGTCAACGAGTTCCTCATGGCCTGGTGGCAGCACGGCGGCGACCGGTCGAACCCCGCGGAACTGGTCCGCGTGCTGACCTCCGTGCTGACGAACCTGCTGGTGACGGCACCGTCGGACAGGAACTGACCGCTTTCCGTTCTAGCCTGGCGTCGTGTCCACCACCGCCGTCCCCGTCCTGCCCTGCGTCGACCCCGAGGCCCTCCGCGACTTCTACACGGCCCTCGGCTTCGAGTGCGTCGGCTATCAGGTCCGCCCGTATCTGTACCTCGCGTTCACGCGCGACGGTGCGGACGTCCACTTCGGGCGCTTCGCCCGCGACGCCGACGACACGGGTATCTGCCTGCTGTTGGTCGACGACGTGGCCGCCGAGCACGCGGCGTTCAAGGCCGCGATGAAGGGCCTACTGGGCAAGGTGCCCGCGTCGGGGGAACCGCGCCTCACCCGCTTCCGGCCCGGCGCCTCCCGGTTCACCCTCGTCGACCCGTCGGGGAACCAGCTGCTGATCATCCAGAAGGACGAGCCGGAGTTCGAGTACGGCGGCGGGAAGGAGCTGTCGGGGCTCGCGAAGGCGCTGGACAACGCCCGGATCCTCAGCGGCTTCAAGGGCGACGACGCCGCTGCCTACCGGGCGCTGACCTCGGCGCTGCGCCGCCCCAAGGACGGCGACACCGACGCCGACCGGGCGCTGGCCCTGGCCTTCCTGCTGGAGCTCGCGCCGGCGGCGGGGCGCGGCGCGGACGTGCCGGGCCTGGTGGGGGAGCTGCGGGCGCTACCGGTGACGGCGGCGGAACTGGAGGCCGCGGTCGCGACCGCCGCCGAGCCGGGCGCGCTGCGGGCGCTGCTGGCCGGCGAGGACTAGCCCGGCGTCAGGCGACGCGGGTCCGATCGGGGTTGGCGCGCACCGTCTTCAGGGACTTCTCGAGTTCCTTCTTGGTGGCGCCGTGCGCGGCCATCCGGTTGAGCTTGTGGATCACCACGGGGCACTTCATGCACCGCGTCTTCTTGCGACAGCACTTCTTCTTGGGCTTGCTGCCCACGAGCTTGTGCGCCTTGGTCTTACTCACGTAAATAGGTTAGCGCAACCTAATCGTGCGATGCCAACCGTCACATCCGGCGGTCACGATGCGGCTCCTCGGGCCTTCGGGAAGTAACCTGGTCACGACCAGGCGTGTCCGCACGCCCCCTTCGACGCGCCCACGGACCACCCTCCGCCGCGGCGCGCACGATCACCTCACAGGAGAACCACAGTGGCTCAGCCCAGCTTCCGCAACGTCGCCATCGTCGCGCACGTCGACCACGGGAAGACCACCCTGGTCGACGCCATGCTGCGGCAGTCCGGCGCGTTCGGCGAGCGCGCCGAGCTGGTCGACCGCGTCATGGACTCCGGTGATCTCGAGAAGGAGAAGGGCATCACCATCCTGGCGAAGAACACGGCCGTGCACCGTGTCAACGCCGACGGCACCACCACCGTCATCAACGTGATCGACACCCCGGGCCACGCCGACTTCGGCGGCGAGGTCGAGCGCGGCCTGTCCATGGTCGACGGTGTCGTGCTGCTCGTCGACGCCTCCGAGGGCCCGCTGCCGCAGACCCGCTTCGTGCTGCGCAAGGCGCTCGCCGCGTCGCTGCCCGTCATCCTCGTCGTGAACAAGACCGACCGCCCCGACGCCCGCATCGAGGAGGTCGTCACCGAGGCCCAGGACCTGCTGCTCGACCTCGCCTCGGACCTGTCCGACGAGGCCGCGGAGGCCGCCGAGCTCGCGCTCGAGCTGCCCGTCGTCTACGCCTCCGGCCGCGAGGGCAAGGCGTCGACCACGGCCCCCGCCGACGGCACCGTCCCGGACGCCGAGAACCTCGACGAGCTGTTCCAGATCCTGCACGACTACATCCCCGCCCCCAAGGGCGACGCCGCGGCGCCGCTGCAGGCCCACGTCACCAACCTCGACGCGTCGGCCTTCCTCGGCCGCCTCGCGCTGGTCCGCATCCACAACGGCACCCTCCGCAAGGGTGAGACCGTCGCCTGGATGCGCGAGGTCGACGGCGAGCCCGTGGTCACCAACGCCAAGGTCACCGAGCTCCTCGCCACCGACGGCGTCGAGCGCAAGCCCGCCGAGGAGGCCGTCGCCGGCGACATCGTCGCCGTCGCGGGCTTCCCCGAGATCATGATCGGCGACACGCTGGCCAACCTCGAGAACCCGGTCGCGCTGCCGCGCATCACCGTCGACCAGCCCGCCATCTCGGTCACCATCGGCACGAACACGTCGCCGCTGGTCGGCAAGGTCTCGGGCCACAAGCTGACCGCCCGCATGGTGAAGTCGCGCCTCGACTCCGAGCTCATCGGCAACGTCTCGCTCAAGGTCCTCGACATCGGCAAGCCCGACCAGTGGGAGGTGCAGGGCCGCGGCGAGCTGGCGCTGGCGATCCTCGTCGAGCAGATGCGCCGCGAGGGCTTCGAGCTCACCGTCGGCAAGCCGCAGGTGGTCACCCGCAAGGTCGACGGCAAGGTGCACGAGCCCTTCGAGCACCTGACCATCGACGTGCCCGAGGAGTACCTCGGCTCGGTCACCCAGCTGCTCGCGAACCGTCGCGGCCGCATGGAGACCATGGCCAACCAGGGCACCGGCTGGGTCCGCATGGAGTTCGTCGTCCCGTCGCGCGGCCTCATCGGCTTCCGCACCGACTTCCTCACCGAGACCCGCGGCACCGGCATCGCCAACGCCGTCTTCCACGAGTACGCGCCGTGGGCCGGCGAGATCCGCGCCCGCCACACCGGCTCGCTGGTCTCGGACCGCCAGGGCAGCGTGACCCCGTTCGCCATGATCCAGCTGGCCGACCGCGGCACCTTCTTCGTCGAGCCCGGCGCCGACACCTACGAGGGCATGGTCGTGGGCATCAACCCGCGCGCGGAGGACCTCGACATCAACGTGACCAAGGAGAAGAAGCTGACCAACATGCGTCAGTCCTCCGCCGACGTGATGGAGACCCTCGCCAAGCCCATCAAGCTGGAGCTCGAGGCGGCCATGGAGTTCTGCGCCGGCGACGAGTGCGTCGAGGTCACCCCCGAGGTCGTTCGGGTGCGTAAGGTGCACCTGAACGCCACCGAGCGCGCCCGTGAGCGTTCGCGCGCCAAGTCGCGGGACCAGGCCGCGGGCTGACCGCCTCGGTCGCGGTGACGGGACCCGGCGGCGACGCCTCGGGCGGTGTGGACTTCGAGCGAGCGGTAGGAGGCACGAGCAGTGCGGCGTAGGTCCCTGGGGCTGACGGTGGCGTCGGCGCTGCTCGCGACGACCCTGACCGCCTGCGTCGCGGACCCGCCGCCGGCGGTGCCCGGCTCGGAGACCTCGGCGCCGCCGCAGGCCCCGGCCGCCACCGGCGCCACCGTGCAGGTGGCGATCGACGGCCTGGGGCCGGGCTTCAATCCGCACCTCGCGTCCAACTCGTCCTCGGCCTCGCGGGCGCTCGCCGCGATGACGCTGCCGAGCGTCTTCCGCGAGGTCAAGGAGCCGGACGGGCGGGTCACGCTGGCCCAGAACACCGACCTGATCCCGACGATCGAGCATCCCGCGCCGCTGCAGATCGCGTACACCATCCGGCAGGACGCGCAGTGGTCCGACGGTGCGCCGATCGCCGCCGAGGACTTCGTCTACCTCTGGCAGTCGATGACCACCGCCCCGGACACGGTGGGCTCCGCGCCGTACCGGCAGATCGAGTCGGTGGCCTCCGGCGCCGGCGGCAAGCGGGTCATCGTCACGCTCAAGGCGCCGCTGCCCGGGTGGCGGACCCTGTTCCAGAACCTGCTGCCCAGCCACCTGATCAAGGGCTCGCCCGGCGGCTTCAACGGCGCGATGCGGGAGAAGATCCCCGCCTCGGGCGCGGGCTACCTGGTCAAGAAGGTCGACGTGGCGCGCGACGAGGTCACTCTCGAGCGCAACGACCGCTACTGGATGAAGCCCGCCCGCGTGGACCGCATCGTGCTCCGCAAGGGCGGCACGGACACGCAGCTCGCGAACTCCGTGCGGACCGGTGACGTGCAGGTGGTCTCCATGCACGGCGGGCCGTCGCTGCTGGCGCAGCTCACGTCGATCTACGAGGTGCGGGCCGTCGAGCAGGTCGATCCCCGCGTGCTCTCCCTGACGCTGAACACCCGCTCCAAGTTCCTCGCCGACGTCGAGGTGCGCCGCGCCCTGCTCGACGCCGTGAACGTCGACCTGCTCACCACCGTCGGCTCCGGCGGCGACGCCGTGCGGCCCGCCCGCGCGCAGGTGCTGGCACCGTCGGACCCCGGCTACGCCCCGACCATGCCCGCGCGCCCCGCCCCCGCGGAGGCGAAGGCCCGCCTCGAACAGGCCCTCGCCGGCGCCGGGTACACGCTGCAGAACGCCCCGATCCCGCCCAGCCAGAGCGTGCCGCCCACCCCGCCGCCCCCGACGACCGAGCAGGCCGGCCCGAGCACCAGCACCGATCCGTCGGCGCTGCCGGTGCCGCCCTCGCCGTCGCCCGGCGAGAACGTGCAGCAGTACGTCCGCGACGGCGTGCCGATGTTCCTGCGGATCGGCGTGCCGCAGGGCAATGTCGCCGCGTTCGCCGTCGCCAGCAACGCCACCGACCAGCTGCGGGCCATGGGCGTGTTCGCCTCGGTCGTGACGCTGGAGCCGCAGGTGGTCGCCGGGACCGCGCTGCTCGACGGCGCCGTCGACGCCGTCGTCGGCTGGTCCAGCACCGGCCCGACGCCGGCGGAGAGGTTCGCCGCGCGCGTCGAGTGCCCCGCGCCCCCGTCGGAGGGCGGGCAGCGGCCCACGACGACCAGCGCGGCGCCGACGCCGAACCTCGAGAACGACCCCGCCGCCACGACGGTCGGCGGCAACCTCTCCGGACTGTGCGACGCGGACCTGCAGGGCCTCGCGCTCGACGGGCTGCGCGGCGGCCCGATCGACCTCGCGGCGATCGACGCGCGGCTGTGGTCGCGCGCCACGATGCTGCCGATCCTGCAGGACGTCACGCTGACCGCCGTCGGCCCGGCCGTGCAGGGCGTGACCCTCGAGGGCCCGCCGCGCGACGGTGTCTTCACCGGCGTCGAGGGGTGGGCCCGCCAGTGACCGGGGAGGGCGGACGGCGGCTGCTGCTGGTGCACGCGCACCCCGATGACGAGACCATCACCACCGGCGGGACCATCGCGCGCTACCTCGCCGAGGGCGCCGAGGTGACCGTCGTGACCTGCACGCTCGGCGAGGAGGGCGAGGTGATGGAGCCGCGCTTCGCGCAGCTCACCGCCGACAACGCCGACCAGCTGGGCGGCTACCGGATCGGCGAGCTCACCGGTGCGCTGGCGGCGCTGAGCGATCCCGCCGGACCGGTGCTGCGGCCCCGCTTCCTCGGCGGCATGGGCCGCTGGCGCGACTCCGGCATGGCCGGCACCCCCGCGGCCGAGCACCCGCGCGCCTTCGCGTCGTCGCCCTACCTGGAGTGGGTCGACGGGAGCCCGCTGCAGGCGCTCACGCGGATCCTCCGGGAGACGCGGCCGCACGTCGTGATCACCTACGACGAGGTCGGCGGCTACGGCCACCCCGACCACATCGCCGCGCACCGCCTGACGACCGCGGCCGTCGCCGCCGCGGCGAACCCCGAGACCCCGGGGGAGCCGTGGGAGGTCGCCAAGCTCTACTGGACCGTGACCGCGGGCGGCGACCTCGCCGCCGGGCTCGACGAGCTGCGCGACACGGACCTGCCCGACGGTTGGCGCGTGCCGGCCGCGGACGAGCTGCCCGCCCACGACGACCCCGCGATCACCACCCGGATCGACGTCGCGGGTGTCCTCGACCGCAAGCGCGCCGCGCTCCGCTCCCACGCGACGCAGCTCGGCGTGAGCGCGGACGGCGCAGCCCTCGCCCTGACCAACCGGATCGCGCAGCCGGTCTTCGCCGAGGAGGCCTACGTCCTGGCCCGCGGCACCGCCGCACCCGGCCCGGACGGCGTCGAGCGCGACCTGTTCGCGGGGGTGGCGTGATGGAGCCGCTCGACCGGATCCTGCTCGGCGTCGCGACCGTGGGCGGCGCGGTGTGCGGGGTCGGCGCCGCGATGTACCTCTACCTGTACTCCGGTGCGGTGCCCCTTCCGCTCTCCGCGGTTCTGTTCGGCGCGCTGCTCGCGGCGATCTCCGTCGCGGCCCGCCGCCTGGGTGGCGAGCCCGTCCACGGCGCCCTGCCCGTGATCGCGTTCCTCCTGGTGATCGCGGCCTTCCTGGCCGGCGGGCCGGGCGGCGACATCGTTCTCTACGTCGACTGGCGGCTGCTCCTGCTCCTGCTCTGTGGAATCGGGATGCCGATCCTCGCGGGACACCTGGCATCATCGGAGAAGTGACGGACGCTTCAGAGCAGACCCCCGCGCTTCTCCCGCTGCCGACGGTGCCGAAACGCGCGGCGGAGTCGTACGTGCCGACGGCGTCGGCGATGCGCCGCGCCCTGCGCCGGGCGCGGGACGGGGCGGTGCTCAACGTCGATGAGGCGCAGGTGCTGCTCGCGGCCCGCGGCGACGACCTCGACGACCTGTGCCGCTCCGCGGCGCGGGTGCGCGACGCGGGCCTCCTCGAGGCCGCGCTGACGGGGCCCGACGGTACGCCGCAGGTCACCTACAGCAAGAAGGTCTTCATACCGATCACGCGGCTGTGCCGCGACAAGTGCCACTACTGCACCTTCGTGACGGTGCCCGGCAAGCTGGCGGCCGAGGGCCACGGCGCCTACATGGAGCCCGACGAGATCCTCGAGGTCGCGCGCCGCGGCGCCGAGCTCGGCTGCCACGAGGCCCTGTTCACCCTCGGCGACCGGCCGGAGGACCGCTGGGAGGCGGCCCGGACCTGGCTCGACGAGCGCGGCTACGACTCCACGCTCGACTACGTGCGCGCCATGGCGATCCGCGTGCTCGAGGAGACCGGCCTGTTGCCGCACCTCAACCCGGGCGTCATGAGCTGGGAGGAGCTCTCGCGGCTCAAGCCCGTCGCGCCGTCGATGGGGATGATGCTCGAGACCACCTCGGAGCGCCTGTTCACCGAGAAGGGGCAGCCGCACTACGGCTCGCCCGACAAGGACCCGGCGGTCCGGCTGCGCACCCTCACCGACGCGGGGCGCCTCTCGGTGCCCTTCACGACGGGGCTGCTCATCGGCATCGGCGAGGACGAGCGCGAGCGCGCCGAGTCGATCATGGCCATCCGCAAGGTGCACAAGGCCTTCGGCCACGTGCAGGAGGTCATCATCCAGAACTTCCGCGCCAAGCCGGACACCGCGATGCGGTCGGTGGAGGACGCGGACCTCGAGGTCTACCGTGCGGCGATCGCCGTGACCCGGATGGTGCTGGGGCCCGCGATGCGCGTGCAGGCCCCGCCGAACCTCGTCTCGGCCGACGAGTGCCGGCTGCTGCTCGAGGCCGGCGTCGACGACTGGGGCGGCGTCTCGCCCGTGACCCCGGACCACGTCAACCCCGAGCGCCCCTGGCCCGACCTGGACGCGCTCGCGGCGATCACCGCCGACGCGGGCTTCGAACTGCGGCAGCGGCTCACGGCGCAGCCGAAGTACGTGCGCGCCGGCAGCCCGTGGATCGACCCCCGAGTGGCGCCGCACGTCGCGGCCCTCGCCGACCCGGAGACGGGGCTCGCGGATCCGGACGCGATGCCCACCGGGCTGCCCTGGCAGGAGCCCGACGAGGAGTGGGCGTCGTCGGGCCGCACCGACCTGAACACCGCGATCGACGTCGACGGCCGCAACACCGACACCCGCTCGGACCTCGGCTCCGCCTTCGGCGACTGGGAGTCCGTCCGCGAGCAGGTGCTCTCGCTGTCGGCGCCGGAGAAGGTCGAGTCCGACGTGCTGTCGGCCCTGCGCGCGGCCGAGAAGAACCCCGGCGGTCTGTCCGACGACCAGTACCGGGCGCTCGCGTACGCCGACGACGCGGGCCTCGAAGCCCTGGTGGCCCTGGCGGATCAGCTCCGCAAGGACGTCGTGGGCGACGTGGTGACCTACGTGGTCAACCGGAACATCAACTTCACCAACATCTGCTACACCGGCTGCCGGTTCTGCGCCTTCGCGCAGCGCAAGGGCGACGCCGACGCGTTCACCCTCTCCATGAAGGAGGTGGCCGACCGCGCCGAGGAGGCGTGGCAGGTGGGGGCCACCGAGGTGTGCATGCAGGGCGGGATCGACCCCGACCTGCCCGCCACCGGCTACGCCGACCTGGTGCGCGCCGTCAAGCAGCGCGTGCCCGGCATGCACGTGCACGCCTTCAGCCCGATGGAGATCGTCAACGGCGCGGCCCACTCGGGGGAGTCGGTGCGGGACTGGCTGATCGGGCTGCGTGAGGCCGGCCTCGACACGATCCCCGGCACCGCCGCCGAGATCCTCGACGACGAGGTCCGCTGGGTTCTCACCAAGGGCAAGCTGCCCACGTCGGCGTGGGTCGACGTGGTCACCACCGCCCACGAGGTGGGCATCCGCTCCAGCTCGACGATGATGTACGGCCACGTCGACAACCCCTCGCACTGGGTGACGCACCTGAACGTGCTGCGCGACATCCAGGACCGCACGGGCGGCTTCACCGAGTTCGTGCCGCTGCCGTTCGTGCACCAGAGCGCCCCGCTGTACCTCGCGGGCGCCGCGCGGCCGGGGCCGACCAAGCGGGACAACCGCGCCGTGCACGCGCTGGCGCGGGTCATGCTGCACGGCCGGATCGACCACGTCCAGACGTCGTGGGTCAAACTGGGCACGGCGGGAACGCAGGCCATGCTGCAGGGCGGCGCGAACGACCTGGGTGGCACCCTGATGGAGGAGACGATCTCGCGGATGGCGGGATCGGCGCACGGATCGGAGAAGACGGTGGCGGAACTGCATGCGATAGCCAACGGCATCGGTCGTCCGGCGCGCGAGCGCACCACGACGCACGCCCAGCGGGGTGCCGCGTGAACGCGCTGGAGCCGCGCGGCGGCGCGGTCACGGGCACGGTGACGGACCTGGAGCTGGCGCGCACCGTCGGAGTGTTCGTGACGGTCGCGCGGCCCGCGGTGGCCGGCGTGCGGGTCGTGTCCACGCTGGCCGGGCTCACCCCGATCCCGCTGGTCAACGACTACCTCAAGCGCGACGCCGACGGCCGCTCGCGCTGGTGGGTCATCCCCGTCGGCGCGGTCTCGACGGTGGCGGTGGCCTGGCCCGGCGCCCTCGGTTTCGTCGCGCGCCTGCTGCCGCTGCAGACCTACCTGGGCTTCGCGAACCAGACCCTCGTCGTCGTGGGGGTGGCGGGGGAGCACGGGGTGGACCAGGTGCCCGAGCAGATCGACCTCGTCGCGCGGGTCCTCTCGCGCCGCCAGATCGACGCCCGCGCGCTCCTCGGGGATCAGCCGGGCTTCCAGGACCTCGTGCCCGTGCGTGAGACGACCGAGAAGCTGCGGGGCGGCGTCTTCTCGGCGTTCGGCGCGGTCCGCGACGTGCTGCACACCGTGAAGTCGGCGCGCTCGGCGCTCGAATCGCGCCCGCGGCCGGGCGGCGTCTTCGACACGATGGGGAGGCTGCCGGTCGTCGGCGCGGCCGCCGGCTACGTCGGCGAGTTCGCCACGCTCCGCATCGTCGAGGCCCGCGCCTCCGACGGCGCGAAGATCCTCGGCCTGGAGGCCGCCTTCGCCGGAAACCCGGCACCGTCGGGCGTCGAGGCCGACCCCGAACCGGAGGCGTAGCCCCGATTCCTGTCGGTCCGCGGCGTTACACTCGGCGCATGACCGCAGCTCGGAGAGTCGACTTGATGTCGCTGGACGACTGGCGTGCCTTGGGGGAGGACACGTCGGGGCGGTCGGAGCTTCAGGAGGGGGTCCTGATCGTGTCTCCGAGTCCGCGCAAACTGCACCAGACCGCTGGTTTGAAATTGGCGATGCTGCTGGCCGCGCACATGCCCGATGGTCTCGAGCTCGTACCGGACTTCGACGTCATCGTCGAAGCCGGCTTTCCGCCGACGGTGCGGCGTCCCGACCTCATCATCGTTCCTGTCACCGCTCCGGATGAGGTGACGGCCGATCGCGTTCTCCTCATCGTCGAGATCCTCTCGCCCGGCACTCGTCGCCAGGATCTGGTGACCAAGCGCAGCGAGTACGCCGACGCAGGCATCCCGCACTACTGGATCGTCGACCTCGACGGTGGCCCGAGCATCGAGGCCCTCACACTCCGCGACGGCCGATACGAAGGCGCAACCTCCACAGGTGAATTCACGACGACGGTGCCCTTCGACCTCCGCGTGGACCTGACCGCACTGACCTGACAAGACCCGAGAGCACCGTCGGGAAACTACGAGATGAGCCCCACGACGGTCGCGGAGATGAACGAGACCAGGGTCGCGCCGTAGAGCAGCTTGAGGCCGAACTTGGCGATCTGGTCGCCCTGGTCGGGCGCGAGGGACTTGGCCGCGCCGGCGATGATGCCGATGGAGCTGAAGTTCGCGAAGGAGACCAGGAAGGTCTGGATGATGGCCTCGCCGCGGGCCGAGAGCACCAGCGGGCCGCCGGGGTTCTGCTCGGTGAAAGAGAGCATCGCCACGAACTCGTTGGTCACGAGCTTGGTGGCCATCAGGCTGCCGACGGTGGTGCACTCACTCCACGGGACTCCCGTGAGCCACGCGAGCGGCGCGAACACGTAGCCCAGGACGTCCTGGAAGGTGGTGCCGCCGAACAACGCCGCGAAAAGGCCGTTGACGAGCGCCATCAGCGCGACGAAGCCGATCAGCATCGCGGCGACGGTGAGGGCGACCTTCGCGCCGTCGAGGATGTACTCGCCGAGCATCTCGAAGAAGGACTGCTTCTTCTGCTCGGGGGCGGCGAAGACGTCCTCCTCGGGTTCGATCTCGTAGGGGCTCAGGAGCGAGACCACGATGAAGGCGCCGAAGAGGTTGAGCACGATCGCGGCGACCACGTACTTCGGCTGGATCATCGCCATGTACGAGCCGACGATGGACATCGACACGGTCGACATCGCCGACGCCGACAGCGTGTACAGGCGGTCCGCCGAGAGCGTCGGCAGGATCTTCTTGATCGCGATGAAGTTCTCGGACTGGCCGATGATCGCGGAGCTCACCGAGTTGAACGACTCGAGCTTGGGCATGCCCGTGATCTTCGACAGCGCCAGGCCCAGGTACTTGATGATCAGCGGCAGCACCTTGACGAACTGCAGGATGCCGATCAGCGCCGAGATCAGGATGATCGGCGTGAGCACGTTGAGGAAGAACGGCGTACCGCCGTTCTCGTCCTTGAAGTCGACGAGACCGCCGAAGACGAACGCGGTGCCGGCGTGGGCGTAGCTCAGGAGGTGCTTGAAGCCGGCCGACAGCCCGTCGATGACGAACTTGCCCACGGGCGTCTTGAGCATGATCAGGCCCAGCACGAACTGGATCGCGAGCATGCCCGCGATGTACGGCGCCTTCTTCTTGAGCAGGGCGACGTTCCGCGTGGGCAGGTACGCGAGGAGGAGGAAGACGACGAGTCCGAACACACCGACGATTACGTGCACTGGTGAATGAAATCACACACCGGCAGGTTAGGCGACACTTCTTTGTGACACGTTCCAACGGCGCGGAATACTGTCGGGTGGAAGCAGTCGGTGCGAAGGAGATGACAGGTGACGTACACCATCGCAGAGCCCTGTGTGGATGTGCTCGACAAGGCATGTATCGAGGAGTGCCCCGTCGACTGTATCTACGAGGGCAACCGGATGCTGTACATCCAGCCCGATGAGTGCGTGGACTGCGGCGCCTGCGAGCCGGTGTGCCCCGTCGAGGCCATCTTCTACGAGGACGACGTGCCGGACGAGTGGGCCGAGTACGTGACCGCGAACATCGATTTCTTCGACGAGATCGGTTCGCCCGGCGGCGCCGCCAAGCAGGGGAAGATCGACTACGACCATCCCTTCATCAAGGCGCTCCCGCCCATGAACACCGACACCGAGCACTGACGTGCCGCGCGTGCCCGTGGCGTCCGGCCTGCCGGACTTCCCGTGGGACACCCTGGCGGGCGCGAAGGCGAAGGCCGCGGCGCACGTCGGCGGCATCGTCGACCTCTCGGTGGGCACACCGGTCGACCCGGTCGCCGAGCCCATCCGCCGCGCCCTCTACGAGGGCTCCGCGTTCCCCGGCTACCCGGCGACGATCGGCACCCTCGCGCTCCGCGAGGCCGCTGCGGAGGCGCTGAGCCGCCGTTACGGCACCGTCGCGCTGCCGGAGGATGCGATCCTGCCCGTGATCGGGACCAAGGAGGCGATCGCGCAGCTGCCGTCCACCCTGGGCCTCGGCGCGGGCGACACGGTCGTCATCCCCGAGGTCGCGTACCCGACGTACGAGGTGGGCGCGCTGCTCGCCGGCGCCCGGCCGGTGCGGGCCGACGGCACCGCGCAGCTCGGCCCGGAGCGGCCGGCGCTGGTGTTCGTGAACTCGCCGTCGAACCCGACCGGCAAGGTGCTCGGCGTCGACCACCTCCGCAAGGTGGTGCAGTGGGCGCGCGAGCGCGGCGCGATCGTCGCCTCCGACGAGTGCTACCTGGGCCTGGCCTGGGAGGCCGAGCCGGTCTCGGTGCTCGATCCCCGCGTCTGCGACGGCGACACCACGGGGCTGATCGCGATCCACTCGCTGTCGAAGACCTCGAACCTCGCGTCCTACCGCGCCGGCTTCTTCGCGGGCGACCCGAAGCTCATCGCCGAGCTGGCCGCGGTCCGCAAGCACGCCGGTGCCATCGTTCCGTTCCCGGTGCAGGCCGCCATGACCTACGCCCTCTCGGTCGACGAGCACGAGGCGGAGCAGCGCGCCCGCTACGCCGCACGCCGCGCGGTGCTGCTGCAGGCCGTCCGGGGCGCGGGCTTCACCGTGGACCACTCGGAGGCCGGGCTGTACCTGTGGTCGACGCGCGGCGAGCCCTGCCGCGACACCGTCGACTGGTTGGCCGAGCGCGGCATCCTCGCCGCGCCGGGCGAGTTCTACGGCCCGCAGGGCGCCCAGCACGTGCGCATCGCGATGACCGCGACGGACGAGCGGATCGCCGCCGCCGCCCAGCGCCTGGCCTGATGGCGATCTCCGGCGTCTCGGCCGCGTGGCGGCCCGAGCTCGCCGGCCTGTTGCTCGACGGTGCGCGGTCGGGCTCCGTCGCCTTCACCGAGGTCGTGGCGGAGAACGTGGATCCCGCCGACCCGCCCGCCGAGCTCGCGGAACTGGCGCACCTGGGCGTCACGGTGGTGCCGCACGGCGTGACGCTGGGCATCGCGGGCGCCGACCTCCCGGACGCGGGGCGGCTGCAGCGGCTCGCGGACCTCGCCGTCGCGCTGAACGCGCCGCTGGTCAGCGAGCACGTCGCCTTCGTGCGGGCGGGCACGGTCGGGCTGGACGACGATGCGGCGGGTGCCGATCACGGGCCCCACGACGACGTCCTCGAGGCCGGGCACCTGATGCCGGCCCCGCGCACCGCGGAGGCGCTCGACGTGCTCGTGGAGAACGTGCGCGTCGCGCAGGCGGCGCTGCCCGTCCCGCTCGCCCTGGAGAACATCGCGGCCCTGTTCGCGTGGCCCGAGGACCACTACGACGAGCCCGCCTACATGCGGGAGCTCGTCGACCGGACCGGGGTGCGCCTCGTGCTCGACCTGGCCAACGTCCACGCCTCGTGCACCGCGCGCGGCGCCGACGCCGCCGATGAATTGCGTCGCTACCCGCTGGACGCGGTCGCGTACGTGCACATCGCGGGCGGCAGGTACGACGGCGGCCTCTACCTCGACACCCACGCCGACCCGATATGTCCGGAAGTTCTGGATCTCCTCGCCGTCTGGCGGGATTCACAGCGTTCTCTTGGGGGCGTCTCCGCAGGTGGGGGCGCCTTGCCCGGAGTGTTGCTGGAACGTGACGAGTCCGTGATCGAATCCGCCGTCCGGCACGAGATGCTGTGCCTACGAGAGGTTCTCGGGATCGACTGAACGACGAGGAGGTGCGGGATGGAGATCGTAGTGGCAGTCTTCGTGATCTTCGCAGTGATCGCCGTGTGCGTGTCCATCGCGGGCGGTCAGAGTGGCAGGCGGCGCCGCGGGCGCGGCGGTGCGTCGGGCGACGGCGGCGGTTCGGCCTGGTTCTTCGGCGGTTCCGACGGCGGCTCGCACCACTCGGGCCACGACTCCGGGTCCAACTGCAGCGCGAGCAGCTGCGGGGGCTCCAGCAGCTGCGGATCCAGCTCGTCGAGCAGTTCGAGCAGCTGTGGTTCCTCCTGAGGCCCGCGACCGGTTGCGCCACCGCCAGGCGGCGGTGCTCACCGATCTCCTCGCCGGCCGGGTCCCGTCCGGCTTCGACCCCGCCGGCGCGGAACTGACCGGCCGGGTCCTCGCGGTGAAGCGGGCGGGCTCCGCGGCGCGGGCGTTCCCGGCGCTGCGGGCTCTGCCGGGCTGGCCGGGCGGCTTCGTCGCCTACGCGGCGGCGCACCCGAAGGCGGATTGCTCCGCGCACGACGCCCGTGCCTACATCGGCTGGCTCCGCGACCACGGCACCGCCGCCGAGCGCGCCTGGGTCGCCGTGGAGGCGGTGCGCAGCGGGGCACGGCGGTGGGCCGTCGCGCACGGCCGGCCCGTCGTTCGCGTGGGGTCCCGCGTGTACGGCGCCCCGCGCTGAGCCGGGGCGCCGGGCGCGGCGCACGTGCTGCGCAGCCCGGCCCTCAGGACACGCGCTCGAACACCGCCGCGATGCCCTGCCCGCCGCCGATGCACATCGTCTCGAGCAGGTAGCGGCCCTCGCGCCGGCGGAGCTCGTGCAGTCCGGTGGCGAGGATCCGCGCGCCGGTGGCCCCGACCGGATGCCCGAGGGAGATGCCGGAGCCGTTGGGGTTCAGGCGCGGGTCCTCGGGGGAGAGGCCCCACTCGGCGAGCACCGCGAGCACCTGGGCGGCGAAGGCCTCGTTGAGCTCGATCACGTCGAGATCGGCGAGGCCGATGCCGGCGCGCGACAGCGCCGCCGCGGTCGCGGGCACGGGACCGATCCCCATCCGCTCCGGCGCGACGCCGGTGATGGACCAGGACACGAGCCGCGCCATCGGCGTCAGGCCGTGGGCGCGGGCGGCCTCGGCGCTCGCGACGATCGCCGCCGCCGCGCCGTCGTTCTGGCCGCTGGCGTTGCCCGCCGTCACCGTGGCGTCGGGGTCCACCGCGGAGCGGAGGGCGGTGAGGGTCGCGAGCTTGGCCCGGTCGACGTTCGGCCGCGGATGCTCGTCGGTGTCGACAGTGCCGGAATCCGTGGGCACGGGAACGATCTCGTCGGCGAACCGTCCCGCCCGCTGCGCCGCGACGGCCTTGCCGTGGGAGGCGAAGGCGAGGTCGTCCTGGGCGGCGCGGGGGATCGCGTACTCGGCGCGGAGGTTCTCCGCGGTCTCGACCATCCCGCCCGGCACCGGGTGGAGGCGTCCGCCCGCGGTGACGCGGGCCCGGGCCAGCCGGTCGACCGGATCGGCGGGGGAGTCCTCCTCCCAGCGGAGCCGACGGTCGTAGAACTCGGTGCGGCTCATGGACTCCGCGCCGCCCGCGACGACGATGTCCGCGCCGCCCGACGCGATCTGCCCCGCGGCGGCGAGGACCGCCTGCAGGCCGGAGCCGCAGCGGCGGTCCACCTGGTACCCCGGGACGGCGATGCCGAGCCCGGCGTCGAGGGCGGCGATCCGGCCGAGGGCCGGGGCCTCTCCGTTCGGGCCCGCTTGGCCGAGGACGACGTCGTCGATCGCGGCGGGGTCGATGCCCGTGCGGTCGACGAGCGCGCGGATCACGGTGGCGGCGAGGGTCTCGGGCGGCACGTCCCGCAGCGCGCCGGTGAACCGGCCGACCGGGGTGCGCAGGGGCTCGCAGATCACGATGTCGGGCATAGGGGTCCTCTCGTCGGACGGAGTCCGGATGGGGAGTTCAGGGGCGGAGCAGGGCCAGCAGCGCTCGGTCGAACGCCGCGGGGGTCTCGAGCGACGGGGTGTGGCCCGCGGCGGGGAGCACGTGCAGGTCGTCGGTGCCGAGACTCGCGGCCAGCGCCGCACCGAGCGTCCCGGCGTCGAAGACGTCCTCGGCGCCGACCACGACCCGTGCGGCGCCGCCGAATCCGGCGGCCACCGCGGTGAGGTCGCGCCGCTCGGCGCGCCCGCGGAGGGCGGCGGCCGCCCCGGTGGGCGGCGCGGCGGCGATCATCGCGCGCGCGAGCTCGCACACCGCCGGCCGCGTCGCGACCGTCGTCGGCCCGAGCACGGCCGGGAGGAACTCCTCGCCGTACCGGGCGGTACCCTCGGCCTCCAGCCGGTCGGCGAGGGCGCGCCGCGCGGCGCGGACCTGCGGGGTGTCGAGGCCGGCGAAGGTGTCGCTGAGCAGGAGCCGCTCGAGCCGCGGTCCGCATCGGTCCGCCAGTTCGAGCGCCACCTGGCCGCCCATCGAGTAGCCGACGACGGCGAAGCGCTCGGCCCCGACCGCGTCGAGCACGTCGAGCGCCGCCTCCGCGTGGTGATGCAGGGGGATCTCGCCGCCGGGTGGCGCGGGTGCGGTGTCGCCGAAGCCGAGGAGGTCGATCGCGACGCCCCGGTGCCCGGCGTCCGCCAGGGCGGCCAACTGTGGTGCCCACATGGCGCGGGAGAACAGGAAACCGTGGAGCAGCAGCACCGTCGGGCCGTCGCCGGCCGTGGTGACGCCGACGGGGCCGTGCCGGGTCGCGACGATCCGGTCAGGCATCGCGCAGCCGGGCGAGGAGGGCGTCGGCGGTGGTGCCGAAGACCTCGGTGATCACGGCGCCGTCGGGCCCGCACTCGATGATCGCGTCCGGGCTGTACACCCGGTTCACGCAGCCGAGGCCGGTGAGTGGATACGTGCAGCCGGGCACCAGCTTCGGCGTCCCGTCCTTCGCGAACAGCGTCATCATCACCAGCACGTGCCGGGCGCCGGTGGCGAGGTCCATCGCGCCGCCGACCGCCGGGATCGCGCCGGGTGCGCCGGTGTGCCAGTTGGCGAGGTCGCCGCGGTACGAGACTTGGAAGGCACCGAGCACGGCGTAGTCCAGGTGCCCGCCGCGCATCATCGCGAAGGAGTCGGCGTGGTGGAAGTACGACGCCCCGGGCAGTTCCGTCACCGGGACCTTGCCGGCGTTGGTGAGGTCGAGGTCGATGTCGTCGCCCACGGCGGCCGGGCCCATGCCGAGCATGCCGTTCTCGGTGTGCAGCACCACGCCGCTCGCCGGGTCGAGATGATCGGCGACGGTGGTCGGCTGCCCGATGCCCAGGTTCACGAACGAGCCGGGCGGGATGTCGGCCGCGACGCGCGCGGCGAGTTCCGCCTTCGTCAGCGGGGTGGCGTGCTCGACGAGGTCGGGGGAGACCGTCGGGGCGGCGAGCGCGGCGGTCATCGCGCACCCGCCACGGCCAGGTGCCGGGTGGGCACGGCGACGATCCGGTCGGGGTAGATCCCCGGTGTCACAACGGTCTCGGGATCGAGGGAACCCGTGGGCACCACCTCGTCGACCTGGACCGCGACCAGCTCGGCGGCGGTCGCCATGACGGGCCCGAAGTTCCGGGCGGTCTTGCGGTACACGAGGTTCCCGGCGTGGTCGGCGCGGTGCGCGGCGATCAGTGCGAGGTCCGCGTGGATCGGCAGCTCCAGCACGTAGGTGCGTCCGTCCAGCTCGCGCACCTCCTTGCCCTCGGCGAGCGGCGTCCCCACCGAGGTGGGGCAGTAGAAGCCGCCGATCCCCGCGCCCGCGGCGCGGATCCGCTCGGCCAGCGTGCCCTGCGGCACCACCTCCAGTTCGATGCGGCCGTCCGCGTACAGCCCGTCGAACACCCAGGAGTCGGACTGGCGTGGGAAGGAGCAGATCACCTTCCGCACTCGGCCGGCGGCGAGCAGCGCGGCGAGCCCGTGATCGCCGTTGCCGGCGTTGTTGCTGACCACGGTGAGATCGGTCGCGCCGGAGTCGATGAGCGCCTCGATCAGGTCGAAGGGCATACCCGCGAGACCGAAGCCGCCCACGAGGACGGTGGCGCCGTCGGTCACGCCGGCGACGGCCTCGGCGGGCGTGCCGACGATCCGGGCGGTCACGGCGCACCCCCGACCGTGATGTCCGACGGGTGCGCGGCGAGCGGCGTGACCTCGACGGTCATCCACTTGAACAGCGGAAGGCCCCAGAGGATCTCGTGCAGCCGCTCGTTGTCCGCGACGTCGAAGACGGAGATGTTGGAGTACTGGCCGACGATGCGCCAGATGTGCACCCACTCGCCGCCGCGCTGCAGCTCCTGGCTGTAGGCCTTCTCGGTCGCGATGGTCTCGGCGCGCACCGCCGGGTCCACGTCGTCGGGGATGGCGACGTCCATGCGCACCGCGTACAGCGCCATCAGCGGGTCTCCGGATCGAGCACGAAGTCGTAGACCACGGTCTCGCCGGTGCCGTCGGCGGCCGGCTGCGGGTCGAGCACCAGCTCGGGCTTCACGGCGGAGGCGATGTCGTCGTCGTTGTGCGCGTCGCCCGGGAAGTAGAGCTGCGCGGTGAGCAGGTCCTTGCCGGGTGCCGACACCTTGAGGTGCAGGTGCGCGGGGCGCCAGGCGTGCCAGCCGGCCGCGGAGATCAGCTTGCCGCACGAGCCGTCGGTGGGGATCTGGTAGGGCGCGGGGCGCACGGTGGTGATCTCGAACCGGCCCTCCTCGTCGGCGAGGTAGGTGCCGCGCAGGTTCCACTCGGGCAGGCCGGGGGCGTACTGCGAGTAGAAGCCGTTCGCGTCGGCGTGCCAGATCTCGACCTTCGCACCGGGCAGGGCGGTGCCGTCGAGATCGCGGACCTGGCCGGAGAAGACCAGCGGCGTCCCGGCCTCGTCGTCGCGCATGGGCAGCGGGCCGCGGGCGCCGACCACGGGCGCGTCGGGCACGTAGTACGGGCCCTCGATGGTGCCCTTGTTGCCCTGGTGGTGCGCGTTGGCGACCTCCTCGACGACGTGCTCGATCCAGACGTCCAGGAACAGGGGCCATTCGCCGTCCTGGCCGACGTTGATCAGCCAGGACTTCACGGCGTCGTACTCGGCGTAGGTGACGCCGTGGCGGCGGACCACGTCGTGCACGGCGGTGATCACCTCGGTGGCGAGCTGCGAGACCCGCTCGGGCGGGGTGTCGGCGCCGGCGCCCTGCTTCTTCAGGAAGGCGGCGGTGGCGCCGGCCCCGGAGTCGGCGGCCTTGGCGTCGAATTCGGTGGTGGTCATGATCTCTCCTCGGGTGGGCTGAATTCGGAACTGGGCTGGAGGACGGGACTTCTCACCCGTCGAGGCGGTAGTGCGCGAGCTTGTCGGGGTCGACGGTGACGCCGATGCCCGGCCCGGGCGGGACGGCGAGCTCGCCGTCGACGATGCGCAGGGGCTCGGTCAGCAGGTCGTCGGCCATGTCGAGGAAGTTGGACAGCTCGCCGGCCCGGGCGCTGGTGGCGGCGTGGGCGGCGCCGAAGGCCACCGTGCACGCGGTGCCGAGCTGGCCGTCGATCTGGTTGCCCATCACGACTTCCACGCCGAGGCCGGTGGCGAGGTCCAGGATCTCCTGCGAGCCGGTGAATCCCGTGCGGGCGGTCTTGATGGAGACGGCGGTGGCGCCGCCCCCGAGCAGCTCACGGGTGACCTCCGCGGGCGTCGTCACCGACTCGTCGCCGACGAACGGGATGCGGCAGTTCGCCACCAGTCGCCGCCGACCGAGAACGTCGTCCGCGGGGCACAGTTCCTCGGCCAGGGTGAGGCCCGCGTCGGCGAGCATGTCGAGGGCGCGCAGCGATTCCGACGGCGTCCAGCCGCGGTTGCCGTCGATGTACAGCTCGGCCTTGTCGCCCAGCGTGTTCCGCAGCGCCCGGACCACGTCGACGTCGAGGTCGATCGGGCGGCGCCCGACCTTCACCTTGAAGGTGGTGATGCCGTAGCGGTCCCGGATGGCCGAGGCCTCCTGCGCCATCGCGGCGGGCGCGTCGAAGCCGAGCATGTGGCACACGCGCATCCGGTCGGTGAACCCGCCGAGGGCCCGGTTCACCGTGGTGCCCCAGGCCTGGGCGAGGACGTCCCAGACGGCCATGTCGACGGCGGCCTTGGCCGCGGGATTGCCGACGGTGCGGTGCATCCGGGCGTGCGCGACGGCACGGCGGTCGGCGTCGAGGCCGACGAGCTGCGGGGCGAAGATCCCGTCGATCACGGCGACGATCCCGGCCTGGGTCTCGCCGTAGGTGAAGGGCCGCGGCGGCGCGTCCGCCACGCCCACGAGCCCGCCCGCGGTGTGCACGCGCACCAGGACGTGGTCGGCGTGGGTCACCTCGCCGGAGGCGAACTTCAGCGGCTTGACGTAGGGGATCCGATAGGGGATCGCGTCGATGGCGGTGATGCGCAGGTCGGTCATGCCGCGGTCTCCTGGTGGTCGGTGAGGTCGGTGCCGCCGAGCGCTTCGAGGACGCGGGCGAGCAGGGGCGAGTCGTCGGCCGCGCGCCACGCCAGGGCGAGCTCGACGCTCTCGGTGTCGGGCAGGTCCACGAAGTGGACGCCGGGGAGCTGGATGGAGCTGGCGGTGCGGGGGACCAGGGCGATACCGAGCCCCGCCGCGACGAGCGCGAGCAGGGTCGAGGTCTGCGGCACCTGGTGTGCGCGGCGCGGCGTGAAGCCCGCGGCGGCGCACGTCCGGACGACGGCGCCGTCGACGACGGACCCGGTGTCGGCCGGGTAGGTCACGAAGGCCTCGTCCTGGAGGTCGGCGACGGTGACGTCGGGGTCGCCGTCGAACCGGTGTCCCTGCGGCAGGGCGAGGATCAGCGGCTCCGCGAACAGCACCCGGTGCGCGATGCCCTCGACCGCGACGGGCGTGCGCAGCAGCGCGAGGTCGAGGCGGCCGTCGGTGAGGGCGGCGGCCTGGAGCGGCGTCAGCATCTCGGTATCGATGGTGAGCTCGACGTCGGGCAGTGCGGACTTCACGCGGCGCACGACGCGGGGGAGCACGCCGTACGACGCGGATCCGGTGACGCCGACGCGCAGCACGCCGCTCGCGCCCTGCCCGATCAGGCGGGCGCGGCCGACGGCACCGTCGAGCTCGCCGAGGATCCGCCGGACCTCCCCGGCGAAGACCCGGCCGGCCTCGGTGAGCTCGACCTGGCGGGTGGTGCGCTCGAAGAGGGGCGTCCCGAGCGAGGCCTCGAGCTGCCGCACGGACCGCGACAGGGCGGGGCCGGCGATGTGCAGCCCGTCCGCGGCGCGCCCGAAGTGCTCGGTCTGCGCGACGGCCAGGAACTGGCGCAGGTGCCGCAGCTCCATGACGTCCTCCTCGCTGTCCGTTGTGATGTGCATCTCACGGTAGGAGCATTGATTGGGAAAGACCAGGACCTATTGGGATGTGATTAGTGCCTGAAACGCAATGAAGACACCCTGGTGGGTTGCTAGCGATATGCCCGGCGCGCGGGAGGACCGTCCCGCGGGACGGTGATGGGGATCACAGCCACCCAGCCGACCCGGAGGTCTCCCGATGACCGTCACCGAACCCTCGCCCACCCCGTCCGCGGACGTGCTCGATCACGCGATCGACGAGCGCCCCGCGGACGGCGTCTACCGGGTGAACCGCAACATCTTCACCGACGAGGAGACCTTCGAACTGGAGATGAAGTACATCTTCGAGGGCAACTGGGTGTATCTCGCGCACGAGAGCCAGGTGCCCGAGCCGGGCGACTACTACACCACGTACATCGGCCGGCAGCCCGTGGTGATCACGCGCGGCACCGACGGCGAGCTCAACCTGCTCATCAACGCCTGCGCCCACCGCGGCGCCATGCTGTGCCGCAAGAAGACCGACAACCGCAAGACGCTGACCTGCCCGTTCCACGGCTGGACCTTCCGCAACGACGGCCGGCTGCTCAAGGTCAAGGATCCCGACGGTGCCGGGTACCCCGCCCAGTTCGACCACGAGGGCAGCCACGACCTCACGAAGGTCGCGAAGTTCGGGAACTACCGCGGCTTCCTGTTCGGCTCGCTGAACCCGGACGTGCCACCGATCGAGGAGCACCTCGGCGACACCACGACCATCATCGACATGCTGGTGGATCAGTCGCCCGACGGGCTCGAGGTGCTCCGCGGCGCCTCCACCTACACCTACGACGGCAACTGGAAGGTGCAGGCGGAGAACGGCGCCGACGGCTACCACGTGACCGCGACGCACTGGAACTACGCGGCCACCACCAGTCGCCGCAACACCGGCGACTCGGGCAACACCACCAAGACCCTGGACGCCGGCCAATGGGGCAAGTCGGGCGGCGGCTACTGGTCGTACCCGAACGGGCACCTGTGCCTGTGGACCTGGGCCGGCAACCCGCAGGACCGACCGCTCTGGGACCGGATGGACGCCCTCAAGGAGCAGTTCGGTGAGGCCAAGGGCGACTTCATGGTCCGCGGCTCCCGCAACCTGTGCCTGTACCCGAACGTCTACCTCATGGACCAGTTCTCCACGCAGATCCGGCACTTCCGCCCGATCAGCGTGGACAAGACCGAGGTGACCATCTACTGCATCGCCCCGAAGGGCGAGTCGAAGGAGAACCGCGCCTGGCGGATCCGCCAGTACGAGGACTTCTTCAACGCCTCGGGCATGGCCACGCCGGACGATCTCGAGGAGTTCCGCAGCTGCCAGAAGACCTTCCTCGCGACCGCCGCGCAGTGGAACGACATGAGCCGCGGCGCGGAGCACTGGCTCACCGGCCCCGACGAGGTGGCGACCGTGCTCGGCATGACCGGGGTCGTCTCCTCCGGCGTCAAGAACGAGGACGAGGGGCTGTATCCCGTGCAGCACAAGTACTGGCAGGAGACCCTGCAGGCCGGCCTGCAGGCCGACGCCGCGAAGGAGGAGAACCGATGAGCGCGCCCACCACCGCCGCGATCGACCAGCACGCGATCGAGCAGTTCCTCTACCGCGAGGCGCGGCACCTGGACGACCGCGAGTTCGAGAAGTGGCTCGACTGCTACGCCGACGACTGCGAGTTCTGGATGCCGGCCTGGGCCGACGACGACAAGCTCACCGAGGACCCCCAGACCGAGATCTCGCTCGTGTACTACCCGGACAAGGGCGGCCTGACGGACCGCGTCTTCCGGATCCGCACCGAGCGCTCCTCGGCCACCTCGCTGCCCGAGCCGCGGACGAGCCACAACATCAGCAACGTCGAGGTGATCGAGCGCCGCGGCGATCTCGTGGACATCCGGTTCAACTGGCACACCATGTACTTCCGCTACGACACCGTCGACCCGTACTACGGCACCACCCTGGCGACGCTCGACTTCTCGGGGGAGCAGCCGCTGTTCCGCCGGAAGACGGTGGTGCTCAAGAACGACTACATCCACCACGTCGTCGACATCTACCACGTCTGATTCGGGCGGAAGGGATCTCATCATGGCGCATCAGGTGGCGCTCGCCTTCGAGGACGGGGTGACCCGGTTCATCTCAGTCGACCCGGGACAGACCGTCGCGGACGCCTCGTACCGGCAGCGGATCAACATCCCGCTCGACTGCCGCGACGGGGCGTGCGGAACGTGCAAGGCGCTCTGCGAATCCGGGACGTACGACGGCGGGACCTACGTCGACGACGCACTCACCGCGGACGAGGCGGAGCAGGGCTACTGCCTGCCCTGCTCCATGTCGCCGACCTCCGACCTGGTGCTGCAGATCAGCAGCACCTCGGCGGTCGCGAAGACGCAGGTGGGTGAATTCGCCGCGACCGTGACCGGCCTCGAGCGGCTCACCCCGAGCACCGTCGGACTGCGGCTGCGCGCCGACGAGCGGGACCGCCTGGCCTTCCTCCCCGGGCAGTACGTCAACATCGCCGTGCCCGGATCCGGGGCCGACGGTGCGCCCGACGCCGAGCGGTCCTACTCGTTCGCGTCACACCCCGACGACGAGGAGTTGGAGTTCCTGGTCAAGCTCATCCCGAGCGGCGGCGCGATGTCGGACTGGCTCACCGGCCGCGCGCAGGTCGGCGACCGGGTGACCTTCCGGGGCCCGCTCGGCTCGTTCTTCCTCCGCGAGGCGGACCGGCCCGCGCTGCTGGTCGCCGGCGGCACCGGGCTCGCGCCCATGCTGTCCATGCTGCGGTCCATGCGGACCCGCGACCCGGGGCGCACCGTCCAGCTGCTCTACGGCGTCTCACAGGACCAGGACGTCACGCGGCTCGATGTGCTCGCCGGGCTCCGGGAGGAGCTGCCCGAGTTCGACTTCGAGCACTGCGTCTCCGACCCCGCCAGCACCGCCGCGCACCGCGGGCACGTGACCGAGATCCTCCGCACCGCGCACCTGCACGGCGGCGACGTGGCCGTGTACCTGTGCGGGCCGCCGCCCATGATCGACGGCTTCCGCGCCGAGCTCGGCCGCCTGGGCATCACGCCGACGGGCTTCTACTACGAGAAGTTCCTGCCGGCCGTCGCCTCGACTCCCGCGGCGCCCGCCCCAGCGGCACCGGCAGCGGCGCCCATCGACGTTGCTCCGGCCGCCGAGGTCGCCGCCCCCGCGGCCGCGGCGCCGGTGCCCGAGGAGCCCGCCGCGCCGGTCCCCGTCGCCACGGGTGCCCTCGCGTACCCGGGCCTGCTCGTCGACGCGGGCGGCGCGCTCGTGGAGAACCCGGACGCCCGGGGGCTCGCGGGGCAGCCGATCCTCGCCGCACGGGACCTGCAGCCGGTCGTCGAACCGCCGGAGCCGGCCGGCCCGGGCGGGTACGAGATCGGCGAGGAGCACCCGGACATCCGCAAGTCGGACGCCGTCTTCGAGGCCCGCAAGGCGCTGGAACTCGGTGCGCTGGAACTGGTCCTCGGGCGGATCGGCTCGCCCCAGCTCGCCGGTTACCGGCTGCTCGCCGAGGCCACCGTGCCGTACCTCGACGGTGACCGCCTGACCGACGCCGCCGGCTACACCGAGGCCAATGCGGCGTTCCACGACTACCTGTTCACCCTCACCGGCAACGAGCACCTGCTCGCCGCCTACCAGCGGCTCGGTGTCCGCAGCCACATGGACACCACGCTGCGCAGCGCCACCTGGATCCACCCGCGGTGCGCGCAGGACCACCTCGACATCGTCGAGGCCGTCGCCGCCGGCGACCGGGAGACCGCCCGCGCGCTCGTGGCCGACCACGCCGACCGGTCCATGGAGACCACCCGTCGCGCGATGCGCGAGCAGGAGCTGGCGCGCACCCCGGCGTTCGTGCATCCCGGCCGGTTCGCGGGGAAGGTCGTCGTGGTCACCGGCGCCGCGCAGGGGATCGGCGAGCGCGTCGCCCGCCGGGTGCACGCCGAGGGCGGCCGGGTGCTGGTGGTCGACCGGTCCGACCTGGTCCGTGAGCTCGCCGACGAGCTCACGCGCCACGGATCCGAGGCGGTCGCCGCCGTGGCCGACCTCGAATCGCTCACCGGCGCACAGGACGTCGCCGCGCAGGCGCTCGAGCGCTTCGGGCGGATCGACGTGCTCGTCAACAACGTCGGCGGGGCGATGTGGTTCAAGCCCTTCACCGAGTTCACCGAGGCCCAGATCGGCGCCGAGGTCACCCGATCGCTGCTCACCACGCTGTTCTCCTGCCGGGCCGTGCTCCCGTCGATGCAGCGGCGCGGCCACGGCGTCATCGTCAACGTCTCGTCCGTCGCCACCCGCGGCGTGCATCGCGTGCCGTACTCGGCGGCGAAGGGCGGCGTCAACGCCCTCACCGCCTCGCTCGCGATGGAATACGCCGACAGCGGGATCCGTGTCGTGGCCTCGGCCCCCGGTGGCACCGAGGCGCCGCCGCGGCGCATCCCCCGCGGCGGCGACGCCCCCGAGACCGACGCCGAGCGGGCCTGGTTCCAGGCGCACATCGACCAGACGCTGGAGTCCAGCCTCATGCACCGCTACGGGACGCTCGACGAGCAGGCAGCCGTGATCTGCTTCCTGGCGAGCGACGAGGCCGGCTACCTCACCGGCTCGGTGCTGCCCGTCGGCGGAGGGGATCTCGGCTGAACCGCCGCCCCGCGGACCCGCCGCCCGCCTATCGTGGGGCGATGGACCCCTGGTCGGTGCGGCGGATCCGCGGAGCCCGGTTGGCCGTGGTCGGCGACCCGTCCGGCCGCGGCGCGCGGGCGCTCGCGGCGCTGGCGCACCCGGAGGCCCCTGTCGTGCAGGCACTCGGCGGCCTCGCGCCGGACGACGGCGACCGCCTGCGCGCGGCCCTCGCGGCCGGCGCCGTCGTGGTCGCCGACGCCCAGCGGCTCGCGGCCGCCGAGCTCGGCGAGCTCGCCGCCGCGGCGCAGCGCGGGACACCCGTCGTGTTGGCACGCGCGACCGCCGAGCCGCCGGTCTCCGACCTCTGGCGGGATGCCGCCCGCGCGCTCGGCCCCGACGTGATCCTCTCGGTCGACGCGTTCACGCCCGACGAGGTGGCCGCGCTGGCCCGCACCCTCGGACTCGATCTCCCGGCAGCGGGCGCGGTGCGGGTGCACCGGCGCACCGCGGGCGCCGTCGAGGCGACGCTGGCCGCGCTCGACGAGGCGGCGCGTTCCGGTGCGCAGCCACCGGACGCGGTGCCCGCGGGTGAGCGGCAGCGCGTGGCGGCGGCGCTGACGGAGGTCGGCGAGGGTGCCGCGCGCGTCGCCCTCGCGGCCGCGATCCTCGGGGGCGCGGCCCCCACGGACCTCGCCGCCGTCGCGGGCGTGGAGGTGACCGCGGACGTGCTCGACGCACTCGCGGACCGCGGGCTGGTGTTCGCCCGCCGCGACCGCGACGGGCCGTGGGTGCTGCCGCTCGCGCCGGTCGTCGCCCGCGCCGTGCAGGAGGCCTCGTCGTGGGCCGACCGGGCGCGCCTGCATGCCGCCGCGGCCGAGGTCGTCGACCCGCATCGCGCACTGCGCCACCGCGCCGCCGCGGTGCTCCGCAGCGATCCCGCGCTGGCGACCGCCCTCGCCGACGACGGCGCCGCGCTCGCAGCCCGCGGCGAATGGTCCGCGGCCGCCGCCGCGTTCGCCGCCGCCACCGGCGTCGCGGACGACGCCGAGGCCGCCCGCGAGCTGCGCATCGCCGCCGTCGACGCCTACGTCAGCGCCGGTGACCTCGGCGCCGCGCGCGAGCTGGTGCCCGCCATCGAGGCACTGCCGCCCAGCCCCGAACGGGACTCCGTGCTCGGCTACGTCGCCATCCAGTCGGGCCGCCCCGCGGAGGCGCAGGACCGGCTCGACCGGGCCTGGAAGGCGGTGAACCCGCGGCTCAGCCCGCTCCCCGCCGCGCGGATCGCGCACCGTCGGGGCCTGGACGCCCTGGTGCGCTGGGACGGACCCGCGCTCATCGCGTGGGCCGACCGGGCGATCGAGCTCGGCGGAGCCGCACCGCCGGCGATCGAATCCCGCGCCTTCCGCGGGCTCGGCGCCGCCGCGGCCGGCGACCTCGTCGGTGCCGCCCGCGCCGTGGACGCCGGCCTCGCCGAGACGGGCCTGCCCGTCGCGGTGTCCCAGCGGCTCATGCTCGGGGTGGGCTGGATCCAGTACGGGCTCGGCGATCTCGACCGCGCCCGCACCGCGCTCACCGCCGCCCGCGACGCCGTGGGCGGCGCGCACCGGGTCTCGCTGTGGGCTCTCGGCTGGTTGGCGCGGGTGCAGTTCGAGATCGGCGACTGGGACGCCGCACTGGAGAGCGCGCGGGAGGCGGTGGAGCTCGGCGACAGCACGGGGATCGTGCTGTGCTCGCCGCTCGCGCACTGGACGGCCGCCGAGATCCGCGCGCTCCGCGGGGATGCCGAGGCCGCGGACCGGCACGCGGCCGCCGCGCGCGTGGCCCCGACCGGCTATCTGACGCAGCGGATCCCGGCCGCGCTCGCGCAGGCCGCGGCGGCCCGGGGTGGCCCGCGCGCCGTCCTGGCGGCGGTCCAGCCCCTCCTCGCCGACCCGGCGGCGCGAACGGTCGGACCGGATTTCTGGCCCTGGCACCCCGTCGCCGCCCGGGCCCTCGTGGACGCGGGACGAGCCGAGGAGGCCGTCGCCCTGCTCGACGGTGCGCCGGCCCCGCAGAGCACGCCCGCGCGGATCCGGATGCGCGCCGCCCGGGCGGCGGCCGAACCGGACGCCGACGCGGCGGCGGAGACCCTGCGCGACTGCCTCGCCGAGGCCGATCCGTTCCCCGTGGCGGCGGGCGGCCTGCACCTCGACCTGGGGATGCTGTTGCGGCGCACCGGTCACCGCCGGGACGCCGCGCATCACCTCGGCGAGGCCGCGGCGGTCTTCGCGTCGCTGGGCGCACACGCACCGCTCCGCACGACCGATCGGGAGCTCGGGCGGGCCGGCGGCCCCGCCGACGCGGACGTCGCCGCGCTGACCCCGCACGAGCTCAACGTCGCCCGCCTCGTGGTCGCGGGGGACACGAATCGGCGCGTGGCGGAGCAGCTCTACCTGTCACCCAAGACGGTGCAGTTCCACCTGACCCGCATCTTCGCCAAGCTCGGGGTCACGACCCGCGGCGAGCTCGCCGCCCGGTACGGCGGCGAGCTCGAGGCCGACCCCGGCGCGGGTCAGCGGTAGATCGTCTGCAGCTCGGTGTACGCCGCCAGGCCCTCGGGCCCGAGCTCGCGGCCGAGGCCGCTGGCCTTGACGCCGCCGAAGGGGGCGACCGGATCCGGGATGTAGCGGTTGACGCCGATCGTGCCCGTGCGCACCCGGCGGGCCACGGCCGCACCGCGATCCGGGTCGGAGGTCCAGACGGTGCCGCCCAGCCCGTAGTCGGAGGCGTTCGCGATGGCCACGGCGTCGTCGACGTCGTCGTACCCGATCACCGACAGCACGGGGCCGAAGATCTCCGCCCGCGAGATCGCCGCCTCGTTGTCGACGTCCGCGAACACGGTCGGCTGCACGAACCACCCGCGGTCCCGGTCGGGGCGGCCACCGCCGACCGTGATCCGGCCGCCGTCGGCGCGGCCCTGCGCGATGAAGCCCTCGACGCGCTCCCGCTGTCGCGCGGTGGCGAGGGGCCCGACCTGCGTCGCGGGATCCGCGGCGTCGCCGACGGTGAGGGAGCCCGCGAAGGCCGTGAAGGCGTCCACCACCTCCTGGTAGCGCGAGCGCGGCGCCAGGACCCGGGTGCCGAGGAAGCAGGTCTGACCGTTGTTGAGCAGCGTCGCGACGAAGAGGCCCTCGCCGATCGCGCCCAGGTCGAGGTCCGCGTCGTCGAGCACGATCGCCGCGGACTTGCCGCCCAGCTCCAGCGTGACGGGCCGCAGCAGCCGGCCGCAGGTCTCGCCGATCGCGCGCCCGGCCTCCGTCGAGCCCGTGAACGCGACCTTGTCGACGCCCGGGTGCGCGACCAGGTAGGCGCCCACCTCCCGGCCGGCCGGCACCACGTTGAGCAGGCCCGCGGGCAGGCCGGCGGCGTCGGCGGCCTCGGCGAGCAGGAAGGCGTCCAGCACCGTCTCGGGGGAGGGCTTGACCACGATGGAGCAGCCCGCGGCGAGCGCCGGGGCGATCTTGAACATGGCGAGGGTCTGGGGGAAGTTCCACGGCACGATCGCGGCGACGATGCCGATCGGCTCCCGGCGCACCTCGACGACGCCGCCGAAGAGGCCGTCCCGCAGGTCCGGCGCGCTCGGGGCGCGGAGCAGGCCGGCGTAGTAGCGCAACAGCGTGGCGGGGTACGAGCCCTCGAGCTGGGCGGCCACGGAGACGGGCATGCCGTTCTGCGCGCTGACCAGGCCTATCATGCGGTCGGCGCGGGCCTCCAGCTCGGCGGCGAACCGCTCGAGCACCTCGGCCCGGCGTGCGGGTTCCCACGTCCGCCAGCCCGACGGTGCATCGAAGGCCCGGCGGGCCGCGCCGACCGCGGCGTCGACGTCCGCCTCCACGCCCTCGGGCACCGCGGGGAGCGGCTCCTCCGTGCTCGCGTTGATCGGAGTGATCGACCCGCGGCCGGCGGGGGCGACCCAGTCGCCGCCGATGTAGAGCCGGTCGTACGTCGTGGTGTCGATCGTGGAGGCGCTCATGTGCAGTTCCCTGTCCGGTCGTGACCGGGATCACCGTGATCCCGTCCCTCCGACGGTAGGGGCGGCGTTCGTGCAGGTCCACGACCTGTTGCGCGCGGATTGAGAACCGGATCGTCCGGATCGCGGACGGCGGCAGTGCTTTCCTCTGCGAAGTAACGGGCGATCAGTGGTACGCTATTGCAAACAGGAGCGAGGTTCGGTTGCGGAGAGGTGGTGAAGATGACATTCACTAGAGTCAGGATTGCGCTGATCGCGGCGCTGTGCGGCGCGGTGGTGCTGTGCGGAGTCGGGCTGTGGATCGTCGAATCACGCCTGGTGGCGAATCATCCGGGATGTGCGGGCACCGGCTCGCCGCGGGTGTCCGTCTCCGAGTCCGTGAGCGGTGAGCCCGTGCTGCAACGCGCGCTCGACCGGGTCCTCAGCGGCCTCGGGTGCGCGACGGGACCGTCGCGGGACGCGACCGCGAACAGAATGCACTGACGGTGCACGAGAAGGGCGGCCGGTGCGCGCACCGGCCGCCCTTCTCGTCGTCGTCCGATCAGTTCTTGTGCAGGGCGGCGTTGAGCTCGACGCCCTCGCTCCTCCACGGCACGACCTCGACCGCGCCGGTCACCGAGTTACGACGGAAGAGCAGGTTGCTCTGCCCGGCCAGATCGCGGGCCTTGACCTGCGTCCCGTCCGGGCCGGTCACCTTGGTGCCGGCGGTGAGGTAGAGGCCCGCCTCGAGCACGCAGTCGTCGCCGAGCGGGATGCCCAGGCCCGAGTTGGCGCCGAGCAGGCACCGCTCGCCGAGCTTGATGATCTCCTTGCCGCCGCCCGACAGGGTGCCCATCGTCGACGCGCCGCCGCCCACGTCGGAGTGGTCGCCGATGACCACGCCCGCAGAGATGCGGCCCTCGACCATCGCCGTGCCCAGCGTGCCGGCGTTGAAGTTCACGAAGCCCTCGTGCATGACGGTCGTGCCCTCGGCCAGGTGCGCGCCGAGGCGCACCCGGTCGGCGTCGCCGATGCGCACGCCGCTCGGCAGCACGTAGTCCACCATGCGCGGGAACTTGTCCACCGAGTACACGGTGACGTGGCCGCGGGGGAAGAGCGCCGCGCGCACCGACTCGAAGTCGACGGGGGAGCAGGGGCCGAAGTTGGTCCAGACGACGTTCGCGAGGAGGCCGAACTGGCCCTCGAGGCTGAGGCCGTGCGGCTGCACTAGGCGATGGCTCAGCAGGTGCAGGCGCAGGTACACGTCGTGCGCGTCGGCCGGGGCGGCACCGAGATCGGCGATCGTGGTCTGCACGACCACGATCCGCACCTTGCGGGCCGCGTCCGCGCCGGCGGAGGCCGTGAGGACCTCCGGCGCGCCGTCGGGATCCTGCACGGTGCCGGCGGTACCGCCGCCGTCGGTCAGCTCCGGCGCGGGGAACCAGGTGTCGAGCACCGTCCCGTCGTCGGTGATGGTGGCCAGTCCGTACGCCTTCGCTCCACGATTCGTCACCCGATCAGGGTACCGGCACGGCCGTGGTGGGCGCGTCCCCAGGCGAGGAGGACGACCGAGCGCCGGGCGCCCTCGATCGCATGTACCCGGCGTGGCCGGGGCGTCCTCGCCGCTGGTCCCGAGTAGTGCGCCGGGCGCCGGACAACGGTCCGCCCTGCGGAATTGAGTAGTCGACTACTCACGACCTGTGCACTCGCTGGGAGTTTGCTGGACAAGGCAGTACGTCCCGATCAAGGAGTGGTCATGTCACGTAGAACTCATCGTTTCGCGGCGGCGGGCGTCGCGATCGTCAGTACGGGTGCGCTGGTCGCCGCGCCCGGCGTCACGGCGGGGCTCACCGCGGCCCCGCCGGTCCAGCAGGAGCACCTGTTGCCCGCTGCGTTCACCCCGGCCCGGGTCGCGGTGGCAGCGGTGCTCACCGAGGTCGACGGTGTCGTGAGGGCGGTTCCGCTGCCCGCGGGCTGGACGGTGCCGATGGCACCGTCGGGCGGGGACGGCGCTCGGGTGACGGGTCCCCTGACGTTCGCCCCGCAGACGGTCGCCCTGGCGGGTACCGGCCGCTCGCCCGGCACGGCGGCGCCGGCATCGTTCGGCGCTCCCGCGGCCCGGTCCGCGCCGGCGAGCTCCGCGGCGTCGGTGGCCGAATCGGTACTCGGCGGAGCGAATTCCGTCCTCCCGGGGCTCACACAGATCCTCTCCGGCACGGGCTCGCCCCTCGCGCCCCTGTCGGGCCCGGTGCCCCAGATCCCGCTGCCCGGTATCGCGCAGGTGACCTCGCTGATGACGCCCGTCGTGGGGCTGGTGCTGCAGGTGGCCGACCTGGTCGGCAACGGGATCATCGCCATGGCGGACTTCGTCGCACCGATCAACCCCTTCGCCGACGTGGTGCGGGTCTTCATCGGCAACGGCGCCGACGGTACCGCCGCGCATCCCGACGGACAGAACGGCGGCCTCCTGCTCGGCCACGGCGGTAACGGCTGGAACAGCACCGTCGTCGGCGTCGCCGGCGGCAAGGGCGGCAGCGGCGGACTCCTCTTCGGCGACGGCGGTCGCGGCGGCAA